>JAUXXQ010000233.1 GCA_030684815.1 Methylobacter sp. | reverse complement strand
GCCAATTTTGCCAATCTCAGTGACAATGCTTCTGCTAGCCGCGCGTATAGCTTGTGTCGTTCTGTTTTTTTTGTCATTAACTAATGATACAGATATACCGTGGCTAGTTCTGCGTTTTGTCCCGTTTTAAGTGGGTAGCCGCGAAACCGATGCGTATTCAGGTTATTTTCAAAATCGTTTTATTTTGGGCGATTGGGGGTTAACGCCTGGTGTACGCGTTGAGCACATGGAATTTCGCAGAGCAAATTTACTCAATAACAAATCAGGTGACATGACACAAACTGCGGTATTACCAGCGTTTGGTATCACACACAATCCAAATGACGCGATTACCACGTTCTTTGGTTTTCACGGTGGTTTTGCGCCACCGCGTGTTGAAGATTCAATCGATAATAATGGAACGATTGTTGATGTGGGGGCAGAACAAAGTTGGAATTACGAATTAGGTGTTCGCACTAAACCTTATGTTGGTGCAAAATTTGATGGTGCGTTATTTCACGCAGATTTTCAAAATCAAAATGCTGTCGGTAGTATTGCAGGCGGCAATACACCTATTGCATCAGGCAAAGCGTTGTATCAAGGTATTGAATTATTAGCCCGTCAAGATTTTGGTGAATTATTTAACAGCGATCACAATGTCTATTTGCAAACTGCCTACACTTGGGTTGCTAATGCTGAAATGACTTCAGCTTTTCGTTGCGCGGTATCGACAGCTTGCAGCGAAACAGGAGGATTTGTACCAGGTACGGCAGTGGGTAATCGCTTACCTTATTCGCCAGAGCATACGCTAACGGCAACGTTTGGCTATTCACATCCAAGCGGTTTTGATATGCATTTTGAAACGGTTTTTGTGGGGGATCAATTCAGTGATTTTGCAAATACTGGACAAGCTAGCGCAAATGGAAATGGTCAAATTGGCAAAATCAATGATTATGTTGTGGTGAATTTCTCTTCAACTTATCACGTCAAGCCCATTAACACCGATATTTTTGTCGCATTGAAAAATATGCTTGATGAAGATTATGTCGTTGATCGCACACGCGGAATTTTGCCAGGCGCACCGCGTCTTGTACAAGCTGGGTTTAAAGTTAACTTTTAAAATTCAGAAATGAAATATCAAAATGGCGTGCTAAAAATACGCCATTTTGATGGCGAAATGGTGAGATCAAAAATAAACAACCACCAGCTAAAGCTGGTGGGTTTACGTTACGGACTGGAAGTCCGGATACGCGTCGCCTTAACGACGCGTCTTATGGTGGGTGGCCCCATCTTAAACTCATCGTTCGGATTAGGCTCAAAATGATGCTCCAAATATTGTTTAATCATTTCTTCCCTCATCTGCCCAACTGTGACGCAGAAGTATCCTCGCGCCCAAAAATGTTGCACCCAATATCTCCTCGAACAGTCGGTTTGCCGTATTACCTTTGATCCGGCTGCGATACCTGTAGTCCATGACACACCTCAAATTACCAGCTGAAGCTAACCTGCCTGAAGCCGGTGGTTTTAACCTTATGATGGAAAATAAACACTGATGTGTTGTCAATAAAGGTCTGAATCGGCCATGGTAAAGCAAAAACTTTGATTCAGTAAAGCCCAATCCGGGCCGCCATCGAATACGCGAAAGCCGAATTTTATGTCTTCGGGCAAGGCGCATGGGTTGAAGCCGATTTCGCGCAACTTGGCAAGATCGGGGTGGTTCAGTGACAACCAGGTTTCGGTTTGGCCGATACCGTGCCAGCGTAGCTTGTCCACGATTTGTCGCCAGAAATCAAAACAGTGCCTGGGCTGGGTCGGCAAATGCAAATCCAGCAACATGGCCGTGTGGCCGCGCCGCGAAAAAATCACGTAACCTGACATTTCTTCCGCCAGATAGGGTGTAAACATCCACACCCAATAACTATGTTTTAAATGCAGAGGGAAACGCCAGGAAAGAAAGCGGCTATCATGGATAACAGCAGCCTGCACATTTTTTTCGCGGCGGAGCCAAAGCCGGTCGAATGCTTCACCAAATTCATCAGTAGTCGCCAATGCGCCATAGCTAGTGCCAAAATCGGGCAGCAGTTTCCGGCTATCGTAGCGGAAGCGCCCCCAGTTACTGCCTTCACGGTAATCCAATAACTTACTGCCAAGACGCCAAGCCCTGGATGAGGGGAAGCCATAATAAAACGCCACGCCTTCAGCTGCGCCGTGTTGCATAAATAATGACTGCGCTGTTTGCGCGAATAAACCGGCACGCCCGCGCATTACGGAACGAAATTTAGGATGACTGAATGAATCGCGGCCTTGCCCGATTTTTACGGTTTTACCCTGATAAACGGCGCGATGAAAGGACGCGCCGCTATGCGCAACAACTTCGCCGACGCCGCTAAAACATACCATGCTTTGGCTGCTGTCAGGATTGCCTTGGTAAATCCATTGCCAGGCCGCCTTGCTGCGGTTATCCCTGAAAACATGGTTGAAAGTCGCCAATATCGGCGCTTCGTCACTCTGCACAGCGGGGCGTATGAGAAAACTAGCTGACATGAAGAATGCGTGAGCCCTGTGCGTAAATTTCATATTCCGACGCATAAGGGTCGGCCAGAAAAGCGCCCCATTTATCGCGCATTAAGGCGGCTTCTTGTTCCCACTGCAATTTTTTCTCGGCGTTATCTATAACACCACGGCTAACCGATTCATGGTGTATCAGTGACACATCGTTCGGTTGGACAATCCGGTAACCCGCATTTCTGACCGCCAGACAAAAATCGACATCGTTGTAATTAACAGCGAAGCGTTCATCGAAACCGCCTAGCCCGTTAAAAATAGTCCGCGCAACCAGAAGGCATGCACCGGTCACAGCCGCAACGTTACGCGTAACGGACAGCTCGCCATAACAGCCGAAGCTATGCATATTGGACGCAACCGACACCGTGTCGGTATGGACACCATTATGCTGCAATTCGCCATTCGGATAGCGCAAGGTGGCGCCGACCACGCCAACACCCTCGATTTCGGCATAGCGTGCCATTGAGGTGAGCCAGTCCGGGCTCAGGACTTCCACGTCGTCATTCATAAATAACAGCAGATCCGCATGGCTATGCCGCGCAACGGTATTGTTAAGTGCTGCCCAGTTAAAAGGGCGCCCATCATTAACCAGATTAATGCCGCGATCCACCACCAAGTGCTTTAGATAAGCACGCATTTCCGGATTTTCACAACGGTTGGCGATGACAGTGATTTTGGCTTGTGGATAATCAGTTGCCGTTAATATCCCGTCGATACAGACTTTCAACCCATCCAGATTATTGTGGGTAGGAATAATAATTTCCACGCTTTGCGGCTCGCTATCCCACGTACAAATAACACCCGCCCCGTTCGGGTTGGCGGTGCAGCCCGGTTGTTTTAAACCTTTTCGTTGCAAATGCGCCAAAACGGCACGCTGGCCTGCAGCAAAGGCCGCCGGTTTGGCTGACGAGCGGTAAGCTATTGATTGTTCGGCAGCCCGCCAAGCATAGAGCGGGCTACGGATATGGCGGATATCTGTAGCCTCCAGTTTTTCGGTGACGCGCAACAGCATATCCCAGTCTTGTGCGCCTTCATACGCCTGCATCAGGCCACCCAGTTGAGTCAGTAAATCACGTTGCAGCACCGTAAGGTGGTTGATGAAATTATGGTGCAGCAGGGTTTCCGGTGCCCAGTCCGGTTTACGGTAAACATGTAACAGCCTACCTGCCAAGTCGATCATGGTGCTGTCGGTATAAATCAATTTGTATGGGTGCTCTTGTTTAAGCACCAAAGCAATTTCAAGCAAGGCATCTTCATGCAACACATCGTCGTGGTCGACAAAAGCAACATAAGGGGCGCTAGCCAGCGCCAGCGCACCGTTGCTGGCCGCGACAATTCCGCCCCGGACAGCCCGCCGTTTAAACTGAAGTTTGCCGCTATGCTGCAATGAGCTACGGACATCATCCAGCACTTTTAACGTATCTGGGTCTGTGGAGGCATCATCCACCAAGCATAACTCCCATCCGGGAAAATTCTGCCCGATAATGCTCCCCAGCGCTTCGGACAACAGCTCTGCCGGTGTGTTATACACAGGCATGATAAGTGAAAAAAGCGTGTTTGTTGCCAGCTTTTCGCCGATCAGCCGGGCCAACCCACGCTTGCCTACTTTGTCGATACCGACAGCAGGCAGTGACCGCCGCAACAAATCTTGCCACTCTTCCTTTTCGCTTAACTGCGCCTCCAGCCTTGCGATATGCTGCGTGGCATTATGCAAACGGGCAGCAAAATCCTGTCCGCTCTTTTCCAGCTGTGCGACAGCAGCGGCCAGCGTTTTCAAATGCACCGCATTAAATTGTTTGGCAATAGCTTCATAAACACGGTTTTCCCAACCGAAATAGTTTTTCTCGCGATGGGCTTGCAGCAAGGTAATTGAGCCATCTTTGGTATACAGGCGGTATTCGCAAGTGATTTCGTCAACATGGGCAAAACGGTATCCGTCCAAAGCCAATTGCGCCAGCAATTGCCAATCCTCATAAGCATCCAGGGTTTCGTCAAAATGCAGGGTACGAAATGTTTGCGCACGAAACAACAAGGCATGGTTGGGAATGGCATTGCCGATCATTAGGCGCCACGCGTCAACCGCCCGGTTCATTATTTCCACTTCGCCGGTGACTTCGACCATTGCGCCATGGCGGCGGCAGGAAACCACCCGGCAACCGCTGTAGGCCACATCTACGTGGGCGCGGCCTTGTATTTCCGCAAGCAGCAAGGCCAAATGTTCAGGGTAAATGATGTCGTCTTGGTCGAGAAACGCGATATATTCGCCGCGTGCGTGGGCAATGCCGAGATTGAGGTTGTAGCCACGGTTACTTTTTCCGCTGACCACGCGTATATCCAAAATGCCGACAGCAGAAAGGTCGGGGGCATTGTTGCCAAACCATACCAACACCACCTCAATCTGGTCGTATTCCTGAGCGGCCAAGCTGGCGAGGGCATGTGCCAAGATTTGCCCGTCGTCTGCGCGCACTACCACTGAAATCAGTGGCCGCGCTTCAAAGAAATGTTGCGGCGAACCGTCCCAAGGAAAAACCAAAAAGGCTTCGCCGCGTGACCATCCTGAAGCGATGCCGCGCATTTGCGCCAAGCTATCGCAATGTCCGGCATAATCATATTGCGCCAGTTGCGAGGCATGGGCTGAAAGCGCCTGCAATTTAGTTGCGATAGTTGCCGAAATGTCGATAACTGTATTAATAAACGGCGTGGGCTTTGTGGTTTCGTAAAACCACAAATCACCTGCCCAATTCCCTTCCAACGCACGGATAACGCCACGGGTAACACGCCGATGGTCTGGATGCGCTTCACTAGGTGCCGGCAGCATGATACGGGTAGGCCGAAAGTCAATAACGGCTTGCGTATAAGCGGCAATGATAGCGCCATTAAGCGGGATGGCGCCGTCGGGGTAATACCAAAATTGCACATCATCAAGCTGCAGCGTTGCCAAGCCGAGACGGCTTTCTTCCTGCCGTAACCCGGAATGCTGCCGCTGGTTCGACGATAAACCCAGCGCGCCATCACTGACCACGATAACGCGCACAGCAGTTTTTTCGAGCCGTTTTAAAGCGATATAGCCGCCGCAACCGATAATCTCGTCATCAGGATGCGGGGCGAAGACAAGAGTCCTTTCCAATGTCATGATACGAGCGGAACCAGATGTTGCAGCCGTCTACGCAGGCCACTGTTTTCCCAGTCGTTGCGTAGCAAAGCATAGCGTTGTAAATCCAATGTTTTACCTGAATTAAGCAGCACTTCCTCGCGCAACAACCCCTCCTCTGCGATATGCCAATGCGCCATGAACCTCTGGGCGCGGCTATTGCCGACAACCACATAAAATGCCAATTTACGCAGGTTTAGCACAGAAAATGCCTGCTCCAGCCCGAAATGCAGCGCTTCCATGGTGCAACGGGTACCCAGGCCGCGCACAAAACCAATAGAGAATTCAGCTTTGCGGTTGAAATGGTCGATGCCGGACAATGACATGATACCTATAGGCGTTTGCGTTGGACGGTGTTCTACCAACACTTCAATTTCCAAAGACGGGCTTAGTTGGCCTACAGTGGACATACGTTCAACCAAATCCGTGATGCCAGGACAGGTTTCGCCCAAACAGGGACGATAAAACGAAAATTCAAGTGATTTTAGCCAACCATGCAAGATGGCCATATCGGCGGGTCGGACATGCCGGATGGTGATGCTGCTGCCAGTATAGATATTGCCGGGCAAAGTACCCGGCAGAACGTTAATGACAAGCGCCTCAATAAGGGGAACCGCCATAAGCTGAACCGCCATAGGTCGAATTGCTGGGGCAGCCTGCCATGGTGACCACAACTTCATCCAGCTCTGAAAACCGCGCAGTCTGCCACATAGAGGCCTCATCCCATGTGGACAAAATCACAGCTTGCAAATAAAACTTGCCGTTATTAAACAAGTTTTTTTGTTGCAATTTACTAATGTCAACAGGTATGGATGTAGGGGAGATTGATTCAGCAAAACTGCCCGCTTCTTCCCCATGCGTAATATTGCCCAAGCTGAATGAACTGACGATGGTAAAGTTTTCCGAGCCAATCCGTATTTTAGGGCTGAGGGCTTGGAAGGTGCCGTCATCCTTGTTCGAGCTAGCTACCAAATAGACGATATTACCAGGCTTGGCGCCGGTGACGACAATATTCATTGTCGTTGGTATCGCTGTAGAGCATAGCGCGGCGTCATATCCTCCATACGTATTAACATCTTCGCTTACTTTGTATAACCGCACACCGGTGGCCGGCATTTCAATAATGGATGCGTTTGCGCTTAAAACATCGGTGTAAGACGGTACAACATCAGCAAAGCCACTGTTTATAAAAGGCATGGACGCGACTTTTCCAGTCATCAAATAGGATGAAAAACGTTTTTTCTTCATTTTTAGTGTCTCTCTATAGCAAGGTGATGATTAAAGTCGGCATGCGTTTTAAATTAGGTGATTTCCTGAAAAGGTTATATAGACGTTCAGATATTAAATTTCCAACTTCACCAGCTAAAAGACCTTTAAAATCAATCCATGTTATGTAGATGACATGGAAGTTATTTATCTGAAAGTCTATAACAAAAAATTATTCACGAAAGGCGCAAAAATATTATGGCGTTCCCGAAGTCTATTTTGTAACGTCCTGTTGCCCGCAGGCAACATCTCAAACTAACTAAACACTGAATAGTCATTGAAAGTATTTTATTCACCACGAAGGTCACGGAGGCCTTCGTGGTGATAATCATTTTATGGGAAGTTGCCTCTATTTTTCTATATCCCCATTGATTTCACTCGAAAATATACCATGTGATTTATGTATAAGTCAGCATTTTTTGACGCATTAGTAATGGGCATTTAAAGGCGTGGTGACCGGCAAGCCGACAAAACAGAACCATCGCCAAGAACAATAAGGCGCGCTTAAATATAAAAGGTTAGGTGTTTTTGGTATGATAAAAACGTTGGCCGCAAAAGGCGGTCATGTTTTGATTGATGCCGCGTGCGGGCCGTTTCAAAAACACATAACAAGCATAACACTGACAGGAAATAGCATGAAATTTAGCCCATGTATCGATAAATGTACTTACGAAGGGACGCATTGCGAAGGCTGCGGCAGGTCGCATGAGGAAATAGCGGCGACTAAAAAATTGGTGATGGCAGCCGTCAATTTCGCCCAAGAGCAAGATTATGAAAATATTGACGACTTTGCCAACGCTATCGGCCAAAGTATCCTTAAAAAGCTGAAAAAAGCGCAAAAATAACGGGTGCCGCGCACTGTTTCAGTGCTTACCCGGTTCCAGTTTCACGCCTCGCCGTTCATGAGTAATGTATGCCTGTAATGCGGTCATTTTCGGATCATCAGCGGCTAACGGCTGGCCTTCCAGCGGATTTTTAAGGCACCAGTTGATCATTTCCCACAGCGGCACGACTTTGCCGAGTTGTTTTTGAAATTTCGGATAAGTTTCTGGATGCGTATTCGCGGCATTGGGATGGCACTGGGCGCAAGCGACAGTATTGCTGCCCAATTTAGGGCTAGTCCATAATTCCCGGCCTTCGGCCACAACCGTCATAAACTGCTGCTGCCAGCGCTGCACCTCGGCAGCGCTGAATTCATCGGCCAACGCCGAACCGGTGGCCGTAAACGCTAAACACAGCGCCATTGCTGTTTGTTGATAAGTCGTCATGATTTCGCTCCTGTGCGGCGGCTAATAGTGTGTTTGCGGGATAATCCGCGCTTTTTCGTCCTGATATACGGCATCTTCGGGACGTTTCAGTTTTTTGTTGTAGCGGACAATGCGGCTGCTGTTGTCATACAAGGTAAAGTTCAGGTCGGCGTTACCATTGGCGATGTTGATAAACTGCCAGCCGGTGGCGTCGCGTTCAAAAAACGGATCGGCGCGGTTCATCGGCACGGTTAGTTTTGGCAGATATTGCTCGGCTTGCGCATAAGATTGCGGATAAGGCCACGGCCAGGCGGTTGCCATCACTGAATTGAAGCTGATGTTGCCGATTTGGTTGTATTGGATCTGGTGGACATGGCCGTAAATGACCGACACTTTGTTGAACGGCTTTAATAGCGCCTGAACCTGCTCGGCGTCTTCAGTCCAGAAATTCCAGCCTTTATAGATTTTCTGCAACGGCGAATGCGAAAACACCACCACCGGCGTGTCTTTTTTAATCTTGTCCAAGTCCTTTTTCAGCCACAGCCGTTGCTCGTCGCCGACCATGAACGGCGAACCGTTCGGGTTGTCGAGCCCGGCCATTTCCAGCATCCGCTGTTCAGCGGTCGGCCAGCGCTTGAACGTCCAATCATCAAAAGTCTTGATGCTGTTCAGCACCACGAAATGCACGCCTTTATGGTCGAAACTGTAGTATTGCGGGCCGAACAATTTTTGCCAGTATTCGCCCAAGTCCAAGTAATAATCATGTTCGCCCATGACATAACGCACATCGCCATGCAGCGCCGACAGGATTTCCGCGCCATGATCCAGTTCGGGCTTGCTGCCCAGTTGCGCCAGATCGCCGCCGAACATGACAAAATCGGGTTTGGGTGTCAACAGGTTAGTTTCGGCAACGGCGCGGATCAGGCCGCGATCCCAGTTCCTGACGAAACGGTTATCTTTAATATGTTGGATGTGGGCATCGGAAATATAGGCAAAGGTGAAATTTTCGCTGCTGTCGGCAAAGGCCAGTTCAACCAAACTGATGGGCAAGGTTGCGCCGAGGGCTAAAGCACCGGTGTTTTTAATGAAATTACGGCGGCTGTTATTGATGCTGTTCATGGCGAATTCCTCTTTCAGTGAGCCGCTTGGGCAGGTTTTGCAGTCAATTTCGAACTCGTCAGCGCGCTCATAAAAGCCACCAAATCATCCAGTTGCGCATCGTTCAGACCCAGAGGACGGATGCCGCCGCTCAAAAAAGCGTTGACCGGCTCATCCGCTTTGGCTGCGCCGCCATTGTTGTAATGAACCATCACCTCTTTCAGCGTAAGCAGGCTGCCGTCGTGCATATAAGGTGCGGTCAGCTCGACATTGCGTAAAGTCGGCGTTTTGAATGCGCCGATTTGGCCCAGCTCATCGGTCACTGCAAAACGTCCCAATTCCGACGACTTTTTATCGGTCAACACCATCACATCGACATCGCCGCCTTTGTTTTTGGCTTCCAAAAAAGCATGCGCCAAGCGTGGCACGTCTTGCTGGATTTGATTGATGCCGACACCGATGTTGTGAAAGCGGCCATCGGTAAACAGCGCGTGATCTTGCTCGATGGTGTGGCAGGAAACGCAGCGGCCTTGGCCGATGAACAGCTCGAAGCCGCGCACTTGAGCGGCAGTTAGCGCGTCTTTTTGGCGGTTGAAAATATAACGGTCGAACGGCGAATTACCGGCAACCAAGGTGCGCTCAAAACTGGCAATGGCTTGGGCGACATGGTCGATGGTCAGGCTTTTAGCACTGACATTAAAGACGTTTTGGAAAGTGGCCAGATAATCGGGGTCGGTACGGATAATTTCGAGGACTTGTTGATGGTCGGACAGGCCGTGTTCAACCGGATTAACCAATGGCTGCTTGGCTTGGCCTTCAAGATCCGGTTCGCGCCCGTCCCAAAATTGCGACGGGTTGAAAGCGGCGTTAAGCACGGTTGGCGCATTGCGTGTTCCGGTCAAACCGTTATGCCCAACCGAAACCGGCAGGGCGTCGGTAAAGGCTTTTTTTTCATCGTGACAGTTTGCGCAACTGACCGTGCCGTCAACAGAAAAGCGTTTATCGTGAAACAGCTTATCGCCCAAGGCAATTTTGGCTGGCGTTTGCGGGTTGTTCGCCGGTATCGGCACTGGCGGCAAACCTAACAGATTGTTGTCATCGGTCGTCGTAGTGGGCGCATCGTCGGCCAGTGTATAGGCCGGCGGCACAGTTAACATCAGTGTTAGCAATAAGGCATGGCGCATGGTAAACCTCCTGATCAAGCGTGAGAACGGGGCATTATTTTTATTATCGTGTAGTCAGTATTCTAGTCTAGGCTCAGGCGGCAGGATAAAAAAACCGAGCGTTTGAGTGTAGACGAGTCGGGTGGTTCTGGCAATCAGTAAAATTGCGTAACTTATGGCGGTAGCGCAAGGCCTGGGTTGGAATTGGCCGGGCGAAAAATAAAGAGATGGGCCGTTACGTTTTTTTTCAAATCCGGTGCTTTTGTAAGCGCGAAATCAAATCTTTAAGCGCCTGCTCCTGCGCCATGATGCTTGCACATAAACGGAATTGGTTGGCGGCACGGCGTAGGTTTTGCCGGGGTTCGGTAACCTTGAAATAGCGGTTGCCTTGCAAATAATCGCTATAAAAACGAAGGCCCAATTCAAAAGGTAGCAAGCGGATGGCGGGATATAAAGCGTGGTAATCGTGTTCGGTAAAAAACGCCTTCGCTTCGTTTAGGTAGCGGGTCAACAGGGCGCTGCAAATAGCTAGATCGAATGTCACCGGGTCATGGCGGTAGCAGCAAGAGCGTAAACAATCGCCAATATCGTAATGCACCAAACCCGGTTTGACGGTGTCCAGGTCGATCAGGCTGATGATTTTCCGGCTGCGTTGTTCAAACAGGAAGTTGTTTAATTTGGGGTCGCCGTGGATCACCCGTAAAGACAATAAACCCTGCTGTTTCGCTGTCTCCAGGTCATCGGCGATAAACTCGAAGCGGGCGATAAAATCAGTGCAATAACGCTCGTCGGCGTTGACCGCTTGCCGCTCAAGTTGATGATACTGATGCAAATAGTCCGGCGTGATATGAAAACCGGGCAGGGTGTCATGCAACAGGGCGGGATTAAGGTCGCTGATTAGACGATGGAAGCGCCCCAGCGCAGAGCCGACCTGTTCCGCGTCGCCGATAGTGCCAATGGTTTCAATGCTTTCGCTATCGGCAATAAAACTTAACGCGCGCCAGCAGTCGCCGTTTTCATGCTGATAAAGCAGGTTGTTATCGAGCGTCTTTAATAGTTCCGGGATTTGCAGCCTGACCGAGGCCGCATTTTTTTGTGCAACATGCCGGTTCAGCGTTGCCAGATTGGCCATGATCTGCTCAGGAGCGGGAAAAACCGCAGGGTTGATGCGTTGCAGCACAAATGGCGCCGAGGCTGTTGTCACCCGATAAGTGTCATTAATCAAGCCGTTGCCGAGTGGCGTTATCGCGCTAACGCCGCTGGCAAATTGCTGGGCGATGGGGAGTAATGTGTTCATCAACTTAGAAAATCATTTTGTCCGGGAAAGGCTCGAAAAAAGTCACGCCCCAGCGACTATTAATAGAACACGGATCAAACAGATAGGACGGATTTACACGGGAGGTTTTAAAATAGGCTGTGCTTTTAACCCGTGCCGCCTAAAGCGCCTACTGTTGGCATCCGTATTCTATTTATTTTTTTCCATCAGGCAGATTCTTTGGCTGCTATTAAGGCTGTTAGCGTTTTTAACGCCTGCCCTCGATGGCTCAATGCGTTTTTAACCTCCGCCGGTAATTGTGCCGAGGTGCAATCATGGCTGGGCAGCCAAAATACCGGGTCATAACCAAAACCATTTTCGCCGACGGTATGATCCAAAATCCGCCCTTCCCAAACGCCTTGGGCAATGACCGGGCAGGGATCCTGCGCATCTGTCATAAACACCACGACACAAATAAAGCGCGCCGTGCGCTGTGCATCGGGGACGCCATCGAGTTCGCGCAACAGCTTGTCGACATTGTCCCGGTCGCTGGCGCCAATGCCTGCATAGCGCGCGGAAATCACGCCGGGCGCGCCGTTCAACGCATCGACCACCAAGCCTGAATCATCGGCTATCGCCGGTAACCGGCAATGCAAGGCCGCATTCCTCGCTTTTAGAATCGCATTTTCGACAAACGTAGAACCGGTTTCTTCGGCGTCAAGCACATTAAATTCAGACTGCGCAACGATGGGATGAGCCGCCAGCAGCGCCTGAATTTCCCTGATTTTGCCGGGATTGCTGCTGGCCAGGACGATTTTATTTAAAGCTGCAAAACTCATGGGTGGTTTTCTATCGCGAAACGCTGTTTTTCCAGCAATTCTTTTATGCCGACGCCTGCCAATTCCAGCATCGCGTCCAATTCTTCTTTCCTGAACGCATGACCTTCAGCCGTGCCCTGCACTTCGATAAACGCGGCGGCATCGTTCATCACCACATTCATATCGGTTTCCGCATTGCTGTCCTCGGCATAATCCAAATCCAGCACCGGCACGCCGTTATAAATGCCCACCGAAACCGAGGCAATCTGCCCGTGCAGCGGATTGGTCTTGATTTGCTTGCGTTTGAGCATACTTTGCACCGCCAGCGACAGCGCGACAAAACCGCCGGTAATCGACGCGGTGCGCGTTCCGCCATCGGCCTGCAATACATCGCAATCAATCATAATGGTGTGTTCGCCCAGCGCCTTTAAATCAATCGCCGCACGTAAAGAGCGGCCAATCAGGCGCTGAATTTCCAGCGTGCGCCCGCCCTGCTTGCCGTTACTGGCTTCGCGCCCCATCCGGCTGTGGGTCGAACGCGGCAACATGCCGTATTCGGCGGTAAGCCAGCCCTCGCCTTTGCCTTTTAGAAATCGGGGCACGCTGCGGTCGACACTGGCGGTACACAGCACCCGGGTATCGCCGAATTCAACCAGCACAGAGCCTTCCGCATGTTTGGTAAAACCGCAGGTAAATTTAATGTCTCTTAGTTGATCCGGGTTACGTCCGCTAGGTCTCATAGTTGTTCCGCTAAATTGAAAAGCCGCACAGTATACCTGAACGCTACGCCATTCACAGATAAGCATTTGCTTTTAAGCCAGACTGATTTCCTGAAACCAAAACAGCCGACAATCTGTAATCTGGCTTATAATCAGCACATTTTTAATTAATGGGATGGGGTTATGCGGCAAACAATTAAGGCTAAACATCAGCGCTGTTTACATGAACTTAAAGATGCGGTAAATGAGTTTTTGCTGCTTACCGAAGATTTGGCCTTACTTAAATCGGCCCATGAAACAGTCCAGGAAATCGCGCAAGCCGTCGCGGCAGTGCAGCAGTTATTGCGGCAAAACTTGGTTGCTAATAAGTTGGTTAAGGCGGTTAGCGAGTCGGAGGCCGCCGCGCTGCTTGACGAAATTGTCGATACCGATGTGATCAGCGAGCTGGAGGAGGATTGGCTGGCGGCCGCCGACGGCATTGAAAACAGTGAGGTGACGCAGTTTTTAGCCGAGATGATGGACAAGGTTGAGCGCAAATACAACCTGTTGCTGGAAAAAGCCCATACTTATAATGCGTTGCTTAAGGGTTAGCTCAATAATTACGTTGGACGGAAAAATTTGCCAATAAAATCAAGGCTTGTTTGTATTCAGACTCTGGCAAGACAGTTAATGCGCTGATTGCTTTTTGCGCTTCTTCATCGGCACGTTGTTCTGTGTAATCAATGGCTTTGGTGCGTTGGACGATGGCGTAAACATCGTTGAAGGCGTCGCGGTCGCCATTTTTGATCGCATCAATGATAATTTTACCTTCACTTTCGTTGCTGTTTTGTATCGCGTAAATCAGCGGCAAGGTCGGCTTGCCTTCGGCCAAGTCGTCGCCGAGATTTTTGCCCAGTTCGTCCTGGCTGGCCTTGTAATCGAGTGCGTCGTCAATCAATTGAAAGGCAATGCCCAGATGTTGGCCGTATAACGCTAAACCTTGTTCGGTTTCGGTGGGCGCACCGGCAATGACGGCGGCCAATTTGGTTGCGGCGCTGAATAAGATGGCGGTCTTCCGGGCAATCACTTCGAGATATTTTTGCTCGGTGGTCTCGGGGTTGTTGCAGTTTAACAGCTGCAGTACCTCGCCTTCGGCAATGGCGGTGGTGGTTTTCGACAGGATTTCCATGACCCGCATGTTGCCGGTGCGCACCATCATTTCAAATGCGCTGGAATACAGGTAGTCGCCGACCAGGACGCTGGCCGCGTTGCCCCAAACGGCATTGGCGGACTCTTTGCCGCGCCGGAGGTCGGAATCGTCAACCACATCGTCATGCAGCAATGTCGCAGTGTGGATAAATTCAATGACCGCCGCCATCAGCAAATGATTGTTGCTGATGGTGCCAAGCGCCTTCGCCGCCAGCAGCAGCAGCATCGGACGCAAGCGTTTACCGCCGCTACCGACAATGTAATGCCCCATCTGGTTGATCAGGATAACGTCGGAACTTAACTCGTTGACAATCAGCTGGTCGACGGCTTTTGCCTCGGTGGCAGTCAATTTTTTAATTGAATCAAAATCAATGGGGGCGGGGGCGGAGGATTGTAAATGCGATGCCATCATGTCGTGCTGCGTATAGGTTTTGGGTGATTTTTCTAAAGGTCTGGGCAGCTATTATAACCGAATAAAACATTAATCGCCCACGCTATTAGCTGGGGCGGTTGATGATAATGGTTTAGTTGTGTTATCTTGGCGCACTATTTAGCGAGACAGTTTAATTTAGATTGACTTGGGCTTGATTTATAAATATAATTTTTTGTTCACTTTAAACAGATTAATGCTTGATGGAGCTTGCGCCGATGTATGCGGTAATTCAAACAGGTGGTAAACAGTACCGCGTAGAAGAAGGTACTTACTTAAAAATAGAAAAACTGGAGCTAGGCGAAGGCGACAGCATTGAATTCGATAAAGTACTGATGATTCAGTCAGACGATGCTGTTCAGGTCGGCATGCCTTTTATCGAAGGCGGCAAAGTTACAGCGACAGTCCTGTCTCAAGGCAGGCATAAAAAAGTCAAAATTATTAAATTCAGAAGACGTAAGCACCATATGAAACAAATGGGGCATCGTCAGTACTATACAGAAATCCAGATTACTGGAATTTCTGCTTAAGATATTAGGAGTTACAAATGGCTCATAAGAAGGCGGGTGGTAGTACCCGTAACGGACGCGACTCTAATGCGAAAAGATTAGGTGTTAAACGTTACGGCGGCGAGAGCGTAACAGCAGGCAATATTATTGTGCGTCAACGTGGGACTAAGTTCCATGCAGGCGACAATGTAGGCTGCGGAAAAGATCATACTTTGTTTGCAACAGCTGATGGCAAAGTGGTTTTTAAGGTCAAAGGGCCTAATAACCGCCAATTTATCAGTATCGTTGCTGCATAAATATAGACGGCTGTAGCGCACTGTAATAGGGCGCTACAGTCAGGTCGGGTAAGATCCCGGCAACCTTAAAAAAGCTCCGCCGTTGTTATGGCGGGGCTTTTTTTGTTTTTATCGGTTGAGTTTGAAGTTTGGCGGCATGTGATTTATGAGATTTGTTGACGAGGCAGAAGTTCGCGTAGAAGCGGGCGATGGCGGCAATGGTACTATCGGCTTTCGGCGCGAGAAATACATTCCCATGGGCGGCCCGGATGGCGGCGACGGCGGCGACGGCGGTAGTGTTTATCTGATTGCTGCAGAGAATGTAAATACCCTAGTCGATTTTCGCTATCACGCGGTGCATCGGGCGCAGCGCGGACAGAACGGCATGAGCCGCAATTGTACTGGCAGAAAAGGCGATGATTGCTATGTGCCGGTGCCGCTTGGGACATTGGTGTCTGATGCGGAAACGGGTGAGGTGATCGGTGATTTGACCAAAATCGGCCAAACGTTGCTGGTCGCTCAAGGCGGCTTCCATGGCTTGGGCAATACGCGCTTTAAAAGCAGTGTTAATCGGGCGCCGCAAAAAGCCAGTAAAGGCAGTGAAGGCGAGCACCGCAGGTTGAATCTGGAGTTGACGCTGATTGCCGATGTCGGTCTGTTGGGTATGCCCAACGCCGGAAAATCCAGCCTGATCCGCTCTGTGTCAGCGGCCACGCCCAAGGTTGCCGATTATCCGTTTACCACGCTACATCCCAATCTGGGTGTGGTTAGTGTCGATGATTTGCGCAGTTTTGTCATTGCCGATATTCCCGGCGTGATTGAAGGTGCAGCGGAAGGCGCGGGTCTCGGCTTGCAATTTTTGAAACATTTGCTGCGTACCGGCTTGTTGTTGCATTTGATTGATGTCCAACCTTACGAAAGCATGGATTCACCAGTCCAGGCCGCGAAAAAAATCATCCATGAAGTTGAAAAATGGAGTGATGAGCTGGCCGCGAAGCCGCGCTGGTTAGTGCTGAACAAAATCGACCGCCTGCCTACGGATGAAGTCTACCCGCATTGCCGGGCAATCGTCGATGAGCTGGAATGGACGGGGCCGGTGTTTAAAATTGCGGCCATTAACGGCGAAGGCACGCGAGAGCTGATGTTCGCCATCATGAATTTTTTGGAACAGCAACGGCAGGAAAAAAGTGAGCAGGAATGATTTTGCCAACGTTAAGCGGGTTGTCGTCAAAATAGGCAGCTCTTTGTTGACCAAGGGCGGTGTGGGGCTTGATAAGTCTTCAATAGCTGCTTGGGTTGAACAAATGGCCGGGTTGCGGCGACAGTCGATTGACGTCATCCTGGTGTCTTCCGGTTCCGTTGCCGAAGGCATGTGCCGCCTGGGCATGAAAGTGCGCCCAAAGACCTTGCACGAACTGCAGGCGGCGGCATCGGTTGGCCAAATGGGCTTGGTGCGGGTGTTTGATGATAACTTTCAACAGCATGGCCTGCAGGCGGCGCAAGTCTTATTGACCCATGACGATTTGTCGGATCGGCAGCGCTATTTAAACGCCCGAAGCACGCTGCTGACCTTGCTTAAACTGGGTGTGGTGCCGGTCATTAATGAAAACGATGCAGTGGCGACCGAGGAAATCCGTTTTGGCGATAATGATACGCTGGCGGCCTTGGTTGCTAATCTGGTTGAAGCTGATTTGCTGATTATTTTGACCGACCAGCAAGGTTTGTTTACCGCAGACCCCAGTTTAAATCCCGATGCGACGCTCATTGCCGAAATCAGCGTGAACGATGGTCGGCTGGATGTGGTGGCGGGTGATAGCCGTAGCGGCTTGGGTCGGGGCGGCATGTGTACCAAAGTGCGGGCAGCGCGTTTGGCATCGCGGTCTGGTGCGGCCACGGTCATTGCGGCGGGCGCGGTCGATAATGTGATTGCCGCTGTTATTGCCGGGACTGATTTGGGTACGCATTTATTGCCGGACATTGAGCCCTTAGTCGCGAGAAAGCGCTGGCTTGCCGGGCAGTTGCAGGTTAAAGGGCGGTTGGTTCTGGATGCGGGCGCAGTCAGGATGTTGAAAAACGAAGGCAAAAGCCTGCTCGCGGTTGGCGTTAAAACCGTGTCAGGGCGGTTTGAGCGCGGCGAGCTGGTTTCCTGTCTGGATGAAGGCGGTCTGGAGATTGCACGCGGATTGATTAATTACGGCCATGCCGATGCCCAATTAATCGTGGGTAAGAGCAGTTCGGAATTTGAGGCTGTGCTGGGTTATTTCGACGATTCGGAGCTGATACATCGGGATAATCTGGTGGTGATTTAGCTTGGCGTTATAGCGGAATACCGATGGTGTTGATTAAAGCAGTTTCCGGGAAATAATATCCCTTGATGGGCAATGTTTGTCTGTCAGAATCCGTTTTCCAATTTTTTAAAAAAGCAGGGCAATAAAAAAGGCCGCGACTCAATGAGTCCGGCCTTTTTTATCAGTAAGGTTAAAGCGCTTAAGCGATAGCCTTTACTTTTGCGTTCAGTCTGCTTTTACCGCGTGCGGCTTTATTCTTGTGGATAATGCCTTTGGTCACTGCTGAATCGATAATCGGAACGGCAGTGTTGTAGGCAGCCTGCGCTTTTTCTTTGTCGCCAACTTTAACAGCGGCCAGAATTTTTTTGATGAAAGTGCGTAAGTTGCTGCGTTGTCCTGCGTTGCGAATACGGCTTTTTTCCGCTTGTCGCGCACGCTTTTTAGCTTGTGCTGTATTAGCCATAGTGTCTCGATTCTTGTGGTAAGTGAATTAAACCGTGCATTATCATCACAAATGCTATTATTGTCAATTTTTAATGCATCAAAACAGGGGGGGGCATTGAGCAGGCAGCTTTTTAAATCAACTGCCGTTGTCGGCAGCATGACGCTGGTTTCACGGCTACTTGGATTTGTCCGCGATATGTTGATTGCCCATCTGTTCGGTGTAGATTCGGCCACCGATGCTTTTTTCGTGGCCTTCAAAATCCCCAATTTTTTGCGCCGCTTATTTGCCGAAGGCGCTTTTGCCCACGCCTTTGTGCCGGTTTTGTCCGATTACAAAGAACGCGCTAACCCGGTTGCATTGAAGCTGTTTATCGACAAAACGGCCGGAACGCTGTCCGTGTTTTTGTTGGCGCTTACCTTGATCGGCGTGGTTGCCGCGCCGGTATTGATTATGCTGCTGGCACCGGGTTTTATCGGGCAGGGAAGCCAGTACGAATTGTCCGTGCAATTGCTGCAAATCACCTTCCCGTATCTGTTTTTCATTACCTTGGTGGCTTTCGCCGGGGGCATTTTGAATGCGCACGGGCGCTTTGCGATTCCGGCGTTAACGCCGGTTTTTCTCAATATCTGCATGATTACCGCTGCTATTTGGCTGGCACCGCTGATGAGTGAGCCGGTTACTGCTTTAGCCTGGGGCGTTTTTGCAGCGGGCGTTGTGCAACTGTTGTTTCAGCTTCCGGCATTGGCGCGCTTAGGGCTGATGCCAAGGCCGAGGCTGGGCTTTAGCGACCCCGGTGTCAAGCGCATTGTCAACCTGATGCTGCCGGCCATTTTTAGCGTTTCGGTGACGCAAATCAATTTGTTTCTGGACACTCTGATTGCCTCGTTTTTGACCGTTGGCAGCGTGTCTTGGCTGTATTATTCCGACCGGCTGGTGGAATTCCCCCTGGGTATCCTGGGCATCGCGCTGGCAACAGTCATTTTGCCGAATTTATCTAAAAGCCATGCGGCGGACGATATGGCGGCTTTTTCAAGCGCACTGGATTGGGGGTTGCGGCTGGTGGTTTTAGTCGGTTTGCCCGCCACCATCGGCTTGGTGCTGTTGGCTGAGCCGATGTTGTCGACGCTGTTTCAATATAATGAATTCGGCGTCAGCGATGTGCATTTTGCCGGATTGAGCTTAAAGGCGTATTCGCTGGGCTTACTGGGTTTTATCCTGATTAAAGTGCTGGTGCCGGGCTTTAGCTCGCGGGGCGATATGAAGACGCCGGTACGCTACGGGGTTTACGCGCTGCTGGTCAGTTTGGCGTTGAATCTGCTGCTGGTTTTTCCGCTGGCACATGCGGGGTTGGCGTTGGCGACATCCCTGGGCGCTTATTTTAATGCGGCGTTGTTGTTAATGAAACTGCATAAAGATAAGGTCTATCAACCGGCAAAAGGCGGGGGGTTATTTTTTACCAGGATAGCGCTGGCCAGTGGCGTCATGGCGGCAGGTCTCTTTTATTTTGTCGATACCGCCTGGTGGAATGACTGGAGCTCTACTGTACGTGTGCTCAATCTGCTGAAATGGATAGGGTTGGGCTTGGCTTGTTACACGGCGACATTATGGTTAACAGGTTTAAGATTAAGGCATTTGGCCGGTCAATAGTCATCATTGCTTCCTAATCCGGTGTTTTTCGCTCCCATGTGGAAAAATAGAGCCCACGAAAATTTCGTGTTTTTTCGTGGACAATTATTCAGAACATTATCTTATTGCCCTACGCTGATTTGATCGAAACTGCTCACCTGCGGATGTTCGGCCTGGGCATCCGGCGCGCTGTCCCTTACTAACCAGATAGTCTCAAAACCGGCGGCTTTGGCCGCATCCAGCTCTTCTTTAATATCCGATAAAAACAACAGCTGATGTGCCGGTAGCGCCAGTTGGGCAGCAATATTGTCGTAGGATTGCCGCTCTTTCTTGCCGCCGATATGGGTATCGAAATAGCCGGAAAATAGCGGCGTCAAGTCGCCGTATTCGGTGTGCGCGAACAGTAGTTTTTGCGCGTAAACCGAGCCGGACGAATAGATATATAAATCCAGCCCGGCGGCTTTCCAGGCTTTCAGTTTTTCGGCGGCATCGGCATACAGATGGCCTTTAAAGTCGCCCTGCCGGTAGCCGGCTTCCCAAATCAAGCCTTGCAGCGATTTTAACGGCGTGGCTTTTTTGTCTTCGTCTATCCACTGTATCAGCTGACTGATAATCTGCTCCGTAGACAGCGCTGAGCCGACTTCTTTACAAACATCGTCCAGCAACGCTTTAACCTGCGGCTCCTGTTCATGGCTACGCAGGTAATCAGCCAGATTGGCGCGGGCGTAGGGAAACAGCACGTCCTTTACAAATAAAATCGATGAAGTGGTGCCTTCAATGTCGGTGATGATGGCTTTAATCATGATAACGCGGCCACATATTGGTCAAGGGTCGGGAAGGCCTGGGCGATGTCGCTGCCGCTAAAGTCAGCGACCCAGCCGTCCGGCGTGGTGAATAAACGGATACATTTAAATTGGGGATTTTCGCCCATATCGAACCAGTGCGTGGTGCCTGCCGGGACGCTGATCAAATCGCCTTGCTCGCACAGCACGGCGTAGACTTTATCTGCGACATGCAGGTAAAACAGGCCGCGTCCTTCGATGAAAAAGCGCACTTCAAAATCGGCGTGGGTGTGTTCGGCTAGAAATTTCTGCCGGAACGCGGCCTTGTCCGGGTGCTCGGGATTTAGGCTGATCACGTCAACCGACTGGAAGTTGTATTGCTGCTTCAGGCGGTCTATGGAATCGCTGTAAGCGGCAAGCACGGTGTCCTGGTCGGCATCAGCGGCCAGTTCGCGGTTGGCCGTCCAGCGTTCGAACTGTACGCCGATGGCGTTCAGACGGTTTTGGATGGCGTCAAATTCGACCACTGTGTCGCCGTGATCGGGCTGGTGTTCGGGGTAAACGGTTAATGCGCTCATGATGTTCTAGCTCCGTGCAGCCGCAATTCGCAATCAAATAAAAATTCCAGCGCTTCAAGATGGCGCAAGGTGTCGGATACCGAACCGCCCCAGGTGTACAGCCCGTGTCCGGCAATAATATAGGCGTAAATCGCGCCGTGTGTATCCATATACTGCTCGACTTGTTGCGCCAGACGCGGGATGTTTTGGTCATTGGCGAAAATCGGTATCGCCACCCGGCTTTCGTGAGTGTCAATGCCGGACAGCGCTTTTAGCAGCTCATAATCTTCCAGTACGATTTCGGCTTTAAATAGCCGCGAAACCAAGGTGGCGTTAATCGAATGCGGGTGCAGCACTGACTGGACAGCGGGGAAACGCTGGTACAGCGAAGTATGCAGCCGCGTTTCCGCCGACGGTTTCTTGCCGTCGAGCGCGTTGGCGTCGCTATCGATCAGCATGATGTCGGCCAGTTCTAAGCGGCCTTTGTGTTTGCCGGAAACGGTGATGGCGATGTTGCCGTCCGGCAGCCGTGCGGAAAAATTGCCGCTGGTTGCCGGTACCCAGCCTTTGCTGTCGATAAAACGGCCGGCTTCAATTAACTGCTCGGCCAGCGTGAAAAAATCTTGGTTATAGGTCATGGGGGTAAAGGTTGGAGGAATGGGGTGTTATGCAAATTGTATCGTTTCCACACATATTTTTATTGCTCAGCTACTTTAACCAGCCATCCGGTTTTATCTGAGCAGCCTAATAGTGCTGTCGCTTTGACATTGATCCTGACAAAATTACCGTTAAATTCGGCCGGCAGTTTTGCCTTAATCCGATGAAAACTGCTATTACTTTCAATGGTATAGTCAAGTTTTTTGTTTTTGGCCGTTAATAGGATGGTTTCCGGGTCGGCCCAAGGCGAAACCATAAAAGAAAGCGTCGATTCAGGCGGAACTTCTGTCTTTTCAGGCTCTTGATAGACCGGGAGGCTAAAGTCCCTAAATTGGGGTTTTTTACACATTTCATCGACTTTGCCGACGTCATAAGCACTTGTTGTGCCGTTAAATAATACCGCTGCAATAAATAGTACAGGGCTAAATATATGTGTTGTTTTCATGCTTCACTCCTTAAAAAACGTTGTGTTGTCGTAGGTCGTGTTCCGGCTTGCCTATTGCATCTAACAGGCGGCTGGATTAATTATTTTTTCAATAGCTTACATAACATACCCATATCCTTCAGACAAAATTGATGATGTCTTGTACAATATCGAAATTTTAAATTTTAGCAAGAGAACACCACATTGAGCGAACAAAATGAAGAAGGCCTGAATTATAAAGGCGCCGGCGTTGACATAGAAGCCGGTAATGCACTGGTTGAACGCATTAAGCCGATTGCTGCCAGGACAAGGACGCCAGGCGTTATGGCTGGCCTAGGCGGCTTCGGGTCAATGTTTGAACTGCCGCTGGAGCGTTACCGGCAGCCGATTTTGGTGTCCGGCACCGATGGTGTGGGCACCAAGCTAAAGTTGGCCAATGAGCTGGGCATCCATGACACCATCGGCATCGACCTAGTGGCGATGTGCGTTAACGATATTATCGTTCAGGGTGCTGAGCCTTTGTTTTTCCTCGATTATTTTGCTACCGGCAAGCTTGATGTTGACACCGCCGCAGCGGTTGTCGAAGGCATTGGCAAAGGTTGCGAGCTGGCAGGCGCTGCACTGGTCGGCGGCGAAACGGCAGAGATGCCGGGCATGTATGCCGATGGCGAGTATGACTTGGCTGGTTTTTGCGTAGGTATCGTCGAAAAAAGCAAAGTGCTTGACGGCAGTAAAGTCCAAGTCGGCGATAAGTTGATCGGCATTGCCTCGTCCGGCCCCCATTCCAATGGCTATTCCTTAATCCGGAAAATTATTGGGCACAGCAATGCGGCACTCGCAGACCCCTTTAAGGGTAAAACCTTGGGAGCCGCCCTGTTAGAGCCAACCCGAATTTATGTGAAGCCATTGCTGGCGTTGCTGGACAAAGTGCCGGTACATGCGCTGGCACATATCACTGGCGGCGGCTTGACCGAAAATTTACCGCGTGTACTGCCGGCCGGGATTGACGCCCATATCGACCTTGCCAGCTGGGAGCTTCCGGCCATCTTCAAATGGTTACAGGAAAATGGCCGAGTCTCGCAGCCGGATATGCTGACAACTTTTAATTGCGGTATAGGCATGATTGTTTGCGTTGCCGCCGAAGATGAGTCGGCAACGCTTGCAACGTTGACCCAGCTTGGTGAAACGGCTTTTACTATTGGCGGGCTGGTCGGGTCTGGAGGCAAGTCGAAAGTCATTTACCGGGGGTAACTTCCCATTAATCATAGGCAAAAAGATTATCGCCACGAAATTTCATTCTTCGTGGCTATCTTTTTACCTGTTGTTAATGAGGCGTTGGGCTAAACGCTGGTGCCGCCAACGGTGAGCCCGTCAATTTTCAAGGTGGGCTGGCCGACGCCGACCGGCACGCTTTGCCCGTCCTTGCCGCAGGTGCCGACGCCGCTGTCCAGCGCTAGATCGGTGCCGACCATAGACACTTTGGTAAGCACATCCGGGCCGTTGCCGATCAGTGTCGCGCCTTTAACCGCACGGGTAATTTTGCCGTTTTCAATCAAATAGGCTTCGCTGGCGGAAAAGACAAATTTGCCTGAAGTAATATCGACTTGGCCGCCGCCGAAGTTTTTGGCATACAAACCGTTTTTCACCGATTTGATGATTTCTTCAGGATCATGTTGCCCCGGCAGCATGTAGGTATTAGTCATGCGCGGCATCGGCAGGTGGGCGTAAGATTCGCGCCGTCCGTTACCGGTCGGTTTGACACCCATTAGACGGGCATTGAGGTTGTCCTGCATGTAGCCTTTAAGGATGCCGTTTTCGATCAATACGGTACATTCGGTTGGCGTACCTTCATCATCAATGCTTAACGAACCGCGCCGTCCCGGCAACGTACCATCATCGACCACGGTACATAAATCCGATGCCACGCGCTGGCCGACACGGCCGCTGAAGGCCGAAGTGCCTTTGCGGTTGAAATCGCCTTCGAGGCCGTGGCCGATGGCTTCATGCAACAAAATACCCGGCCAACCAGAACCCAACACCACGGTCATGTTACCCGCAGGGGCATCAATGGCGTCCAGATTGACCAGCGCTTGTCTGACGGCTTCGCGGCCATAGCCCAACGCGGTGTCTTGGTCGACAAAATAAGTGTAATCGCTGCGCCCGCCGCCGCCCATGCTGCCTTGTTCGCGCTGGCCTTTGTGTTCAACGATGACGGTGACATTCATCCGCACCAAAGGCCGCACATCGGCCACCAACGAACCGTCTTGCCGCGCCACCAGAATATGCTCATGCACACCGACCAGACTGACGATCACTTCTTCAATGCGGCTGTCCAGCTTGCGGGTTTCGCTGTCGACCCGGTGCAACAAGTCGATTTTTTGCGCGTCTTCCAGTGATTTTAACGGGTTTTGTACCGGATAATAGTTCGGCCAGGTAGCGGCTTTGGCGTTGACTTTGCACTGTAAGGGATTGGCGTCTTGGCCTTGCCGGACAATGGCTTTCACATTGCTGGCCGCTTCCAGCAACACTGGCAATTCAATGCGGTCGCTGTAGGCAAAGCCGGTTTTTTCGCCGCAGACTGCGCGCACACCGGCACCCTGTTCGATGCTATGGCTGCCTTCTTTGATGATGCCGCCTTCCATCACCCAGGATTCAAAATGGCTGGACTGAAAGTAAATATCCGCCGCATCCACCGGGGAACTGAGCAAGCGCCCCATAATTTTTTCAATATCGCTGTCCTGGATACCGGCAGGCGTCAGAATGGCTTGTCTTGCAAGGTTTAATGTTTTCACAGATTTAAAATTAAGGTTCAATGTTTAAGGGTCAGGATGGGAAACATAAGTAGGCAAGCCTATTTTTTTTAACCTTTACACTTGGAGTTCAATAGCTTTAGCTATTGGCGGTAAAACAGCTTCAGCTGTTTTACTCCCAACTTGTTTGTTAAGAAACTTTTGAATGACTACTTAAGACTATTTCCTCAAAAGAAAACACCTGAAAATTGCCCACGAAAGGCATGAAAAAACACGAAACTTTCGTGGGCTCTATTTTTCTACGCGTTGCAGGTTAGACCTTCCGGGTTTTTAAAACCTGGTCTGTATATCAGTCTGTTTCTCACTTAACAAAAAGCATAAGCTATTGGATAGGCTGCTTTGGCGCCTGCATCTTGCGTCTCATTTATTTTCCTACGAAATCATCGCGCAAGATTTTATATAACATCTCCAACAGTTCCGTTGAAGCGTCAACCGGTGCATCGTAATAGCCGTCCTGATCGCCGGATGACCGGCCTTGTTCATTGGCATTGCTCATGGCCGCAGTTATCGCGGTTTCAGCGCCGTTTTCTTCTATCAGTAACAGATAGTTGGTTTCTTTACGCCCATTGCTTAAAAAAGCCAAGGCTTTTTCAAGTAAGCCTCGCGAGCCGTAATTGACATAAATATGGCCTTTACTGCGTTCGTGGTCGCTTATCTTGATGTCGCTTAGCATTAAGGCCTGATTCACGCTATGCCAGGCCTGATCGAAAGACTGCTTGATTTTCAGTTGCACCGGCGTTGTTGTGGTCAGGTAAACCTTTTCACCCAAACCTTTCACACCGGTTTTTTTGGGGATGGCGCTGTCGTCAGTCACCCGTTGCTCTACGCTTGGCCTGTCGGCAGCGACAACGGGCGGGCGTTCCAACGTCGAAATATCCCGATAATGTGTGTTGTCGGCCGTTGTGCAGGAAACCAAAAAACCGCCCAGCATTAAAGTTTTAACAAGGTCACGCATATCACTCACAAAAGAAACGGCGATGGTTCAGGGCAGGAAATGCGCTGCGTACTTTTTCCAGCCGTTCCTTATCTATTTCGGCAGAAACGAAGCCCCCGCCGGTTTTGTAACAGTCCAGCACCACGCCCCACGGGTCGATGACCATGCTGTGACCAAAGGTTTTGCGGCCATTTAAGTGAAAACCGCCCTGGTTTGGCGCGATCACATAACACAGGTTTTCCACGGCACGCGCGCGCAGCAGCAATTCCCAATGCGCGGCGCCGGTCTCGGCGGTAAAGGCCGATGGAATAATCAGGATTTCCATGCCCATGTTGCGGAAAAATTCGGGAAAACGCAGGTCGTAACAGACCGCAATGCCGATGCGGCCGAACGGCGTGTCAATCACCAGTGAGCCGGAACCCGGTTCAATAGAGTCGGATTCGCGGTAAACCTCGTCACTGCCGGGCACGTTGACGTCAAACAAATGCACCTTGTCATAGCGCGCCACGCGTTCGCCCCGGTCGTTGTAAACCAGGCAAGCCGCCCGCACTTTGTTGCTGTCGTCGCCTGCTATCGGAATCGTGCCGCCAACCACCCAAACGGCGTATTTTTTCGCCACCGATGCCAAAAATGTCTGGATTGGCCCTGAGCCATCGACTTCTTTGGCGTCGATTTTGTCGCGCTCATGGTCACCCATTAAGGCGAAATTTTCCGGTAATGCCACCAGCTTTGCCCCGGCTTTAACCGCTTCCGCAATCAGTTTTTCGGCTTCCAGCAAATTGGCGCTGATATTGGGGCTTGATGCCATTTGTATGGCTGCACATCTACTCATAATCTATCTCTCTGTATTTTCTTCTTGTTCTAGCCATGGAAAGCCGGTGATACCGTTCCAGGTTTTTTGTAATAAGCCATCGTTTTTATGCATGGGAATAACTTCTGCATTGTCCCAGGGGCCTTTGACCAAATACTGGGAGCCAAAGAAAAAGCCTTCCTGATCTTTACCGGTTAAAGAGCGTCCGATCAAGGCCGCTATTTTGCCCATAATTGTACCAGCAATAGGCACGGCATCGGCACTTTTAGGCGTCACGTTAACGATATAGTCAACGTTGTGGTTGATCAAGTCGGTGTCGCCGCTGATGGCGATTTTGGCGGGAATTGCATCAACGACCAGGTTTTGTGTCGAGGCAATGCCATTAGCCAAATCAAAATGACCTTTGATGCTGTTAAAGGTCAAGCCTTCCTGATAAATATCGCTAAAGTCCAACTGCGCTCGCTTTATCCACTGAGCCATGGCTAATATGCCCAGCACCCGGCCAAAACCGGGCTCTATGCTTAAAATACGGCCGCCTTGGAGGTTCATGTTCAAATGGCCGTCCATACCCGCCAGCGAGAATTGATAAGGCGTGCCTTTCCAGTCGATGGCGAAATCAATGGCCGCACTGGTTTCGGTCAAATCTTTGCTAAGCCCCAATTTTGCCAGCAGTTGCCCGGCCTGCGGCACGTCCAGATTGCCCTGGACATGCGTTATTGATTGCCCTCCGCTAAATGTCCAATCGCCCGACAAGACCCATTTTTGATGTGTACCGGCCAGTTCGGCCTGTTTGAAAACCATGCCGTCCGGACTGCGCTCGGTTACCAATGACAACCGTCCCAAATCAACCGACTGCCACAACGTTTTATCGCTGGTCAGCGTTAATAACGGTGCCTGTTCTGGGGATAAGCCCGGTAGCGGTGCCGCGTCTTTCGATGTCGCCTGTTTCAACGCCGAAAGGTCTAACAGCGTCATAGCCAGCTTGATCCTGTCGGTATTTTTGTTGCCGGCAGGCAACTGCATACTGCCTTTGGCGATTGTGCTGTCTATTGTCCCAAGCCAATAATCGCCCTTATGATTTAACAGCAGGTCGAAACTGCCCAGATCGGCTTTTTTCCACAGCGCATGGGGGCTATGTATCTTAACTTCCTTGACGATATCCACGGCATCTTCGGCAGCCGACAAGCCCAGCCAGTCCTGCAACGCCAAACGTTCTTGGTTGATTTCCAGTTTCAGCCCGGCTTCCTCAGGTTGCACCGCTTCACCTGCACCGACCAGTATGTGGCCTGAATGCACGGTCTTGTGCCGGGTATCCAGTTGCAGCGCCGCTTTGAGTTTATTGTCGTAATTTAACAGCAGTGGCAATAAGGGCTTATCACTTAGGCTAAAGTGCAGTGACAAAGGCTTTTTTTGTTCCCGCGTCTTGGCCAGCGCCCCCGGTAAATCGAGCGACATGCCGGACAACATCGAATCCACCTTTAACACCGGCGCAACGTCGTCATAAGGCAAGGCCAACTGCAACTGATAATCGGTTTCGCCCTCGGCCATGTGCCACCAGGGCAGGTCGAATTGCGCCTGCAAACCGCTAACTCCGGCACGTCCATCAACCTTGATGCTGACTTGGTTCTCGGTGTTGGCGATAGTGGCTTGCAGCGGATGACCCAGCGCCATTGCCTGAATCGTGTCGCTATAAACGCCCTGTTCATTGAATTTGAGTGCGCCGGTAATTTTGCTGACTGGCAGTGCCAACGATTTCACCATCAAGCGCGCATCTTTCATGTGCGCCGCACCGTCGACCTTGGTCGGTGCGCCGTCAACCAACGGAATTTTAAGGTCCAGTATGACCCGGGTATTGCCTTGCGGGGTAATGGCTTCGAGCAACGAGTCCACCGAGGCATGTAACGGCGTCTGCTGCATAAAAGCTAACGCGTCGGCAATGCCTGCTTCAACCTCGCCTTTAACCAGCAACTGCCGACTTTTATTTAACGATGGAATGGTCACTTCGGCTTGTTTAATCACGACTTTCGCCGCGCCAGTTCCCGACTGGCTTGCGGCATACACACCATCCCTGGCGATATCGGATCGCCCTTGCAGGATATTCACGTTAAGCCCGCCCTGCAAAAACTGCACTTCGGCATTCATGCCGACCAGATGCGGCCATTCGGGCGCATAGGACAGCTCAAACTGCTCGCCGGTAAACACGGCTTGAAAAACGCCCGGCGTATCGGCAAACGGAAAATCGCTCAGCTTGCCGTAAATCAGCAAACCGCCGTTCGTCATGCGTCCGCTGATAAAGGCATTATCCAGCCAAGCGACCACGTCCTCATCCATGATGCCGGTCGGCAAATAGCGGCGCACTTCGCGCACATCGGCACCGGTAAAGGCGCTTTGCCAATCCATAAAAACCGGCTCATCGGCTTTCGGAATGTCGATATGGAAGCGGCTTTCAGTGTGGAAGCTTGAAGAATCCAGCTCAACCTTGTGGCTCGACAGCGACCAGTTGTCGTCACCCTGCTGCCAACCGAGCGTACCCAGCAGACGGTTAATCGGCAATGTTTCCCGGAACAGCCCCGGCGCCGTCAGTTTGGCATCGTGGGTCGTCAGCGTCAGCGTACCTTGTTTTTCGTTGCCCTTGATGTGGCCGCTCAGGTTGTCGATGCCGGGCACCGACAGCAACGGTGCGACACTGATACCGGTAAATTGGCCGCTTAAGGTGAGTGCCGCCGACTCCAGATCGGCAAATGCCGAAAAATCTTCCAGCGTGCCTTTCAATTGCGCTTGTGCCAACAACTTGGCCTGGTCATCCGCCAGCGGGGCAAAAAACCGCACCAGTTCCGACGCTTCCTGAACATCGGCTTGCTGAACAAATAGCCCTAGCTGGGTCAGTGTATTATCATCCTGATGTTGGCCGGACACGCTAAACACAGCGGCAGGCCATTTTTTTCCGGTTTCCAGCACAAACTCGCTGGCATCAAGCTGCCACTGCTTGCCCGTATTATTGCCAGTATTACTGATAGCACCATGCAAGCGGGCCTTTAAGGCATTGATGTGAAATGTCTGTTTGTCCGGCCGGGCCAGCGTCATTTTCTGTAGCTGCGCCACCACATTTATTGAGCTCAGCTGCGCCTCCTGCCAGTCGGCCCAGATTTCAAAATCGCCGTTACCGGAGTTGAGTTGGATTCGGTTTCCGGCCGAATGTTGCCAGAGCGCCACCAGTTCAGGCAAAAAAACAGCTTTCCCGTCGATATAAACACGGCCTTGGGTGCTTGCAGGCTTAAAAATATTGCCGCTCACGTCCATCGACACCCTTAAGGTTTCGCCGATTTTTTTCGGCAACTTGAGCAACAGGTTCAACCGATGCCGCTGGCCATCATTGATGATGGCCAGCGCGGCGTCATCGAACAACACCGGCTTGCTGTTGCCGGTTTCATCCAGCCAAGTGATTTCGCTGTGCAGGACTTCGTATTTTCCGCCCTGCAGCAGCCATTCCGGTTGTCCGTCACCCGCTTTTAAGCCGACCACAGCAATACTGCCATCGGCTTGCCGCTTAATGGACAGCTTGGCGCCAACCAGCGTGACCCACGACGATGCCAATACATTCCGGCTGGCCAGCAGTTCCGGCACATTAATGCCCAAGCGTATTTCATTAAACTGGATGGCGGGGTTTTCGTGTTCGGCTGCCGCAACCGAGGCAATGGTAATGTCGGTCAGCTTTAATTGGGGATTAAAACCGCGCATATTAGCGCCCAAATGGCCTATGGTGACCGGTGTGCCGATAAGCGCGCTGATATGCCCGGCCAAGTCGGCCTTGTAGTGGTCAACCCCCAGCAATAACAGGCGTAAACCGGTCAAGCCGACAGCTGCGGCGATTAAAGACCAGAAAATAAGATGCCGCATTGCCCGCGTAATATGATGGATCACTAAATCAAATGAAATGGGGAGAAGTTAAAAGATTGTAACTGTTCGGCCTAACTTAGCGACAGCCCATGTTAGCGCTGGGGAATAAAAATGTTGCCGGAAAAGGTATTTTTATGGCGTCGGAAACATTGACGGCATTCTTTTGGGTGGCGGACATATAACCCCGAAAGAGGTAAAGCGTTGTGTACCTTTAGCCACCCAGAGCCTGCCGCCGACAACCCCCTCTTCATTTTAAGCAGGGCTTGTCTTTTTTTCATGGCGGGGCAGTTGGCTGTTCATGAGAGTATATTGAACGGGGAATTTTAAAATTTTGCAAGCTTTGCTGAAAACCGGCCCTATGTGAAATACAGTAGGTAAGCACCCCCCCATTTTTCACGTTTTGATACTGAAACTTATTTTATCTGCCGGAGAGATCAAGAAGTTTCATTCTTCGTGCCCTCTGTGGTCTTCGGGGTGATAATCTCTTTATCCTCCCATTAATGTGAAGTTACCTATTCACAAAGGCAGTTCAGCGGTTTGGCATATTGCCAGCGTGTTAGATTAGCTAAAAAAAAGTAAGGCTTGGCTGATACTTGCCGCACTGTCCGAAATCCGGCACACTCCAGGCGGACTTTGTTCGAAAACGTACTTATGCCAGCGCCTAGCGCGATTAAGTTAAGCCCACGCAAGGCAGGAATTGAGGGCAATTTCATTGCCTCAATAGCTGCCTGTTTCCAAGCGGCCAACGGCTTATGTTCCAAGCTAGCATTTTAATGCTACAAAAAACAGGCCAACTCGCCGTATAATGCGCGGTTATTTTTACTGATATATAAAGGTACAGTCTATGCAAATTCTTCAAGAAGCGCTTACGTTTGATGACGTTTTATTGGTGCCTGCGCACTCGACTGTGCTGCCACGCGATGTGGACATGAGAACACAGCTGACGCGGGAGATTACGCTGAATATCCCGCTGGTGGCGGCGGCGATGGATACCGTGACCGAAGCCCGGCTGGCGATTGCGATTGCCCAGGAAGGCGGCATCGGCATTATCCACAAGAATATGACCGCCGAGCAGCAGGCGCGTGAAGTGCGCAGCGTTAAAAAATACGAGAGCGGGGTGATTAAAGACCCGATTACCGTGTCGCCCGACACCAGTATCCGCGATGTGATTAAACTGACCCGCGCCCGGAACATTTCCGGCGTGCCCGTGGTTGACGGCGACGAGTTGGTCGGCATTGTCACCAGCCGCGATTTGCGTTTTGAAACGCGTTTTGATGAGCCGGTGTCCAAAGTCATGACGCCTAAAGAACGTCTGGTGACGGTCAGCGAAAATGCCGACCGCAAAGAAGCGGTGGCGTTGCTGCACACACATCGTATTGAAAAAGTGCTGGTGGTGAATGATGATTTTCATTTGCGCGGCATGATCACCGTCAAAGATATTCAAAAAGCCAAGGATTATCCGTTGGCCTGCAAAGATGAACAGGAACGCTTGCGCGTCGGCGCCGCCATCGGCACCGGCCAAGGCACCGAAGAACGCGTTGCCGTACTGGTTGAAGCAGGCGTCGATGTGATTATTGTCGATACCGCGCACGGCCATTCCCAAGGCGTGTTAGATCGGGTGCGCTGGGTTAAACAAAACTATCCGCAGGTGCAAGTCATCGGCGGCAACATTGCCACCGCAGCGGCGGCGTTGGCTCTGGTTGAAGCGGGCGCCGACGGCGTTAAGGTTGGCATCGGCCCCGGCTCCATTTGCACCACGCGCATTATTGCCGGAGTCGGCGTGCCGCAAATCACCGCAGTCAGCAATGTCGCCGATGCGTTGAAAGGCACTGGCGTGCCGTTGATTGCCGATGGCGGTATCCGCTATTCCGGCGATGTCGCCAAAGCCTTGGCGGCCGGTGCATACGCGGTGATGTTAGGCGGTTTGTTTGCCGGCACAGAGGAAGCGCCGGGCGAGATTGAGCTGTTTCAGGGGCGCTCTTATAAATCCTATCGCGGCATGGGTTCTTTAGGCGCGATGGCCCAGCAGCAAGGTTCCAGCGACCGCTATTTTCAGGAAGAAACCGATTCGACCGAAAAACTGGTGCCGGAAGGCATTGAAGGCAGGGTGCCGTACAAAGGCAGTTTGTTGGCTGTGATTCATCAATTATTGGGCGGCATTCGCGCCAGCATGGGCTACACCGGCAGCCAAAGCATTGCGATCATGCACGACAAAGCCCAGTTTGTGCGGGTGAGCAGCGCCGGAATGCGCGAAAGCCATGTCCATGATGTGACCATTACCAAAGAAGCGCCTAATTATCGGATGGAGTGAGTTTAACCTGTAGAGAATGGAACACGGATGACACTGATGAAACGGAATCGCTGATTAAAAGCGCGACATATTTTAAAAAAACCGTGTAAATCCGTCCTATTTGTGTCATCCGTGTTTTGTTGCTTACGTTTTTAGGGCTCCCCATTTAAAGCGGGACAAACATGCCGAAGTAGACCTTCCAGGTTTTACGACTGCCATGGATGGCGGAAGTGCTGGAGCCGTCGGGAGCGGCTCCAGTAAAAACCTGGAAGGTCTAGCTTGCAACGTTTTGACAAAGTGCTGCCCAGTCGGCAGCGCCAAAAATTATCGGAATTATTGGCAGACACGCCGGACGGTTTGTGGCAAGCAAATGATTGGGGAAATATGCTAGCAACAGATGCCGAGCTTTGATACCTGAGCGGGGGGGTATTTCAAGTTAGATTTTGAAGTGGTTTTATAATGAATTTTGAATGGGATGAAATAAAAGCAAAGTCTAATCAACGAAAACATAAGATTTCTTTTCTTGAAGCAACCGAGGTGTTTTCTGATGAATATTCCTCGTGTGTTCCTGACCCCGACCATTCGTATAAGGAAGCAAGATACTTGCTTTTTGGCGTATCTCTTAAAGGGAATTATCTTGTAGTGTCGTTTACTGAGATATTAGAGACCATTAGAATTATTTCGGCGCGGCAAATGACCCGTGAGGAGCGTAACGCTTATGAACAATGAAGATACACTTAGACCTGAATATTCCGCCGATTTAATTAAATCAGGTGTGCGTGGAAAATATGCCAAAAGCTATCAGGAAGGCACAAATATCGTTTTGCTTGAACCTGATCTACACAAAATCTTTCCTGATTCTGAATCAGTCAATCGAGCTTTACGTAAGTTTGCCGAAGAACATCATCTATCAGTTGTTTAACCGCCATTTGATCGATAGTGTAGGGTACGCTGTGCGCACCTTATCGACGCCAAATTGCAAAATTACGGTACGCGCAGCGTACCCTACAGCCGATTAATCCGTGGCAATAACATCCCCTTTACCTTTATTTTTTAAAGAGTGACACAGTGAATCAACCTCTCAGCAACATTCATCATCACAAAATCCTGATCCTGGATTTCGGCTCGCAATACACCCAATTGATCGCCCGGCGCATCCGCGAAATCGGCGTGTATTGCGAAATTTTTTCCTGCGAATGCGACGCCGAACAAGTCGAAAAATTCGCGCCCAACGGCATTATTTTGTCCGGCGGCCCGGAAACGGTGACCAGCGGCGATACGCCACGGGCGCCGCAGATTGTGTTTGAACTGGGCGTGCCGGTGCTGGGCATCTGCTACGGCCTGCAAACCATGACCGAGCAACTGGGCGGCAAGGTTGAAAGTTCCGATCACCGCGAGTTCGGCTATGCGCAAATTCGGGCACGTGGCCATTCCAAATTATTGACCGGCATTGAAGACCATTTATCGGCGGAAGGTTTCGGCCTGCTTGATGTCTGGATGAGCCACGGCGACCGCGTGGTCGATTTGCCAGCCGGATTTTCGTTGATTGCCAGCTCCGACGGCGCGCCGATTGCCGGTATCGCCAACGAAGACCAGGGCTTTTACGGCTTGCAGTTTCATCCCGAAGTCACCCACACCAAACAAGGCGGGCGGATATTGTCGCGTTTTGTGCTGGACATTTGCGGCTGCGAAGCCTTGTGGACGGCCAGCAATATCATCGAAGACAGCATCGACGTGGTGCGTAAAACGGTCGGCAGCGACCATGTTGTGTTGGGCTTGTCCGGCGGCGTCGATTCGTCGGTGGTTGCGGCGTTATTGCACAAAGCCATTAAAGACCAGCTGACCTGCGTGTTTGTCGACACCGGCTTGCTGCGCCTGCGCGAAGGCGATCAAGTGATGGCGACCTTTGCCGAACACATGGGCGTCAAAGTGATCCGCGTCAACGCCGAACAGCGCTATCTGGACGCCTTGAGCGGCATCACCGACCCGGAACAAAAGCGCAAAATCATCGGCGGCCTGTTCATTGAAATCTTCGATGAAGAAGCCGCCAAAATCACCGACGCCAAATGGCTGGCGCAAGGCACGATTTATCCTGACGTGATTGAATCGGCCGGTTCCAAAAGCGGCAAGGCGCATTTGATCAAATCGCACCACAATGTCGGCGGCTTGCCGGAAAATATGCTGCTGAAACTGGTCGAGCCATTGCGCGAGCTGTTTAAGGACGAAGTCAGGAAACTGGGCGTGGAGTTAGGCTTGCCAGCGGATATGGTCTATCGCCACCCCTTCCCCGGCCCTGGTTTGGGCGTGCGGATTTTGGGCGAAGTGAAAAAAGAATTTGCCGATTTATTGCGTCAGGCCGATGCGATTTTTATTGAGGAACTGTACCGCCATGACCTGTACGACAAGGTTAGTCAGGCGTTTGCGGTATTTTTGCCGGTCAAATCGGTCGGCGTGATGGGCGATGGCCGCCGTTATGATTATGTGATTGCAATCCGTGCGGTCGAAACCATTGATTTCATGACCGCACGCTGGGCGCATTTGCCGTATGAGTTTTTGGACTTGATTTCGCGGCGCATCATCAACGAAGTGCCCGGCATTTCCCGTGTCGCTTACGACATCAGTGGCAAACCGCCGGCAACGATTGAATGGGAATAAACCCGGCCAGCGATGAAGCCTGGATGCGCCATGCTATCAGGCTGGCGCAACGGGCTGAGCAGCAAGGCGAAGTGCCAGTCGGCGCGATTGTGGTCAGGGATAACCGCTGTATCGCCGAAGGCTGGAATGTGCCGATTATCAGCCACGACCCGACCGCCCATGCTGAAATAGTGGCTCTGCGCGGCGCGGGCAGCCATGTTAAAAACTACCGGCTCACCGACGCCACTTTATACGTAACGCTGGAACCTTGCGTGATGTGTCTTGGTGCCATCAGCCATGCACGGATTAAACGGCTGGTGTTCGGCGCTTACGACCCCAAACGCGGCGCGGTGTGCAATGCTTTGAGCCTGACCGACGCGCCTTTTTTGAACCATCGTATTAGCTGGGAGGGCGGCATACTGGAAAGCGAATGCGCAGAGCTGTTGCGGGATTTTTTTAAAGCCCGGCGCTGAAAAACGATAACGGTTCAGTAAACTCGGATGCCAACAGCAGGCGCTTTCTAAACGTTACGAGTTAGACCTTCCAGGTTTTTAAAACCTGGAAGGTCTGTAGTTCCGCCTATTTCTTGTCGTAAGATAGCGGCCATTCAAAATATATCCGTGTAAATCCGCCCTATCTGTGTAATCCGTCGACTGCAGGGATGCAGGAGCAATTGCCGAGTGCTATTTAACCAATCCACCGACACCCTATTCTGAGGATTCAAAAATGCCATATCCCGCCAAATTACTTATTGCGAACATTCTTTTTCTACTGAGTGCGGCTGTTTTTGCCGCCCCTGACGACATGAAGCCTTACCCTCCGGCGGAACAAGGTTACAAACGCATGGTTATCCGCCTTCAGCCGCTGGACAATGAAGCTAATCATAAAGTTGAGCTGATGATCGGTAAAACCATGAAAGTCGATTGCAACAAACACTGGTTTCTCGGCCAGTTATCTGAAGAAATTGCCCAAGGCTGGGGTTTTACTTATTTTAAACTGGGCCAAGTCACCGGCCCGGCTTCGACACGTATGGCCTGCCCGCCGGATCAAAAGCCGCAAGATTCATTGGTAAAACTGCAGTCGGCGCAAGGCTTGTTAGCTTACAATAGCAAACTGCCTGTTGTGGTTTATGTGCCCAATAATTTTGAGGTGCATTATCGGATTTGGACGGCTACAGAAGAATCCGCTGTAGCGAAGAGTGAATGACACTGGGCTACTGGATAAATGGGAGCCCCCCAGCCCGGTACTGTGGGTCATTGTGGATACCCGCCAAGCAGGGACTTGGCGTTCCCAGCAACGAAAATCTTTTATGCGTTAATCTCCTGGAGCAAACCATGCCTAATAAACGATTTATCAGCAGCAAACCTAAATCATCAATCACCGATGTGCCTAAATTGGGCGTCAGCAAAGCCGATTTTGTCCATGATTTTAAGCGCTATTATGTGCATGTGCTGGGCCGCGACGACAGCTCCCGATCCTCGCCATTCTATGCCTGCGAAGCGCTGTCGCTGTCGATTCGCGACCGCCTGATGGAGCGGCGCAAAGCCACTGAAAAAGCCTATACCAAAATGGACAGCAGACAGGTGTTTTACTTGTCCATGGAATTTTTGATGGGCCGTACCTTAAGCAACGCCATGCTGAACCTCGGCGTCGTCGATGAAGCCACCCAGGCGATGCACGATTTGGGCATTGAAATCGAAGAGCTGGTTGACCGCGAACTCGATGCCGGACTGGGCAATGGCGGCTTAGGGAGGCTGGCCGCGTGTTTCATCGACAGCTGCGCCACACTGCAATTGCCGGTTTTGGGCTACGGCCTGCGCTACGAATACGGCATGTTTACCCAAACTCTCGTCAATGGCGAACAGGTCGAAAAACCCGATCACTGGCTGCGTTACGGCAACGTCTGGGAAATTGAGCGGCTGGAATATTCGTTACGCGTCAAATTTGGCGGCCATACCGAAATACAGACCGATGAACAGGGCAGGCAGCGGGTCTGCTGGATCAGCACCCATGATGTACTGGCAGTGCCTTTCGACACCCCGGTGCCCGGTTATCAAAACAACACCGTCAACAATCTGCGCTTATGGAAAGCGGTGGCGACCGAAGAATTCAACCTGGATGAATTTAACGCGGGCGATTATGCCGAATCGGTGGCGTCAAAAGTCACCGCCGAACATATCACCATGGTGTTGTACCCCAATGATGCCAACGAAAACGGCAAGGAATTAAGGCTGCGCCAACAGTATTTTCTCGCGTCCGCCAGCCTGCAGGACGTCATTGCCCACTGGATCCGAAAACACGGCGCTGATTTTTCCAATTTTGCCGAGAAAAGCTGTTTTCAATTAAACGACACCCATCCGAGCATCGCTATTGCCGAACTGATGCGCCTGCTGATGGACGTGTATGGCTTGTCATGGGCCGACGCCTGGGCGATTACCCGCAAAACCATGGCCTACACCAACCACACGCTGTTGCCGGAAGCGCTGGAAAAATGGCCGGTCAGGCTGATGCAAAAATTGCTGCCGCGCCTGATGGAAATTATCTTTGAGATCAATGCCCATTTTATGTCCGAAGTCGCCGCGCACTGGCCCGGCGACAGGGCCCGCTTAGGCCGCATGTCGATCATCGAAGAAGGCGCAGAACAGCAAGTGCGCATGGCCTATCTTGCCATCGTCGGCAGCTTTTCGGTCAACGGCGTCGCCCAATTGCATTCCCAGCTGCTGCAACAAGGCCTGTTCCGCGACTTTTACGAACTATGGCCGCAAAAATTCAACAACAAAACCAACGGCGTCACCCCGCGCCGCTGGCTGGCCTCGTGTAACCCCGAATTGGCCGCGCTGATCACCGAAACCATCGGCGACGGCTGGGTCACGCATCTGGACGAACTGAAAAAACTCGCGCCGTTTGCCGAAAATGCCGAATTCCGCCAGCGCTGGCGCACGATAAAACAACATGCCAAACTGCGGCTGATTGAACACAAAAAACAATATCTGAACATCCATTTAAACCCTGACGCCCTATTTGATATACAAGTCAAACGCATACACGAATACAAGCGGCAGATTTTGAATGTGTTGCATGTGATCCATCTTTACGACCGCATCAAACGCGGCGACACCAGCAATTGGGTGCCGCGTTGCGTGTTGATCGGCGGTAAAGCCGCGCCGGGTTATGCGATGGCCAAAAGAACCATCAAACTAATTAACAACGTCGCCCAGGTCATTAATTCCGACCCCGACGTCGGTGACCAACTGACGCTGCTGTTCCTGCCCGACTACCGAGTCTCCGGCATGGAAATAATCTGCCCGGCCGCCGACCTGTCCGAACAGATTTCCACCGCCGGCAAAGAGGCATCCGGCACCGGCAACATGAAACTGATGATGAACGGCGCCTTGACCATCGGCACGCTGGATGGCGCTAATATTGAAATCAGGGAAGAAGTCGGCGATGAAAACTTTTTCCTGTTCGGCCTGACCGAAGAGCAGATCGAAGCGCGGCGGGAGCATTACGAGCCCGTCGCCATCATCGACCAGGATGAGGATTTGCAGCGGGTAATGAACCTGCTCGAATGCGGCCATTTCAACCAGTTTGAGCCGGGCATTTTCGACGAACTGATCGCCTCGGTTAAAAGCAAATATGACCCGTGGATGACAGTGGCCGATTTCAGAAGCTATATCGACGCGCAAAAGCGCGTGGAAGCGGCGTATCAGGACAAAGAGCACTGGGCGCGGATGAGCATATTAAATTGCGCCAACAGCGGCAAATTTTCCACCGACAGGACGATCAACGACTACAACCGCGACATCTGGAAGTTGGAACCGGTGCCGGTGCAATACCTTTAAATGACGTGACCGGGGCGGGAAGAATTCTGCCCCGCCTTCCGAAACGTGCTTGCAGCTTGCTTATAACGAATTCATCCGGCTTAGGACTGATTTAAGCAAAATCATTGAACCCAAGCAAAGGGCAATAACCTTTGCAAAACAGCAGAAAAACACGCTTTATCGGCGGTCAAAATAAATTTAACCTTATGCTCGCGCCATGACAGCGTTTGCACAATCGATGATGCCACCACAGAAGGTTTATCCAGCCCGGAAACAGGGACTTCAGAAAGAGCGCCTCTAATGCTGGAACTGATTGGACAACAGATAACCAACCCGGTTTGTTGAGCGTAGGCTTTAGATGACAAAATCAGTGCGGGGCGATATTTTCCTACCTCCTTATCTTTCTGAGGCTCAAAATCCAACCAAACAATGTCGCTTCTGTCAGGAATATAGTGCGGTTGTTCAATCATATTCAGCGTCTAACAAGTTTGTAACCACCAAATCAACATGATCTGGATTCAATCCCTTAATGATTTATTCCTCAGTAAAGGGCATTGTTTTTCTTAATGGCTTAACCTTCTTGACCACAAACCCCTCTTCATTAACCTCGATTTGCACTTCATCACCCGATTCAAAATGAGGTATATCGCGCAATACTCCGGAAACCCTAAGCGCCAAGCCATTGCCCGATTTCTGAATTTTAGTGTTAACAACCCTATTGCCTCCTGAAGTAGATACTCTGTAGACACAAACTATAGGATTAAAATTTTGAAAGGGCAATTAACTAAGCTGCTAAGCGCATTATGTGTAGGTTTATAGTTGATTTTTATGATAATTTCTAAAGCTCAAGCAACCTATATAAAAACTCCCACAGTTCTCCCATTACATCGGCGCAGATTTCCCAGATACTATCCAGCATGTTGAGAGGGCGGATTTATAACAACAACCCGCTGTAAAATTTGAAATTAAATAAAGGTTACATTGGCATCGGCCAGCTAACCCAACAAATCCAACGACCAAAACCGGGGAAACAGACATGCACAAAATGCCAGAAATCGTAAGCAACAAATTCATCGAATTGTTCGTTGTGCTAAATAATGCGGCGGATGATCTCAAAATGGCAGGCGCTGAAGCTTGTTTAACGGGCGATTTTTCACGGGTGACAGACATCAATGATTCGTGCCGCAAGTTACAAGCGTTAGAGGCGGAGATAAAATCCACCTTGAGCAATTTTAGCTCAGGTTATAAAGTGCGGTCAGTGGAGAAAACAAGATTTAACAAGCAAGATCGAAATCGTACTCGGACTCCTCGCATTCGTTTAGTCGTAAATATGGCCGATAAAATAATCGAAGAGCCAACCATTGCAGAAACCTTTGTGAAGACCTTAAAAGCCTTTGGCCTGGAGCGCGTAGCCAAACTGAATAAAGTGGTGACTTCGATTCCGCTGATGGCGAGAACGCAGGTAAACGGCTATCAGTCACAAAGACGTTGTGATGGCTGGTTTATAACCACTCATGTCAACAAAATTTCAGCGACAACGGTGCTGGAAGAAATCGCCAAATCACTTACGACTTGAGCAGTCGTGTCATTTAACGCAACTAAATTTTCGGAGACTATCTAAATTATGGGACTTTTTACTTTACTTGGTGCCTTATTCGGAAGCAATGATTACAGCAGTCGCGCTAGACGTGACCAAAATCGTATTGACACTTCGTTCAAAAACTTCATTAGTCCAATTAACAGCTATGGAACGTGTTTTAGCTGCGATGGTTCTGGAAAAAAGACGTTTGATTGCTGCAAATGCGATGGTACGGGTACTTTCACTGGAACGTGTCGAAATTGTGAGGGGACTGGTATCTTCAAATTACCAGCAAAGCCTTGTTTATCCTGTCAGGGTACTGGAATCCGCAACTCAAAATCGTGTAATCGTTGCAATGGGACAGGAAATTACACCAAAAAATTTGAATGCAGAAGATGCAGTGGTGAAGGAACATTTACTGTGCCATGCAGTAAATGTGACGGCAACGGAGATTTTGAAGTTGATTGCCGCAAATGCGGTGGTTCTGGATGGCATAGGTTCTAATATTATGCAGTGTTATAATGTTTTTAGCGTTTTTATAAAATAGTGGTAAAGGCATGACGATTTTAAAAGATAAATCAGCAGATGAATGTTATAACTTAGGCATTCAATATTGCGCAGAAGGTAATTTTGATTTATCTATAAACGAATGCACACAAGCTATTCAGTTATGTCCTTTAGATTCTGAAGCTTATTTTTGCCGAGGGAATGCTTATTTTTTTTTAAAAAACTATAAATCTGCTATTGCTGATTACGACAAAGCAATCGAACTAGATAAAAATTCAGATGCTTATTTCAATCGTGCTATTGCTCATGTTTTCTTAGGCAAACCTGATCTTGCTTTAGAGGATTATGAAGAAATGCTATTAGAAAAATCTCCGGATACTTATAAAGATGATGACGAAATAAAACGTGCATTCTTTTTTGCAAGTAATCTAGCTCTTAATATAAAAAAATATGACAAGGCTAGAGAATTTATTAAATATTCTTTTTTATGTATTTCTGATAAAGAACAACAATATAAGGATGCTTATTTAAAAATTATTAAAACAACCGAAGATTCTAATAAAAATATCGAAGAAAAAAACCGACTACTGCAAGAAAAAGAATTGGAAATAGAAGACATGATGTCCATGTTTGCCCATAAATTCCGGAGCCCACTTGATGCAATTATTTACAATACCACCCACGAAAATCAAGTAAAACTCTATACCGAATCTGCTAATACAATGCGTGGCTTACTCGATATATTCAGCATTATATCCGCTGATGACAAGATTCTCACCGATAAAATAAAAAATGATAATAAAGGCAATGCTACATTAATGAGCATATTAAACAAAAACCTGAATATGATTTTGCTGCATCTATTATCGGCTTCAGGCATGAGCAAAATACATCAACATTATATGAACTATGCTAAAGCGCAAGGGAAAATAACCGATGCTGTTAGTTATAAGGAATGGTGTGATGATTATTTTGAAATGGAAGGCGAATTACAAAAACAATGGGAACAAGAATTTTCGGCATTATTAAACCAGTCCGCTTCATTAGCAGAACGCTTACAGTGGTTAGAACACTATTTTTTCAAATTAGATATTATCGGATTTGAAATAGAGTCGATTCAATTTAAAGAATATGAAACCACAGAATCATTTTTGTTTATTTTAATGAATGAAATACTGGTCAATGCCTTTAAATATTATGCTTCTGAAAATAAACAACCCGTTGTTTTAGAATGGACATCCACAGAAAATGACCAAATTTTAAGCTGTCGTAATCCTAGTATTCGCCGTGAACGCGACCAGCACAAAGGCAGCGGCAAAGGTCATACTTTTTTATCGGCGTTAGCGCGTAAAACAGGCTGCAAATTCACAAAACCGAAACCACAGGATGATTTTCTGTTAGAGTTCGCCATACCAAATCAACTTTTATTATCCAACTTAGGAACTGAAAAATGAGCCATTTCTTATGGATTGAAGATTTTGACAATTCACCCAAAGCCACTGCTAACAATGTATTAGGAAGCCTATTTGATGATAGTTATTTTTCAGAAGATAAACGGCAATTACGAAAAAATTTAAAACAACACGGTGTTTTTATTGAATTAAGTTTTCAAGACGGATTAAGTTTTATTTGCCAACATTTATATAAAATTGATTATGTGATTCTCGATATAAATTTACCCGCTATTTCAGAAGGTGACACAATTAATGATGCGGTTTTAAAAAAATTAACTGATTTTCAAGCCTATCAAAAACAAGCGGATGAAAAAGAGGATGAACAGTTATTAACAGAAAAATGTAAAGAATTAAGAGAAATAGCGGGCTTTTATCTTTACACTGAATTAGTGGTTGAATTGGGCTTTCCAAAAGATCATATTCTGTTTTGTTCTAATCATGGGGAAGAAGTTAAAAGTATCAAAGAAGCATTTGAATCTGCAAAAATAGCTTTACCGACTATTTACGAAAAATCGGCACACGAAGTACAAGAATGGGTAAAAGCCTGCTATGACAATCCTTATTCGCGGTTGCGTAGAGGAATTGTTGAAGGTTGTAATTATTTAAAAACTCTAACCACAAATACTTTGCGTTTTAATGATTTTATCAAAGAAGATGAAAAAAAGATTAGTCTTGAGGATTTAGTTAGTTATATCGGCGTATTAGAAAATTTTTTACCCTTGCAAGAACCTAAAAATAAAGAGCGATTTTATAAGTTGTTTGTTAGAACTTTAGCGCATGAATGGGAAGCAGCCGACCCCAAAAACTTAAATAAACAAAATGAATTGTTTGCTTTTTCATGGATAATGAAAATGAGCCGAAATTGGTTAGCTCATGGCAAAGTATTTGAACAATTAGCCGCGCAAGATGTAGCTTATTTATTTATCGTTAATATGCGAGCTATGTTTGATTTAGGCAATGATTTATTAACGTATGAAAAAAATCTATTAAGTTTGTTCACCGATGTAGTTTCAGTAGAAAAAATGCTAAATAGTATTGGCGACAACCCTAAGAAACGAGATTATAAAAATCCTGCCGGGAGAGATATTCCATTAGTTGAAAATTACGCAGCATTGCTAAAAAAAACTGGCAATACTTGGCAAGCAATTAACTTCCATGATGCTTTAAATAATTTACAAAAAAATAAAAATAAGACAATTGAAAGTGAGTATCTTATTAAAGGGCTTTATCAAATTTTTTGGTTTTTAACTTCCAGCGGTGGAGTTTATATTCCACAAAATGAAGATGAAATAAAAAACTTCCCTGCTTTACAGTATCAATTCAAACATTTTAAATATCAAAATACCGATTATATTTTTGAATTAGCACGGCATATTTATAACCGCAGTTTTTCAGTGGAGAGATAATTATGACCACACTCGTCAAAACCCAAATCCCTGACCAACTTTGGCAACAAGCTTAAAGCATGATAGAACAAGGCTGGATGAGCAATGTGGATGCATTGCTTGCTGAGGCTATCCGCCGTTATATTGAATCCCATCAACAACAAATCAGCGAGCAGTTCATTAAGGAAGATATAGACTGGGGCTTGCATGGCATCGATTAAACAAATCATCATTGCCGACGCCGGGCCAATTATTCATTTAGATGAGCTTAACAGCCTGAATATTTTGGCTGATTTTGAACAAGTGCTTGTTCCTGATGCCATGTGGTGTGAAATTGAACAACATAGCGCTACTTTATTGGCAGAAGTGATTAGCAAAGTAAAAAACACTACTGAGGTATAAAAAATGCAATGGTCAGAAGTCTTAACCGATAAAAGCTTAAGCAATTTGCCTTACAAAATTGAACTCAATGAATACGGACAAATTGTGATGTCTCCCGCTTCCAATCAACACGGATTTTTACAAGTTGAAATCGCTTTCTTTTTACGCGCTAACAAAACCGGCAAGGTCATCACCGAATGCTCAATTGATACGCCCAAAGGGGTAAAGGTCGCTGATGTGGCCTGGGGTACGGATGAGTTTTTCTTAAAAAATGGCTTAGTTACACCTTATCAAGCTGCACCTGAGTTATGTGTTGAGATTCTGTCGCCATCTAATTCAATGCAGGAAATGGCTGAAAAAATCAGTCTCTATCTGCAACAAGGCGCCAAAGAAGTTTGGATTTGCAGTCAAGATGGCAAGGTAACGATTTATGACACTACCGGCATAATGCCGAACTCTACATTTTTTCCCGATGTTCCTGAAAAATTTCAGTGTTAGCTTGACATGCTTATTTGTTATCCCTTTAGCTTATTGAAAAACACATGTCAGCACAATTAATCCAGTCTTTAATTCCCCACCTTCCCCGTTACGCCGAAGAAGAAGGCGATTTTTACAGTGTTCCGCGTGAAGTGTTGATTAACGCGCTTTGTCATCAGCATTCACTTGATCGCGGCATTGCTGAAAATACGATTGCGTTAATAGAAACGCTGCTCGATACCTTGGCGGTGTTAAATACGATTTATCTGCAAAAGGGCGAATGGTGTTTTGTGTCATTCCCGGCGCAATTATTGGCGACATCGGTATTAACGGCGCTGGGTGACAATGAATCGCGCTTTTTTGCCGACAATTTTTGGAACACGCAAGGCATCGCCGATGCTAAGAAAAATGAGCAGCGCGAGGTGTTGAGTGTTGTTGAAAACAGGCGCGTTGAACATCACGCCAGCGCTAACGCTAAAGTTATCCGTTATATTTATGCGGCGTGGGGCGTGATTAAACTGGACGGCGCTCTGTTGTTTTATCAACGCGAAGATACCCAAAAGCGCTTTGATAAAAAGGCCGGGGATTATGGCTTGATCGGTGGGCGGTTGAATCAACGCGATGTGCCGGGCGATAGGGAAATGCCTGTTTTATTGGCTGAGTTGCAATCGGCAAATTCGGCTTTAATGAAACAATCCTTGCCGGATACCTTAAAGCGGGAACTGCACGAAGAAGCGGGGCTTATTTTTGAACAGCATTATCAATTCAAGCCTTGGCGTAGCTTAAAGCCTTATCGGCAAGTTCAAGGTTCGGCGCCTAATCATGCCTTGACTGAATATTATCTGGACATATTTCAGGTGGTATTGACGCTGGAAGGCTATTTATTTCTGCAACAACAAACCCAGCGTGATGAACGTCTGGTTTGGTTTGCGCTTGATGACACGGTAAAAGGCGAAACGGCGGACGGCAAAATAGCCTATATCAAAGCCTTGTTTGATGATTTTGGGGGTGACTGTTTGGCGCTAACAACAGAATTACAGGCGCTGCCGGATAGTTTTGCGGCGGGTTATTTGTTTGACCCACAAAAATACGGTTTGACTTTGCCTATTGATAGCGAAAAGCCGCTGTTGGCCGGTGTTTTGGGCAAGGAAAAACCGTTGGATGTGGCTTTAACGCCGAGGCAATTGGCTGTTTTATCGGGCTTGGCGGCACATGCGCGCGGTTTTGACTTTGCAACGGTCGAAGAAAATATTGTCTTCCATCCTTATGGTTGGATTGATGTTAAAAATAACCCGCTACTGCAAGCCGAATTAAAGCAGTTGGCTGAATGGCTCAAAGGCACGGGTTTAATTATTGAAAACAGCCATGATGTGTTGTTTCGCTTATCGGTCAATCCTGCTGTGCTTTATTTTGATGAAGCGCTGTTTAGTTATTCGGTGCACAAAACCGACTTGGACGGCATCCAAACAAAAATCCCGGTGAGTATTGAAAGAAATGCGCTTGCGACAGCATTGGGCACGACTTCAGTTAAAACGGAAACGTTTAAATTGACATTGGAATTTGCGCATAAGTTACAGCAATTATCCGGGCGGCCGTTTTCGTCAGGCAATGAAGACGGCATCAAAATCGAAGACACTTACAAAAAAGGCTTGCATAAAGAGCCTGGATTTTCGGCGTTGGGTTTAAGGGGCTTGATACGCCGGGAGGCGGGGATGATAAGGTTTTGTTGTCGATTAGATGTTTTGTGAGCCTGTACCGTTTCCTCGCGGCGCGCGACCAACCAGCTACTCGGTGGCGGCGTTAACCACCTCCATCTGTCGATGAATTGTCGTAAGACAAGTCATTTGGCAGATGAGGCCGAATGTGGATTGAAAACATGAGAAGTGAACTATATTGACCGTTGATGCCTTACGGACGGCATCCGGTGTTTTTGCCATTCAGACGATTGCTGCGGTTGCTTGGCGGGCTTCAATATCCAGGCCATCGGCAATGCCATATATAAAGTGCGGGCGGTGGTCATCAGTTTTAGCGCGGTTGTCAACGGTGAGGTTTTGGCCGCCGTTGGCTTATCGGTGACGCCTGATGATGTGGCAGGGCGGTGTTTGCTAAGTTCGCCCAACAAAAAACCAATGCCGCCCGCCAGCAGTAGCGTGGCCGGTGCGGCCATGCGTTGGCGGATCTTCCGCGTCAAGCTATCGCTGCGAAGGGGGATGGCTTGTCGACGCTGTAATATCTGCTGTTCCATAGCCCTGATTTGAACCGTCAGGGATTGCGGCCGGGTTAATAAACGCCCTTTCATGATGGCTTCCCTGCGTCCAGGCGTTCCGGTGTTAACGGCTGAAGGCTGCGGAACGTCGAGGGGAACTGTAAAAAACGGCTGTTGCGGCGGATCAGGCCGAACAGGAACAATGTCAGCAACAAGTTAGCGGCGACCGCAATTAATATGACGCTGCTCGCGGCAAAGCCCTGTTCGATGAGCACTAATAAGGCGACTGCCTGGAGCCCCAGCCATGCGCCCATCAGCAAAACCGCAATCATGATTGCCGAAATGACCATCGACACCAAACTGTCGCCTGCCCGCCGGGTTTCCAGCGCCGCCAGACGGATACGGTCGGCACCTAATCCAAGCAGGTCATGCCATAACAGCCGGGCGTCTTCCAATACGCCGGAACCGTCTTTTTCAGCATCCGGATTCATAGTGCGTGTACCCTATCGGGCGCTCAACAGACGGCTCAGCAAAAACCCGGCCGCCGCCGCGATACCTAGCGAGGTGATGGGATTGTCGTGGACATAGTTGCGGCAATCTTCAAGCAATTGCTGCTCGCCATTTTTGAGTTGTTGGCCTTTTTCACCCAGCGCTTCTACCGCCTGGGTGGTTACATCGGCAATCATATCGACAGTTTGATGTGCGGAATGGGCGGCTTTTTCTATTGTTTCCATGTTAATTTCCTCTTTCCGGGAGCGCTAAGTAGTCATTCAAAAGTTTCTTAACAAACAAGTTGGGAGTAAAACAGCTTTAGCTGTTTTACCGCCAATAGCTAAAGCTATTGGACTCCAATGTAAATGTTAAAAGAAATAGGCTTACCTACTTATGAAAGCTCCCCGGACTCATGATGATTGACGTTTTAACGTTGGTTTAACAGCCGGCCCAGCAAAAAGCCGACGGCTGTGGCGATACCGACGGACGTTATCGGGTTTTTACTGATATACCCACGGCAGTCTTTGACCAATTGCTGCTCTGCATGTTTCAGTTGATCGCCTTTTTCACCAAGCACATCCAGTGCGTGACAGCCTGCACCGGCGATTTTGTCGTAGGCTTCATGTGCTGAATTTGATACTTTATCTAAGGTTTCCATGTTTAATTCCTGGGTGATTTTAATGGTGGATGGTTATTTAAGGCGCATGTCATTTTTGACCGATTTGACGCCACCGATGCCGCGCGCTATCGCAATGGCTCGATCAATACCGTCTCTTGTGCTTACGAAACCGCTCAACTGCACGACACCCTTAAAGGTTTCTACATTGACCTCAGCGGCGCTTAACGAAGGCTCATTCAAAATGGCCGCTTTGACTTTGGTGGTAATGACGCTGTCGTCAAAATATTGACCGGTTCCTGCTTGCGTTTTTGTCGATGCACAACCTGCCGCTGTCAGCAGCGTCAACACGATAAAAAATGCGGAAAAAAATCTAATAAAATGTTTCATGGGTAAATCTCCAATTAAGCACCTATCTCTGTTGACCGAACGGGCCAGTGGTCGCTTCAGTTCCATTAGAAGTAGGTTTTGATTACAACAATAAGCCGATTAAATTCGACCAATGGTCAGGTGCTGTTCCCGTTACCGGTCACACGCTTAGCGCCGAATGCCCGCCAAAAACCTTAACGGCACTATAGTTGCAAACCCAGCCGCAGTCAGTTCGCTGGCACACATACATTTCCCTCGATAGAAACGTTTTTTAGTCTGCAGACCGGCTTTGCTGCCAACGTTGGGTTTATGTGTGATGCCGTACAGACAGTGCCTGGGCTTATTATTAAGATGCATTATGAGTTTTCAGCTCGTTGCGCTTGAGCTCTATAGAAAGGATTTTTACCCGATGTTTTTTCTCGTTAGGGATTCACTCTTCACTTGCGTATTTTTAAAAATTTAACCTTTCAAGGACATGCTATGAAAACGACTCATGAATATAAACAACATATTTCAACCGATAAGCTTCTTGTCATTAGTTGCTTGTCGGTTGCTCTCGGGCTAGCCGGTTGCCAACAAGAAGGCAGTGCAGAAAAAGCGGGGCAAAAAATCGATCGTGCGGCAGAAAAAGCAGAGCGGAAAATAGACCGCGCAACAACCAAAGCAGAGCAAAAAATTGAAGCGGCGAAGGAGTCGTTAGATCAGAAGGCGGAAACAGCTGGCGAATATATCGATGGCTCGGTTGACGCGTCTAAAGGCACGTTAGAACAGGCCGGAAAAAAACTTGACCAAGCCACGGAAAAGGCAGCAGAAAAAATTGAAGGCGCTAAAGAATTGGTCATCGACAAAGCCGAAACAGCTGGCGAATATATTGACGATTCGGTGATTACCACACAAGTCAAGGCGGCCATTTTAAATGACCCCATGCTTAACGCATCGCATATCGAAGTGAGCACCGTTAAAGGTGTGGTGACATTAAGCGGCACGGTTGATTCGGAGGCAAGCATCGGTAGGGCACTGGAACTGGCCAATAGCCAGAAGAACGTAGAATCCGTGCAAAGCAACCTGATTGTCAATGCGCCGACACCGAGCAACTAATAATGGCATCTTATCGATTAATAGCAGTCTTGGCCATCACGCTAATACCCGTTTCTTTTGCTTATGCCGCAGCCCAGGATGACGCTTACATTGCCGGTTATGCGGCCGGCCTGTTAAAACAGAATTTTCAACTGGATATGCCCGCATTAAAAGTCGAGGGCGGTGTCATCACCTTGCCGGTCACGGATATGCAGGCCTCAGATCGCGAGCAGGCGTTGCACTTGTTAGCTGAAATCCCTGGTGTTCATGCGGTCAATACCATAGAAACGTCAGCAGCGCAGCCTATAAATTCCACGTCAGACGGCGGCCATTTCTCAATGTATGAGGCACCACCCTCATCAACCCGATTGCCGTCTGGACTCTTGCCCAGTGGGCACCTGTTCAAACCGTTATTAGCTGATACGCGTTGGGCTCATTTTTCGGCCGCTTACCGTAACCACCAAAACAACAATTTTGATGGCACGGATATAGGCGCTGTCAGTTTTGGCGAAACCATACCGTTCTATCGCAGTAACTTCGGCGGATCCTCGGCGCAATGGGAGACAGGCTTGCAAGCCGGTGTTTTTAGCGACTTTAATCTGGGAGCCGACTCGTCCGACTTGGTCAACACCGATTTTATTGCCTCGATTTATTCAAGTGTGCGTGTCGGCCAATTTTCAGCATTTGGCCGTCTTTATCATCAGAGTTCGCATCTTGGCGACGAGTTTTTACTGCGCAAAGTCAACACTAAATTCGAGCGCGTAAATCTCAGTTACGAAGGCGTGGATTTGAAGCTTTCTTATGAGCTTCCCTACGGTGTACGCTTATACGGCGGTGGCGGCGGGCTGTTCCATAGGGAACCTTCGGAGCTTAAGATATGGTCGGCTCAATATGGACTTGAGTTTAGAAGCCCTTGGCGCATCGATTTTGCAGCCATGCGGCCTATCATTGCAGCGGACATCAAGAACTATGATGAAAATAAATGGAGCACGGATGTATCCGCTAGGGCTGGCGTCGAGTTTGAAAACTTACAGGTATTAGGTCGGAAACTTCAGATTCTTGCCGAATACTATAACGGCTACTCGCCAAGCGGCCAGTTTTATAAAGACAAGGTGGAATATATCGGTTTAGGCGCGCATTATCACTTCTAAGCGGGAAATCGGGCCTAGCATCGACCGGTTTACTGAGTGGTGCTGGGCTCTCATCGTTATTCATAAGTGTTTTTATCATACGCCGGTTGATAATTTTAGGAGCTTGGGATCAGGGATGAAACGCAGCAGATAGCCAAAATTTTTAACCCCATCTTAGGGCGTAACGGCTCACGCCCCATCAAGCTAAAGCGTTACGCCACGAACAACACGCAAAGCTGCATCGCTTTTTTGGCGGTTGCTCGTTCCCGGAAACCTTATCCTACATCAGCGCCAATATCTGGCTAAAAATCTTGCCGTTGGTGACCAGTATCTGTTTGGGGAACACGCCTTCATTACCTTGAAAATCGGTCACGGTAGCGCCTGCTTCTTTGGCAATCAAAGCCCCGGCGGCAACGTCATACAAGTTTAATTCCTGTTCCCAAAACGCATCGACCTGGCCATCGGCAACCAAACATAAGTCAACGGCTGCCGAACCAAAACGGCGTTGTCCGGTAGTGACTTCGGCAATGCGGCAAAAGCGTTGCAGGTTGTTGTCTTTCAGGTAGGAGCGCAAACAGGCGAAGCCGGTGGAAATCATGGCATCGCCAAGATTGCTTTCATTGGATACCTTAATCGGTTCGCCGTTTTTCCAGGCGCCCTCGCCTTTTTTCGCCGAGTAATAATCGTTTAATGCTGGCGCGTAGACGGCGCCGAAAATCAGTTCGCCGTCGATTTCCAGCGCGACGCTAATGCCCCAAAAATACTGGCCTCGGGTAAACGAATGGGTGCCGTCAATCGGGTCGACAATCCAGCGCTGGGTTTGGCTGGCGCTGTGGCCGCTTTCTTCGCCCCAAAAACCGTATTGCGGATAATGTTCGGCCAGTGCTTGTTGTAAAAAAGCCTCGACGGCGACATCGGCTTCGGTGACCAAATCACGCGGGCTTTTTTTGGTGATTTCCAGATGTTTCAGGTTTTTGAAATGCGTCAGGGCGATTTCTCCGGCTTCGCGAATGACGTTTTCTAAGGTGATCAGGGAAATGGACATGAAAGGCAATCCTTGTTAATGAATAGTTAGACAATGTTAGGGGAGGGTTTTGGAATTTCTACGGCGGGCATAAATGACCAATCTATGCTCAAATCCGAAAAGCGTTGCACCCGAGTTGCATCATCCATGCCGAACACGCCGGGCTGGCCGTAACGGCTTTGTTCATCGAGTGTGTAGACTATAATCCAGCGATCTTCAGGATGGATAATCCAATATTCCTGTACGCCATGCTGCTGGTAAAGGCTGCGTTTGGCGTTCATGTCTTTGAGCGCGGTCGAAGGCGACAGCACTTCAATAATCCAGTCCGGCGCGCCACGGCAGCCTTTTTTGTCCAGCTTGGACGGGTCGCAAATCACGCTTAAATCAGGTTGCACCACGGTTTCCACGTCGTTGTCGGCTTCATCCCGGTAAGGCAGGCGCACATCGAAAGGGGCGGTATAGCCTTTACACGGTTTACCTTGCAGGTAGTTACCAATTTGTCGGCCTAGTTCAAACACAATATCCTGATGCAAGCGTTGCGGCGCGGTCATCGCATACGGTATGCCTTCTATCAGTTCCCAGCGTTCATCTTCCGGCCATTGGGCAAGGTCGGCGTAGGTGTATTTATGTTGTAATTGTTCTGCAGTATTCATAATCGATTCTCCAAAATCCATATAGGGCAACGCCTACGATGAGCCTTAGTATAAGCCAAAAACTAGCCGATCAACTTCACCTGCCATTCGGCAATTTTCAGCCGCAATTCCTCAATATTAACCGTGGTCAGATGACGCTGCTTTAACAGCCGCTTGCCCGCCACCCAAACATCGGTGACTTGCTGGCGGCTGGCGGCATACACAATCTGCGACACAGGGCAATACAGCGGCTGGGTTTCCAGCGCCGATAAATCCACCGCAATGACATCGGCGGCTTTGCCGACAGTGAGCGAGCCGATTTCATGATCCAACCCCAAGGCTTTCGCGCCGTTGATAGTCGCCATACGCAACGCGGTCATTGCCGGAATGGCGCGGGCATCACCGGCAACCGCTTTGCCGAGCAAGGCGGCGCTGCGCATTTCGCCGAACATATCCAAATCATTATTGCTGGCCGCGCCGTCAGTGCCCAAGGCGACATTAATGCCTGCGGCGATACATTTGGCGACAGGGCAAAAACCGCTGGCGAGTTTTAAATTGGATTCGGGGCAATGCACGATATGCGCGCCGGTTTTTGCAAACTGTGCGATTTCGTCATCGGTTAATTGCGTCATGTGTACCGCAATAAATGACGGGTCAATCAGGCCAAGATTGAGCAAGCGTTGCAGCGGGCGCAGGCCGGTTTTTTCTTGTTCCTGCTCGACTTCGTGCAGCGTTTCGTGGACATGGATATGAATCGGCAACTCCAGTTCATCGGTAAAGGTCTTGATTTTTTGCAGCGGTTCGTCCGATACCGTGTACGGCGCGTGCGGCGCAAACGGCGTCGAAATCAGCGGGTGATGACGCAGTTGCTCATGCAGCGCCAGACCTTTTTCAATGTAAGCGTCGCTGTGTTCGGCCCAGACTGTCGGAAAGTCGATCACAATCAGACCAACGCTGGCGCGGATGCCGTGCTGTATCGCCTGCGCAGCGGTGATTTCCGGGAAGAAATACATATCGTTGAAACAGGTGGTGCCGCCCAAAATCATCTCGGCAATGGCCAGATCGGTGCCGTCTTTAACAAAAGCCTCGCTCATCCATTGTTGTTCCAGCGGCCAGATATGGTTGCCAAGCCAGTCCATCAGCGGCAAATCGTCGGCAATGCCGCGCATCAAAGTCATCGCGGCATGGGTGTGGCTGTTGATCAAACCGGGCAGCAGCGCGTGAGTGTTCAGGTTCTCAGTGCTCGTACCTTGATATGTTTGGCTGGCCAATTCGCTTGGCAGCAGGTCGATAATCCGCCCGCCGTCAATCACCAGCGCATGGTGTTCCAAGGTTACGGATTCGGGTTCAACGGGTATAATCCAGCGGGCGTGAATAAGGGTGTCGACAACTTGCATAAAGCTATTCCTCTGTGAGTTTGCCGAATTATAACTTCTTACCATTGATTCTTTTGATAAAAATGACTATGCAAAACAAATTGACCGTATCAGCCTTGCAATGGACAGGCGCCAGTTTAAAAGTGCTGGATCAGCGCCAATTGCCGGAAAAAATTGTTTACGACGAATACACCGATGTGGCTGGCGTCACCGAAGCCATTGCCAGTATGCGCGTTCGCGGCGCACCGGCCATCGGTATCGCCGCTGCTTACGGCGTGGCGCTATCAGCTCGCCAGCATTGCACCCAGGCCGACCATTGGCGGCAAAAAGTGGCGGCCGATATTGAGCTGCTGGCAACGTCCAGACCCACGGCGGTCAATTTGTTTTGGGCGCTGGATCAAATGAAAACCATACTGGCCAAGCAGCTCGACAATCCGATTGAGGCGGTGCTGGCCTGCGCGGAAAAAATCCATGCCGATGATCTTGCCGCCAACCTCAAAATGGGCGAACTGGGCGCGGATATTCTGGCCGGTGCCACTGGCGTGATGACGCATTGTAACGCCGGTGCATTGGCAACTGGCGGCCACGGCACCGCGCTGGGGGTTATCCGCAGTGCCTACCAACGCCAGCCGATCAAGGTCTTCGCAGGCGAAACCCGGCCTTGGCTGCAAGGTGCAAGACTGACCGTCTGGGAATTGGCGCAGGACGGCATTCCGTCAACCTTGATTGCCGATTCGGCGGCGGCTTGGCTGATGAAATCCGGCGCTATCGACTGGATCGTAGTTGGTGCCGACCGCATTGCCGCCAATGGCGATGCCGCCAACAAAATCGGCACCTATTCGCTGGCCGTATTGGCCAGACAGCATGGCGTCAAATTAATGGTGGCGGCGCCGACCACCACCATCGACTGGGGTATCGACGACGGCGCGCAGATAGCGATTGAACAACGCAACCCCAATGAATTATTGCCCGCCTGTTATAACTACGAAGGTTCTCTGGTCAGCGCCTGGAACCCGGTTTTTGACGTGACCCCGGCAGAATTGATTAGCGCCATTGTCACCGAGCGCGGCGTGGTCATGAACCCTGCCGAACATGGCGTGAGAGGCTTAAAAAATGCACTTTGATAAAACAGGCAACAATCCGGCTCTGGCCATCGGTTTTTTATTTAAAGGCCTGAAATTAGTAAACCGCCCCGAATTGCGCAAATTCATCATCATCCCGGTGTTGATTAACATCGTGTTGTACAGCATCGCCTTGGCCTTGAGTTATTTTTATATTGCCGACCTGATTGACCGATTCATCCCCGGCTGGCTGCTTTGGTTGAGCTGGGTATTATGGCCGTTGTTCTTCATCAGCTTTTTTATCGGTGGGTTTTTCACTTTCACCGTCCTGGCGAACCTGCTGGCCTCGCCGTTTTACGGGCACTTATCCGCTAAAACGCTGGCTATTATCAGCGATGAACCCGTAATCTTGGCCGAGCCACCCTTGGCTAAAGTCCTATGGGCGGAATTAAAACGCATGGGCTATCTGGCAACGAGAGCCTTGCCCTTGTTGATTATATCGCTCATCCCCGGCATCAACGTCATTGCGCCGCTGCTGTGGGCCTTATTCGGCGCCTGGGGCATGGCGCTGGAATATCTGGCCTACCCACTAGAAAATGAGGGCGTGTTGTTTGCCGAACAAAAAGAGCTGGTCAAAAGCGTCAGATTAGGTGCATTAAGTTTTGGTGGCCTCGCGGTGCTGGGATTAACCATTCCAGTGCTGAATATCATCATCGCCCCGGCTGCGGTCATTGGCGCGACCTTGTATTTACATGAGATTAAGCGGGATTGAGTTGAACAGGGTCAAGGTTAATATGTTGTCGATTATCCGGACTACCATTAACGAGACATATTAATGCGAATGTACAATCCCCGCATCCGGGTAAAACACTTTATGAGCTCTGGCTGCAACCCCTAAATTTGACCATTACCCACACAGCCCAAAAGCTGAATGTCACCCGAAGAACCGTTTCTGCTTTGGTCAACGGCAAAACGGGTGTTAGCCTTGAAATGGCCTTCAGGCGGAGCGGGGTTTGCAACCCCGCTCCTAGCGTTTTTGTGATGCCCAAGCGTACCCTTACATGACTAACGATTATATTGTTAATTACCGGATCTTTCCTCATGGAACAAATTATTAATCTTCATATTGAAAGACTACCCGAAGGTGTTTATTTAGCTACCTCGGATGATATTTCCGGCCTAATCGCCCAAGGACGGACAATAACCGAAACCTTGGAAATTGCGCGTGACGTAGCCAGGAAGCTCCTGGAAGCGCAAGCCGACACCATTAACCTTCCAATCTCAAGCAAACGGAGGGTTCATTCGATTATCCGCTGGTTCTGGGCAGTTAAATGGGGCAGCTGGGCGGTTTTTGTTATCGTGAAATCGTCAAACGATTAAAGCAGTTAGGGTTTCAATTCGACAGGCAGGCCGCAGGCAGCCACGAGATTTGGTATAACTCAAGCACCCGCCGTTATACAACGATACCCAATCATCCGGGCGATATGCCGGAAGGCACTTTGCGTGCTATTTTGAAGCAAGCGGGTATTTCCGTTACCGAGTTTTTAGCTTGGTAGAAAGACGTGGCCGATTAGGCCGCTTCTTTTCGAAACCCAAACAGACTAATCAAGTTTTAGCCATAAAACCAAATGAAATTTGCCATCCAGGTTAATTTCAGCCCTTACCAGTCCAATGCCGGGTACACCGCATACCAACTCATCAATGCCGCGTTGGGCAATAAAAAACCCGCTAAACCTTATGACTTGCGGGTTTTTTATTGTCTGGTGGTGCCCCGAGGCGGATTCGAACCACCGGCCTGTCCCTTAGGAGGGGACCGCTCTATCCTGCTGAGCTATCGGGGCAAAGAAGGCGATTCTATCATAGTCGGGCACTTAATTCATTTGTTCTGTGCAGTGTTTTGGTGAATTATAAGGCGAATGCCGCCATCAAGGATAGCTGGCTCGGGTTCTGTTTAGCCTGATGCGGGCTTGATCTGTTTGATGAATCGGCGTATTGGCAATTCTCGCCGTAATTCATTGGGTGTGCTCTCGTTGGGGGGATAAAAACAGGCCGCATTATCATACGCCGCAAAGGTGAAATTGCCGTTCCAATAATACTGGGTTTTAGTCTAAGCAAATGACTATGTTATGCTGATTGCGGACTGGCTTATTTTTTTTAACCAACAGGAGTACCACTATGAACGATCAAGAAAAACAAAGGGCTGTCGGCATCCTTAATAAAATCATGGAGCTTGAGCTGGCGGGCGTTGTCCGTTACACGCATTACTCGCTGATGGTTTACGGTTATAACCGTATCCCTATTGTTTCCTGGCTTAAGGATAATGCCAACGAGAGCCTGATGCACGCGCATAAGGCGGGTGAGCTGGTGACCTTATTGGGCGGGCATCCTTCGCTTAAAATTGGGCCTTTATTGGAAACGGCCAAGCATGATATTGGCGATATTTTAAGGGAAAGTCTGGAGCATGAGAAAACAGCGATAGCCGCTTATGTTGAATTGCTGAAAGCTTCGGAAGGCGTTTCTGTGTTGCTGGAGGAGTATGCGCGGGAGATGATTGTCGGGGAGGAGCTGCATCTTGATGAGGTGAATAAGATGCTGCGTAAACCGGGTGATGTGGAGCCGTTTAATTTGTAACTCGCAAGGCTCTTACTGGATTCCGGGGAGCTAGCAGAGACACGTTAGACCCTGTTGAATTTGAAGCCTACAATCCCCAGACAGGGCGGATGATTACAATACATCAGCACCTGTTTCAGCTGATTAATGCGATGTACGAGTACCCCTCTGTGTCAGACTAGTTGTCGCCCACCTGAAAGGGTGATTTATCAAAAAACCGAGGGCGAGGAGCTTAAAAATGACACACTATTCAGACGAACGTAAAGCAGCCATTTTGAAAAAATTATTACCACCCTTGAATATCAGGACTTGTTGAGCCGGGAGAATATACAGGCTCTCTGCAAACAAACTTCCGTATCCCTGATGGAGTTTCTGGATGGTTTCGCAGCGGTCTGCACAGCTATTGATGCGCGCTATCTGTGGCGTCCCAATTTGAAAGACGAAGCAGATAATCATTTGGTGGAACTGGCAATTGCAGCTCGTGCCGCCTATATTATTACCAACAACGTGTCTGACTTTGCTCATGCGGAACTTAAGCGCTTGGGTTATGAAGTTATTACCACGGAACAGATATTGAGGTTACTAAGATCATGACAACTTTATCCATCCGATTACCCGACGATATGGCCGAAAGGCTCAAGAACATCGCCAAAGTACGCGACATCAGCCTGAACAAGTTGATGTTTGAATTATCCACACAAGCCTTGGCGGAAGAAGAAGCGAAGCAGCGTTTCTTGGCCGCCCAATTGCGTGGTAACCCCAAGCGGGCGGAGCAATTGTTGGATGAGCTGGGGCTTTAGGAATCAAGACGACATAATAACTGGCGGTGCCGAGTAAGCTTGGCGAATATGTTAAAGTATGCGTTATGATTGCAAACGAACTATCACGAACCGGGGCATTGTTCATGACAACCGAAGCATTTACCGTCAACGCCGAAGCAGAACTCGTACATCAACTGGATCATTTGGCCGATTCGCTGGCTAGATCGCGTAACGATGTCGTCAACCAGGCGCTCAAAGAGTATCTGGAACAGCATGTCTGGCAGATCGAAAAAATTACCCAAGGCATAGCCGCCGCGGATCTCGGCGAATTAATCGACCATGACGATGTCATGAGCGAAATGGAAGATTTAATTGAACGTAAAGCCAAAGGCAAGGCGTGAAAATAGTATGGACTGAACCCGCGCGTCAGGATTTGCGAGAGATATTCGAATATATCGCCGAAGAAAATCCTAATGCTGCTCGCGCATTGCTTGCTGAAATTAGAAAACGGGCAGGCTCTCTTGAAAATAATCCGGAATTGGGGCGCCTTGGTCGAGTGGATGGTTCACGCGAGTTAGTGCTTACCGGAACTCAGTATATCCTACCGTATCGCGTTAAAGAACAATGGATTCAAATCTTGGCTGTTTTTCATTCAGCTAGAAAGTGGCCGGAGAGATTTTAATATCTACAGGAGTAGGTTTCGCAACAGCTTTTCGTTGCCAAACGCTTTAGCATTTGGTAATGGAAAATAGAAACCCGTCGCCATATCGAAACATCGTAATGTTGGGCATAAAAAGCATGCCTAACCTACAGGACTTTCATAAATGGGTGAGGTGGGCTTTTGACTATAAAAGTAATTATATATGTTTCAATGAAACAATACCTTAAATAGACATAATCCTACAGTTTCTTGACCATAATAAAAACTGTCTGTAAATATTTTTATATCATAATAATGCCCGCCGCTAGAAACAACTAATTCATCAAGCATAACAACGGAAATAATCCATAATGATTGTCTTTACTCTTCGAGAACTTAAATGCGCTTGGCGACAAGCAGCCGCAGTCTTTGAAACAGCTGATACCAAAACCAAAACGAACGCACATCGTTTATTATTGTTTTATGCAGTGGAAGCTGGTTTAAAAGCAGTTTTACTCCAACGCCGAGCTAAACAAGATTCAGAGGATTTGGAAAATTTCTTTAAAGATTCTGATGGTAAGAAAAAATCTGGGCATGATTTAAATAATCTGATGGATCATTTAAAAGTCGGCGCATCGCTGCGTCTGGATAACAGCATCAATTTAGATGTTCTAAGAGTACCTATACCGCAAAGACAACGTACTGCATGTTGCGGAGAGTTAAATCAGATTTGGCGTTACGGTGCAAAAGCAAAAACACCTAATGATGAGACGCTTGAAACGCAGTTATTAGCCATTCAGGAATGGATTTGTGGAGAATTAAAATGACAGATTTTGAAATTAATAAAAAAGCGCCTTTAATAACGTGGTTGGATATTGAACGTCGTTTTCGTGAAATGACATGTGGCTTCTCTAATTTTCCTGATTTTATCACTGCTATTGATTGTTACTCGGATGGAGCAGAAATCACTTTAATCGACAATGAATCTGAAACAAAATTACATCCTTGGCTTGCCGATGCTTTTGGCAATTCGTTAGATGAAAATACAAATATTCTGACCTTGCGCATTGATGATATTCCATACCAGGTTGATGTCAATATCCAGTCCGGTATAAAACCAAAACTGCCCACTTGTTACCCACTTTGGCACGACTTGGCTTATTCCGCTACAACTACGAAAAATGAATTTATTTCGCCTACATCTTTTCCTGAAACTTTACGTATCTCTGCATTCCACTCTTTCAAGGGTGGCGTTGGGCGCACCACTGCTTTGATAACCCATTTAGTTGCTTATTTGGAGCAAACCAGGGGGCGTAAAACTAAGGTACTGTTGGTTGATGCTGATTTAGAAGCCCCAGGCATTACTTATTGGCTGGATAGTGCAAACCGTCCAAGTATTTCTTTTGTGCGCTTTCTCGAAGCTATACATTACCCACCTTCCTCAGTAGAAGCATCTGTTCATTATTGCGCCGCAGAATTACGTAAATCATCCATTCTGTTAGACGGACATGAGATTTTTGTTTTACCCGCGTGTGTTAATCCAGAGCAACCCACTGAATTACTTGATACGCCCGTTTTACCTGAACATCTCGCTCGTAATACCAAAAACCCTTGGATTGTAGGTGATGCCATTCAACAACTGGCTACGGAACTTAATGTTGAGTTAGTACTGATTGATTTACGTGCAGGATTTAGTGAGCTCGCGAGTCCTCTGCTGTTTGATCCCCGCATCGAACGATTTATTGTCTCCACGGTCGCTAAACAATCCGTTAATGGAGCTGCACTTGTTTTGGAAAAAATGGCGCTTCTACGCTCATTAATTGACGATACAAATAGCCCCGCTGCTGTTCCAACGGTTATTCTGAGCTTGCTAACCCCACAATTACGCGAATCACCAGATTATGACTTGGCAATACAACGCCTAAATACCGCTTTTCCTAATCCTCAAGCCGAGGACAGTATCAGTTCTGGCATTGAATTTGTTGACGCGTTATTTGATTCAAACCTCATGTGTATTCAAGATTTTAAGCAAGCAATTGATCTTGCAAGAAATAGCCCGCTTTCTAGCCAAATTAAGAACTGGGCATCAATATTTTTATCTACTCACTCAACTACTGCGTCAGCTGTCCAAAGTTCAGAGCAAGCCAATGAAGCCAAAAAACTTGAATTGGTATGTGAAAAATACATTTATGCTGAGAATGGCGAAGGTGAAAACCTGCTTGTTACGGAACCACTCAGAAACTTGGCCAAACATTACAAAAATACCATTCCTATCGCTGTTTCGATCGGTGCCAAGGGAGCGGGTAAAACATTTAATTTTTTACAACTTTGTCGAGTAAAGACATGGGAAGGTTTTCTTACTAAGCTTGGCGTTGAGGCAATAGATAAAAAAGAAACTCTTATTTTTCCTTTTCTCTCTTCAACAAATCTAAAGGATACAGCTAAGAAAATTGTTGTCACCTGTCGTGAAAATTGTTTTCAAAAACTTGGGCTAAATTCTGATTTTTCTGAAAGTGACCTAAAGCACCGCATTGATCTTGCTGTATTAAACGATGACACTGATTGGGTGGGATTCTGGACACATGAATTACTTGGCGCATTTAAGGTTCAGGGCGATCAGCTAAAAGACTTAAATCATCTTTTAACATTAAAGAATGTTCACTTAGTTATACTCATCGATGGCTTGGAAGATCAATTCCCTACACTTGCAGCAAAACCCGAACAAAAAACGGCACTAAAAGCCCTACTAGAGCTTCCAAACCGTATAGAGGAAATACGTGAAGGTCATTTAGGTATCATCGAATTTATACGATCTGATTATGTACGCACCGTCATTCAACAAAATTTAGGACAATTTGAAACACGGTATAAAGCTTTTGCTCTGGAATGGACTGCCGAATCGTTTTTGCGCCTAGCTTACTGGATATGTTTTGAATCGCAGTTAAAATGGGCATGTAAAAAAGACCCTGAAATATTATCAAGCGACGAACTATTAGGGGAATTGTATCAACTGTGGGGACAGACACTTGGTTCAACCAATTCCAAAGAGGCGCGTACTGCTCGCTGGGTATTTACCGCGTTATGTGATTTAAATGGACGCTTACAAGCGCGTGACTTAGTGCGCTTTTTGTTTCATGCCGCTAAAAAAAGTCAATCTGGGCGGACTAATAAATGGGAAGATAGAGTTTTGTTACCTGAAGCTATTCGTCGCGCTGTTGGCGATTGTAGTAGGGAAAAAGTAGAAGAAGCCATTAGCGAAATTAATCAGCTCAAAGTTTGGAGTGAAAAACTTAGAGATATCACCGATAAATCTGTACCTTTCGATGCTCAAGAAATGGGATTAGATCCAGAATCGTCGAAAGCATTGCAAGAATTGGGGGTCATATTTGAGGATCGTGACAAAAACAATGAAGAAAAACGCTTCTATCTGCCCGAAAGTTACCGTACTGGACTTGGCTTTACATTGAGCGGTGCTGGTGGTCGTCCAAGAGTATTGGCACTTATGCGACGTAACTCGGTCAAATTGCCGTTCTAAAGAGGTAAGTAGAGATGGGGGGTGACAAAATACCATTACAAGGTTTAGGTAGGTGATGTTGCTGAACGAGTTTAAACTATGGATCTATAATGTGGGGTAGCGAAAATCTGTTTCCAGAACTGCCCTACTATCGCCTTCCAGAGGCCTGGATTCCGGCAATCCAGCCGACATGACGGTTTTTTTATCAGTCGCGAAAGCGAAGTGCGTCAGCTTGACATTATCCCTTTAGCCTGAAGATCAGCATGGTACGAAGACCGAACCATCGGGGCGCTGGCGACTTGTTTGAATCCCAAAGCTTTGGCGACTGCGCCATATTCATCGAATTGTGCGGGGGTGATGTAGTTTTGCACCGGCAAATGGTCTTTGCTGGGTTGCAGGTATTGGCCTATGGTCAGCATTGAGCAGCCGTGAGCCAATAAGTCTTTCATGACTTGATGGACTTCTTCCGGCTGTTCGCCGACGCCGAGCATCAGACCGGATTTGGTCGGCACTTGCGGTTGGGCTTGGTGGAATTGTTGCAGTAAATTCAGTGAGCCTTGGTAGTCGGAACCGGGGCGGACTTGTTTGTATAGCCGGGGGACGGTTTCCAGATTGTGGTTGAATACGTCGCAGGGTTGTTCCGCTAATATCGCCACGGCTTTCTCGATGCGGCCGCGAAAGTCGGGCACCAGGATTTCTATTTTTGTAGTCGGCGTTTGCAGGCGGATTTTGGCTATGCAGTCGGCAAAATGTCCGGCGCCGCCATCCCTTAAATCATCACGATCCACAGAGGTGATGACCACGTATTTTAAAGCCATCGCTTGTATTGCATCGGCCAGGTGCTGGGGTTCGTCTTTATCCAGCGGCAGCGGTTTGCCGTGGGCGACATCGCAAAATGGGCAGCGGCGGGTGCATAAATCGCCCATGATCATGAAGGTGGCGGTGCCGTGCTGGAAACATTCGCCCATATTGGGGCAGGCGGCTTCTTCGCAAACGCTGTGCAGGTTGTTTTCGCGCAGCAGTTGCTTGATACGCGTAACTTCATCGCTGGCCGATATTTTTACCCGTATCCAGTCGGGCTTGCGCAGCGTGGTTTCGGCGGGCTCTACCTTGATGGGAATTCTGGCCAGTTTTTCGCTGTTGCGCTGGTGGGAATCGGGCGTGGAACGGGAGGGCGCTTGATAAGTCATTTTGTTAATGCCGTGATGAGTGCTTGGGTCACAGAAATGGCGAGTTCGGCATTGCTGACGTTCACGCCCAGGTCGGTCAGTCGGGTCACTTCAAGTCCCGGATAGCCGCAGGTGTTGATATGGTCGAAAGGCGCTAAATCCATCTGGTTGTTGATGCTCAGGCCGTGATAGCTGCAATTTTTTTTGATGCGCAGGCCGATGGAGCCGATTTTTTTGTTGTCGACATAAACGCCGGGGGCGTCGATTCGGGCGACAGCTTTAATGCCGTAGTGCGCGAGGGCAAAAATCATGGCTTGCTCCAGGAGGGTGACCAGCGGACGGATGCCTAAATTTAGCCGCTTAATATCGATTAAGGTGTAAATGATTAGCTGGCCGGGGCCGTGATAGGTGACTTGGCCGCCCCGGTCGGAGTTGATGACGGGAATGTCGCCGGTAGCGAACAGATGTTCGCGCTTGCCGTTTAAACCCAGCGTATAAACCGGCGGGTGTTCGGTGATCCAGATTTCATCAACGGTTTCGGCAGTGCGCTGTTCGGTAAAACGCTGCATGTCTTGCCAAGTGGATTTATAGTCTTGCAATCCTAAGTTACGTATTACTGGCATTAGTGATTGATTTTAGGAAAAGTAATGGAACGCGGATGGCACGGATTAGACAGATAAACACGGATAAAATGAGTAATGACAGGAAATCCGTATAAATCAGTCTGATCCGCGTTCCACTTTTTAACTATAAGGCCATCAAAACATGCGGATGATCGCTTAAATCCTGATAAATCGCGTCCAATTGTTGTTTGCTGGAGGCTTCGACAATGACGGTGACGGCGAGGTAATTGCCGTCTTTGCTCGGACGGCTAGTCACTGCGCCTTCGTTAATGTCGGCCACATGGCGGCGGATGATGTCGACCACTAATAAGTCGAGTTCCAGTTCGGCTCGGCCCATGGCTTTTACCGGAAACTGGCAGGGGAATTCTAATAGCGTTTCTTCACTCATGGCTGGCACGTTTGTAAGCTTGGAATAATCGGTTCATGGTTTGCCAGAGCGGGCCGGGTTTGCCGCCCCCAATGGTTTCATTGTCGAGCTGAACCACCGGTACGATTTCGCGGGTGGTGCTGGTTAACCAGATTTCGCTGGCTGTTTTCAGGGCATCCAGCGAAATAATGTCCTCGCTGTAGGCGATGTTGTTTTGTTCGGCAAGTTCCAGAATGACGTCGCGGGTGATGCCTGCCAGTATTTCGCCGCCTTTGGGCGGCGTGATCAAGATGCCGTCAATAACGGCAAAGATGTTGCTGGCGGCGCCTTCGGTGACATAGCCGTCTTTGAGTAAAATGGCTTCGGCGCAGCCGTTGTCTACAGCCTGTTGCCGGAGCAAAATATTGGCCAGCAAGGTGGTGGCTTTGATGTTGCACAGCGCCCAGCGTGTGTCATCGATGCTGATGGCTTTGGCGCCGCTGTCCAGGTCGGTAAAAGGCACGATGGTTGAGCTCATTGCAAATACTGTGGGCGTGACAGTCTCTGGAAAAGCGTGATCCCGTTTGTCGGCCACGCCACGGGTAATTTGCAGGTAAATGGACTGGTCGAGATTGGCGTCCAATAATGGCGTCAATATGTCCCGCCATTGTGCCGAGTCGTGGGGGTTGGCAAGACGGATAGAGGACAGGCTGTTGTCCAGGCGTTCCATGTGTTCGTCGAAGCGGAATAATGTGCCCGAATAGGAAGGGATGACTTCGTAAATGCCGTCGCCGAATAAAAAGCCGCGATCCATAACCGATATTTTGGCCTCGGTCAGCGGCAGGTATTGGCCGTTCAGATAGACGGTTTTATGCCCAAAGGGCATAAGTTTCGTTTGAGCAGACAAGCTGCTCAACTCAGCTTTATTGTCCATCCGATTTCTCCAGCAGCATCATTCCGCTGTCGTAAATGCGCTGAAAAATATTGCCTTGCTCTACCGATTTGAGTGCGATCAAATCCTGATTGGCGACGACGTCACCTTTCAAGGTCACGTTGACGCTGCCCAGTTTGCTGCCTTCTTTAACGGGCGCGGTAATTTTTTTGTCGATGGTGATGACGGCTTTAAGGTCATCGTAATGACGGCGCGGGATGGTGACATAAAGGTCTTCGGCCAGGCCAACCGCGATGTTTTTACTGTCGCCTTTCCAAATACGGGCTTCAGACAAGGGTGTTTTGCCTTGATACAGTTTGTGCGATTCAAAAAAACGGAAGCCGTAGTTGAGCAGGTTCTGGTTTTGGCTGGCCCTGGCATTGGCGCTGCTCGCGCCCATGACCACAGCAATCAGGCGCATGTTGTCGCGCAATCCCGAGGCGACCAAGCAGTAACCGGCGGCATCGGTAAAGCCGGTTTTGACGCCATCTACAGAGGCATCACGCGACAGCAGTTTATTGCGGTTATGCTGGACGATGTTGTTGAAGGTGAACTCTTTTTGTGAAAACCAGCGGTAATAGTCGGGAAATTCTTTGATCAATGCGCGGGTTAGTGTGGCCAGGTCGCGGGCGGTGGTGTAATGGTTATCGATGGGCAGGCCGTTGCTGTCCTCAAAATGGCTGTTGTTCATGCCGAGCCTTTTGGCATGTTGGTTCATCATGTCGGCAAAGGTCGATTCATCTCCGGCGATATGTTCGGCTAACGCGACGCTGGCGTCGTTGCCGGATTGGATGATCACGCCTAACAGCAGGTCTTCAATCCTGACTTGTTTGCCGACCTCGACAAACATGCGCGAGCCGGGCGTTTCCCAGGCTTTTTTGCTGATGGTGACGAGGTCGTCCAAATGCAGGTGGCCGTTGCTGAGTTCCTGAAAGACTACATAAACGGACATGATTTTGGTCAGGCTGGCGGGGGCGAGTTTTACGTCGGCATTGTTTTCTGCCAGCACTTTGCCGGTATTGTGGTCGAGCAATATATGGCTGCTGGCCGCAATGGTGGGCGCTGCCGGTGTCGCGATGAGGGCGTCTTCCGCTTTGGCCAGGGCTGCGGTAAAAATTAAACTAAAAAATAAAAAAACGGGGGAGATTCTAAAAAGTGTCATGTTCTCTAACGGTGGGCTCAGTCAAACGTGAGCCTATTGTATCATGGTGATTTGATTTTGATTGCCTTCAGTCACAAATTGGGTGGTGGTCAGGCCTAATTTTGCCAGCTGTACATTGAGCTTACGGGCGTTTTCCGGTGATTTGACCGGGCCTAGTTGAACTCTATACAGGGTTGAGCCTTTGTGTGTTGAGGGGAGTATTTTAGGCTGGGGCAAATGATGGGCGGCAATTTTGTTTTGTAATTTTTGTGCTTTCTTTTTGTTGCTGAAAGTGCCTACGCGTAAATAAACGCTTTTATGTTGTGCTTTGGCGGTGCTTTGCAGCTGGGCTAAGGCTTGTTCCGGGGCAATGGCTTTGATTTCTACTTTGCCCGATCCCGCTTCATCAATCTCCAGTTTTTGTGCGGCCGCGTAAGACAAGTCCATCACCCGATTGCCATGAAACGGCCCCCGGTCATTGATACGGACAATGACGCTGCGCTGGTTCTTCAGGTTGGTGACGCGGGCGTAAGATGAGAGCGGCAGTGTTTTGTGGGCGGCAGTCATGGCATACATGTCGTATATTTCGCCGGATGCGGTTTGCTTGCCGTGAAACTTAGGGCCGTACCATGAGGCGATGCCTTGTTTTAGGTAACGGCTAATGCGGGGTAATAATTTTTCTTGCTGGGCGGTGATGTGTTTATCAAGCTCGCCAGCGGGCAATATTGATGGGCGGTGATTAGCGGTTGTATCCGGCGTTCGGCTTGCAAGGTCGGTGGTCTTTATTTGCTCTGAGGTACAACCGCTTAACACAAAAATTAAAAGTAGCGGGATTAGCTTAGTCATGGAAATGGACCTTTTTTATTTAAAATAGATAGGCTGAGCTGATAAACGGCCATGGCATATAAAGGACTGTGGTTGTAGCGGGTGATGACATAAAAATTGTCCAACGCCGCCCAGAGTTCTTCGCCTTGTTGTTGTTCAAAGCTCAACAGTTTCACTTTACTGTCTAAAGGTAATTGCCTCGATGTTGTTAAGTTGAGCGATTCTAACTCGGTGACACTTAAATTCGGCTTAAGGTCTTTATTGAGCGCCGACTTGTGGCGATCGCCTTGGGCTGTCACCGGAACGGCAATCAGCTGTCCTGCTTGCCAGTGATGTTTGGCCAGATAATTGCCGACACTGCCAATGACATCACGCTTGTTGTGCCAGATGTCCCGGCGATTGTCGTTGTCGAAATCGACTGCGTAAGCCCTGAAACTGCTAGGCATAAATTGCGGCAACCCCATGGCGCCAGCATAAGAGCCTAGCGGTTCTACGGGATTAATATTTTCGTCGCGGCACAACAGCAGGAAGCTTTCAAGCTCGCCGAGAAAAAATTTGCTGCGTGGCGGATAGGCAAAAGCCAGCGTTGACAGCGCGTCGATGACGCGGTGCTTGCCGGTGTTTTTTCCGAACAGGGTTTCAACGCCGATAATGGCGACAATAATTTCAGGCGGGACGCCGTATTGCTGTTCGGCGGCAGCTAATGCATCGGCATTGTCGCGCCAAAATTGCACACCGGCATCAATACGCGCATCGGTCATGAATATGTTGCGGTATTTATGCCAAGGCATCGCTTCCGACGGCGAGGCGATACGTTTGAGTATGTCTGGCTTAATCTCAACGCTGGCAAATACCGCATCGAGTTCGGCTTTGTTGAATTGGTGTTTTGCCGCTATGTGCGCAATAAAGTCATCAATCATCGCCGCTTCTTCGGCGGCAGGACGTAGCACTAACGGCGCGGGTTCAGGAACGGGAAGGGTGTCCGCAGGGCGTAGGGCGTAGGTGCGTTCGGGAGTGGGCTCTTTTATTTCAGTGGTGCAGGAAAGCACAGCTAAACAAGCGCAACTCATAATAATTTGGTTTAACGTCGGTTTTAGTTTCATAGGTTTGCTGTTATGAATGGGGTATAAATTTTTTATGGGTATGGATTGACATCAAAATGCCGAAACCGGCCAGTAAGGTGACCACGGATGTGCCGCCGTAACTGATCAGGGGCAAGGGCACGCCGACTACGGGGAGTACGCCGATGACCATGCCGATGTTGACGAAAACATAGACGAAAAAGGTAAAGGCCAGGCTGCTGGCGAGCAGGCGGCTGTAAGTGTCTTGGGCTTGTGTGGCAATGTACAGGCAGCGGCTGATGACCAGCAAATACAAGGCTAATAGGCTGACGCAGCCGAACAGGCCGAATTCTTCGGCAAATACGGCAAAAATAAAATCAGTGGAACTTTCCGGCAAAAAGTCCAGTTCCGACTGGGTGCTGCCCAGCCAGCCTTTGCCGTAGATGCCGCCGGAGCCGATGGCTATTTTCGATTGGATGATATGGTAGCCGCGGCCTAAAGGGTCGGCTTCCGGGTTTAAGAAGGTCAGCACCCGGTCGCGCTGGTAGGGGCGCATAACATGCCAAAGTATCGGTGTCAGCCCGGTCAGGATGGTGCAAATGGCCAGTATGAAGCGCCAGGACAGGCCGGCAAAAAACAGTACTCCTGCACCGGAACTGGCAACCAGCAGCGAAGTGCCCAAATCAGGCTGTTTGGCAATCAATAAGGTCGGGACAATAATCAACAGACCCGCTATCAGCAGTTGTTTGGGTTTCGGCGGCAAGGCATGTTCCGCCAAATACCAGGCGACCATCATTGGCGTGGTGATTTTAATCATTTCCGACGGCTGAAAACGAAAAAAACCTAGGTCTAACCAGCGTTGTGCGCCTTTACCGAATTGCCCCATAATCAGCACCGCAAGCAACAACAACAACCCCAGGCCAAACAATAAAGCCGAGTAGCGCTTGAATTGGTAAGGGTTAACATGGGCCAGCGCGGTCATTAAAACAAAAGCCAGGGCGACCCGTGCTGCCTGGCGTATCAACACGTCCATGTCCTGGCTGCCCGCACTGTACAGGATGACAAAGCTCAACAAAGCGATCAGCGACAAGCCGACAAACAAAGGGATGTCGATATGCAATTTTCTGAGGATATTGCCGAGCAGTGACGGTGGGTCAAATTGTTCGCTACGGGTTTCAGTTTTCATTGTTGTCGCCTAAAAATTGTTTGATAACTTGCCCTGCGATAGGCGCTGCGACCGAACCGCCGTGGCCGCCGTTTTCCATGACCACCGCAACTGCAATTTTGGGGTCGTCAGCCGGGGCGAAGGAAATAAACAAGGCGTGGTCGCGTAATTTAAAATCAATATCGTTTTCGTTGTATTTGGCATCCTGTTTAATGGTGAATACCTGCGCAGTACCGGTTTTTCCGGCAATTTGATAGTTAATGTCTTTGCCTATGCTTTTCGCGGTGCCGTGTGCGTCATGGATCACATTGACCATCCCGGCTATGATTTTGTTGATGTTTTCAGGCTTGAGCGCCAAGTCTTCTTGGGGTGTTTCCTGTTCAGGCTCTAGGGAATCGGGGTTGGCCGCGTTTCTCACCAGAAACGGCGTGACAACCTTGCCTTTATTCGCCAGCGTGGCGGTGGCCCTGGCCAGTTGCAGCGGGGTCACTTGTAGGAAGCCTTGGCCTATGCCGGTAATCAGCGTTTCCCCCGGATACCAGGCCTGATTGCGTTGTTTACGTTTCCACTCGCGGGAAGGCATTAAGCCTGCTTTTTCGCCGGTCAGGTCAATGCCGGATTTTTCACCGAAACCAAAGCGCTGTAAAAAGTTGTGCATCCGGTCTATGCCCAAGGTTGACGCCAGGCTGTAAAAATACACGTCGCAGGATTGGGTGATGGCATCGCTCATATTAACCGAGCCGTGACCGCCTTTTTTCCAATCCCGGTAGCGGTGGCTAACGTTCGGCAGCTGGTAATAGCCGGGGCAGAAAATTTTGTGTTCGGCACTGATGGCATTGTATTCGAGTCCGGCCAAAGCAATAAACGGCTTCATTGTCGAACCGGGCGGATACAGGCCGCGTAGCGCACGATTATACAGCGGCTGGTTTTCTGATTTTTGCAGGGCTTGGTAGGCATCATTGGCGATGCCGATCACAAAAGGATTGGGGTCAAAGCCGGGCCGACTGGCGAACACCAGCACGCCGCCGGTCTTGACTTCGATGGCGACGACAGCGCCATTGAAATCGCCCAGCGCGTCGTAGGCGGTTTTTTGCAAGTCCATGTCCAGCGTCAGATAGAGGTTTTCACCCTGCACCGGGGGGACTGAATTCACCGTGTTGATGGCGCGCCCTTGGACATTGGTTTCAATTTCCGCGTAGCCGGTCTTGCCATGCAGTTCGTTTTCATAGGTGTTTTCTATGCCTATTTTGCCGACGTGGCTGGAGCCCCGGTATTCCGCGATGGGCAAGGTTTTCATTTCGGCTTCGTTGATGCGGCCGACGTAGCCGACAACGTGGGCGGCCAGGTCGGCGTAGGGGTAGTGCCGGACTAAGCTGGCCTGAATGTCAACGCCCGGGAAAAAAGGCCTGACCACGGCAAATTTGGCGATTTCCTCGTCGCTCATGCCCATTAATAAGGGGGTGCTGGCGAAGCGTTTTTGGCGCTTGCGTTGTTTCTGGTATTGCTCGATTTTTTCATCAGAGATATTGAGCAGTTTTTGTAAGCGTGACAAGGTGTCGTCAAGGTCTTTGATTTGCTCGGGAATCAGCTCAAGGCTGAAGGACTGCGTGTTTTCCGCTAAGACCCTGCCTTTTCTGTCATAAACCATGCCCCGGGTCGGCACCAACGGTTCGATTTTGATGCTGTTGTCTTTTGCCAGCGTCGCGTAATGGCTGTGCCCGACGATTTGCAGGTAAACCAGGCGCACAATCAAGCCCGAGGTTAATAACAGTATGATGATGAGTGCGGCAATAATACGGTTGATGAATAAGCGGTTCTCTACTTGCTTATCTTTTAGGGTATAAATTTGGGACATAACAGCAGCGGCGTGTTTATCGGGTGCGCCGCGATAAACGAACTCGGCGCAGGACTATATAAACCAAAGGCCAGCAGAATGTGCCGGCAAAAATAGGCCATAAGAAAGAGGTGGTCAGTTGGGCCGGGTGCTGGATGTTTTTTAGCCAAAACAGCAGTATTTGCGTTAACAGCAGGCAACAGAAAATGAACAGGCATTGCTGGGGCAGTGGAAATTGGCGCAATCGTTTGTGCAGTGTCAGGCAGGCATAGATGACCAGCGAATAGGCCAGGGCATGTTGCCCGAATATCCGTCCGGTCAGTACGTCAGTCAGCAGGCCGATAGTCCAGGCATGAAAGATGCCGACACGCTCAGGTACGGCAATCGTCCAATAGATCAGCACCAACAACACCCAGTCTGGGTTTATGTCGGCCAAAAATCCCGGCCAAGGTGTGATTCGTAAACACATCGCCATGATAATCGTCACGATAATGCGGCCAAAACCGAAATGGTTATTGATCACGGTGTTTTCCTGCCCGGCGTTGCCGCGTTTAATTCGCTGTCCGCAGGGAGGGCGTCGGAGGGGGATTCTGATGGCTTTTTCGGCAGCTGCGCGGTGCTGAGCGAAACCGGGGATGAGTCGCTCCAGACAATCAGCAGTTCTCGGTTTCGGTCTAACATGGCTTTAGGCGTGGCGGTAATGTTGACAAAAGGTTTGTTGCTCATTGGGGTGAAGTCATCGACCACTGCGACTGGATAACCGGATGGGAAGGTTCCGCCTAAACCTGATGTTATCAGCAGGTCGCCGGGGCGGATATCCGCATTATTGGGCAGAAAAGGCAGGTTTAGCCGGTTCAGTTGGCCGCTGCCGACCGCAATGGCCAGCAGTCCGTTGCGGTTGACCTGTACCGGGATGGCATGGTTCGGGTCGGTGATCAGCATGATTTCGGAACTGAACGGCAGCGCGCGAAAAACTTGTCCGACCACGCCATTGGCATCCAGTACCGGTTGTTGCGGATGGACGCCAAAACGGGTGCCTTTGTTGACCACCACGATGTTTTCGTAGGGCGCAGTATTGATCGACAATAATTCAGCAATCAGCATTTGTTCGCCCAGTTTAAAGGAGTTTTCCAATAACGCACGCAGGCGGATATTTTCTTTTTCCAGCGAATCGAATTTGAGCAAGCGGGTTTTGTCGATGAATTGCTCTTCGCGCAGTCGGGTGTTTTCTTTTTTTAAGCTCGAATAGGTGCTGACCGAATAGGCCGCCTGCTCGATGAATACGGTCGGTAGATTAACCAGATATTTTAACGGGTCGACAGCAACGGATAAGGTGGCTCGAAGTGGGTCTAGCTGATGGTTTCTGTGTTCGGTTATCAATAGCGTAACTGAAGCAATGATTGCCACGAGCAGACGGGTGTTGATGGACGGACCGGTAGCAAATAAAAGTTTTATAGCAGGATGCCTCTTTATCCAGTTGAAAAATAATAGCGTCGCATAGGCTGGATGGATGCCGCCCAGCCTATGATTTTGGTTACAGCCAAAATAAACTTATTTTGTAACAACTCAGCCCCGGCTAAAAATAATTAAATGGAACTCGGCAATTGCTCCTGCATTGCTCTACCTCCTGCATCCCTGTAGTCGACCGATTACACAGATAAGACAGATTTTTAAATAGGCTTTTAATCAGTCATTATCCGTTTAATCAGTGGCATCCGTGTTCTATTAGTTTTTCGCTGAGAAGTTGCCTTATTTTTTATTCTAAGGAGAATGTTGAGATACCTTTTTTGTCCAGCATTTCCAATACCATGCCGCCGCCTCGGGCAACGCAGGTTAACGGGTCTTCAGCGATAAATACCGGCAGGCCGGTTTCTTCTGCGATCAGACGGTCGATGTCTTTTAGTAATGCACCGCCGCCGGTTAGGAATATGCCCCGGTTTGCCACATCCGAACCCAGTTCCGGCGGCGTTTGTTCTAGCGCTAATTTTACGGCGCCGACAATGCCGGATAGCGGTTCCTGTAAGGCTTCCAGGATTTCGTTGCTGTTCAGGGAGAAACTGCGCGGCACGCCTTCGGCCAGATTGCGGCCTTTGACTTCGATTTCCCTGACTTCACTGCCGGGATAAGCGGTGCCGATTTCATGTTTGATCCTTTCGGCTGTGGCTTCACCGATTAAAGTGCCGTAGTTTCTGCGCACATAGTTGATGATGGCTTCGTCAAAGCGGTCGCCGCCAATACGCACGGAGGAGGAATAAACGATACCGTTGATGGAGATGACTGCGACTTCGGAGGTGCCGCCGCCGATGTCTAACACCATCGAGCCGCAAGCCTCGTCAACCGGCAAACCCGCGCCAATCGCCGCCGACATCGGTTCTTCAATCAGATAAACCTCGCGTGCCCCAGCCATGGCCGCCGATTCGCGGATGGCGCGGCGTTCAACTTGGGTTGAGCCGCAGGGCACACAGATCAGAATGCGCGGGCTGGGGCGTAACATCTTGCTTTGATGGACTTTTTCAATAAAGAAACGCAGCATCCGTTCGGTGACGGCAAAGTCGGCGATGACGCCGTCTTTTAACGGCCGGATTGCGGTAATGTTGCCCGGTGTGCGTCCTAGCATCAGTTTGGCGTCGAGGCCGACAGCGGCAATGGTCTTATTGCCCCGTACCCGGTCTTCTTTAATGGCAACGACCGAGGGTTCATTCAGCACAATGCCCTGGCCGGGAATGTAGATCAATGTGTTGGCGGTTCCTAAGTCAATAGCGAGGTCGTTGGAGAAAAGGCCGCGAATTCTTTTGAACATTTTTAACTGTATCCTTATGGGGAATAATTGTTTATTACTCTATCAATCAAGCGAGTATTTGGGCAAGATATAAAGTATTATAAACGCAATAATAATAGAACCTCTGAAATTTTTTACTGGGAGTTAAACGTGTCTTTAACGGCAGATGATGTGAAGAAAATCGCGCATTTAGCGCGTCTGGGAATTGAGCAACACGATGTTGCCGCTTATGCAGCAGACTTGTCGAGGATGCTGGATTTGATGGTGCAGATGAATGATGTTGACACCGGCGGCATCGAGCCTATGGCGCATCCGATGGATCAGGTGCAACGCTTACGCAGCGACGTGGTCACTGAACAGGATAAGCGCGAAAAATTCCAGGCGATTGCGCCGCAAGTCGAAGCGGGACTTTATCTAGTGCCCAAAGTGATTGAGTAAAAGGAAACCTAAGCACCATGTATAACAAAACAATTACAGAATTAGCCCAAGGCCTGCGTTCCGGCGAATTTTCCAGCGTCGAATTGACGGCGGCTTTTTTGGATAGAATTAAGCAACACAGCGGTTTAAATGCCTACATTAGCGTGACTGAAGACTTGGCTTTGCAGCAAGCTAAAGCCGCCGATGCCCGATTAGCCAACGGCGACGCGGAATTATTAACCGGCATCCCAATAGCGCAAAAAGACATTTTTTGTACCGAAGGCGTTAAAACCACCTGCGGTTCGCTTATGCTGGATAATTTTATCGCGCCCTACAATGCGACCGTCGTCGAAAAATTTAATCATGCCGGCGCGGTGATGTTGGGCAAACTGAACATGGACGAGTTTGCAATGGGCTCCTCCAACGAAACCAGCTATTACGGCGCGGTCAAAAATCCCTGGAATACCAATACCGTACCCGGCGGCTCTTCAGGCGGCACGGCCGCAGCCGTTGCTGCAAGGCTTGCCGTTTGTGCAACCGGCACCGACACCGGCGGCTCGATACGCCAACCGGCGGCGCTGTGCGGCATTACCGGCTTAAAGCCGACTTACGGCCGGGTATCCCGTTACGGCATGATTGCCTACGCCTCCAGCCTGGATCAAGGCGGGCCGATGACCCGTAGCGCCGAAGATGCGGCCATTATGTTGCAAACGATGGCCGGTTTTGATGACAAAGATTCCACCAGCGTCGACACGCCGGTTCCTGATTACAGCGCCGGTTTAAATAACCGCCTTGACGGCTTAAAAATCGGCCTACCGAAAGAATTTTTCGGTGAAGGCTTGAACAGCGAAGTGGCGGCAACACTGGAAACGGCCATCGACGAATACCGGAAATTGGGCGCTACGGTCACGGAAATTTCCATGCCGACGCTAAAATTGGCCATTCCCGCTTATTACGTCATCGCTCCGGCTGAATGTTCCGCCAACCTGTCGCGTTTCGACGGTGTGCGTTTTGGTTATCGCTGTGAAAATCCGGCTGATTTAAGCGACCTTTACACCCGCTCGCGTGGCGAAGGTTTCGGCAAGGAAGTCAAACGCCGTATTTTGATGGGCACTTATGCGCTGTCGGCGGGCTATTACGACGCTTATTATATAAAGGCGCAAAAAATCCGCCGCTTGATCAGCGAGGATTTCAAAAAAGCCTTGTCTGAAGTCGATGTGATCATGGGGCCGGTGACGCCATCGACCGCGTTCGGTATCGGCGAGAAAATCGGCAACCCGATAGAAATGTATTTGTCCGACATCTACACCATTGCCATTAATCTGGCGGGCGTCCCGGCGATGTCGATTCCGGCAGGATTTGCCCAAGGCTTGCCGGTCGGCTTGCAAATTATAGGCAATTATTTTGCCGAAGACCGCTTGTTAAATATTGCCCACCAATATCAGCAAGTCACCGATTGGCATCAGCAAGCGCCAGCAGGTTTTTAATTAAGGAGCACTGTCATGGCTACTATTACGCAGCTTTCGCAGCTGGATTTAAACGGCACCTATAGTTATGCCGATTATATGACCTGGCGGCTGGACGAAACGGTTGAATTGATTAAAGGCAAGATTATGGCGATGTCGCCCGCGCCGAACCTTAAGCATCAGCGGATCTCCAGAAACATATTACGGCCTATCGATAGCTATTTACGCAACAAACGCTGTGAAGTTTTTGTGGCTCCATTTGATGTCAAACTCTACGACAGCAAAAAATCAAAACTGGCTGATCAGGATGCCTATAGTGTCGTGCAGCCCGACTTATGCGTGATTTGCGATCCTGAAAAATTGACAACACAAGGCTGTAGCGGCGCGCCGGACTGGATTATCGAAGTGCTCTCGCCCGGTAACAGCAAAAAAGAAATGCGCCTGAAATACGACCTCTATCAAGAAAACGGCGTCACCGAATATTGGCTGGTTTATCCTTACGAACAAGCGGTTTATCAATTTGTACTGAACCAGGACACTGAAAAATATCAACTGCACGCCATGTATGCGGGCGACGACATTGCAAAACCGGCACTTTTTCCTGAACTGGAAATCGATCTAGCCGACGTTTTTGCCGAATAAACTAGGAACTTAACAACATGAATTCACAATGGGAAACCGTCATCGGCCTGGAAATCCACGCCCAACTTGCTACCCAATCAAAAATCTTTTCCGGCGCGTCCACCGCTTACGGTGCCGAACCTAACACTCAAGCCTGCGCGGTTGATTTAGGTCTGCCCGGCGTATTGCCGGTGTTGAACGAAGAAGCCGTGCATATGGCGGTTATTTTCGGCATGGCTATCGAAGCGCATATCGCGCCGTATTCGGTGTTTGCCCGAAAAAATTATTTCTACCCGGATTTGCCTAAAGGCTATCAAATCAGCCAGATGGAACTGCCTATCGTCGGCGTCGGCCACTTAGATATTGATGTTGACGGTGTAACTAAACGCATCGGCATCACCCGCGCCCATCTGGAAGAAGACGCCGGAAAATCATTACATGCCAATTTTCACGGCTTGACCGGCATCGATTTAAACCGCGCCGGCACACCGCTATTGGAAATCGTGTCCGAGCCGGACATGCGCTCGGCCAAAGAAGCCGTGGCCTACATGCGCAAGCTGCACGAACTGGTACGCTATTTGGGCATTTGCGACGGCAACATGCAGGAAGGCTCGTTCCGTTGCGACGCCAATGTTTCGGTGCGTCCGAAAGGGCAAAAAGAATTCGGCATCCGCGCCGAAATCAAAAACATCAACTCGTTCAAATTCGTCGAAAAAGCCATCAACCACGAAATCGAACGGCAAATAGAATTGATAGAAAGCGGCGGCACGGTAGTTCAGGAAACCCGTTTGTACGATGCCGACAAAGACGAAACCCGCTCCATGCGCAGCAAGGAAGAAGCCAACGATTACCGCTATTTTCCCGATCCTGACTTGTTGCCGGTGCTGATTGACGAAGTTTTTAAAGCGCAGATAAAAGCCCAGTTGCCGGAATTGCCGCAAGCGAAAAAACAGCGTTTCAAGGCCGATTACAACCTGGATGACGAAAGCGCAACCATCCTGACCTCGTCACGCCAATTGGCGGATTATTTTGAAACCGTGGTCAAAGAATCGGGCAGTGAAGCCAGAATTTGCGCCAACTGGATAACCGGCGATCTTTTAGCCGCACTGAACAAAGCCGATCTTGACATTAGCGGCTCGCCGGTCAGTCACGAGCGTTTGGCCGGTTTATTAAAACGCATCAGCGACGACACCATTTCCGGCAAAATCGGCAAACAGGTGTTTGAGGAATTGTGGCAAGGCACCGCGACAGCCGATGAAATCATTGAAGCGAAAGGCCTGAAACAAATCACCGATACCGGTGCCATTGAAGCCATCATCGACAAAATCATTGCCGATAACCCCGGTCAGGTTGAACAATACCGCAGCGGCAAGGACAAGGTTTTCGGCTTTTTTGTCGGCCAAGTGATGAAAGAAATGCAGGGCAAAGCCAACCCCGGCGAAGTCAACAAGATGCTTAAAGACAAACTAAAGTAAGCCTGTTTCGATTTGAGGTTAAGTTTAAACAAGCGGCTAGTCCAACAATTCTATCCAGAACGGTTGGACTAGCCTCCTGCCTAGTATGTTTTGCTTTGCGGCTGTATTTGCTTTTGTCGGAAAAGATTTGCGCCTTGTTAAACAGGTGCGCGTACTTTGCGACCGGGTTTTGATTAGGAACGGTTTCCGCCGTTTTTTGATTTTTACGTTTTTTCATCAAATTTCCTTGTTGGTTTGGGAGCTCTCCCTTCAGGAAGATTCGTTCAACGTTGACAACGCTGCTTTAGCATCGTTATCCTTTCAGGTAACCTCGTCGTTTACGGCGAGGTAATTCATCAGCCTCTATCTGTCGATGGATTGTCGTAAGACACGTCATTGGGCAGATGAGGTCGAATGTGGATTGAAACTAATATGGCAAGTTTGTGTGAATCCACACGGCAATAATATAGCATTTTTTAAGAGACCATAGCGCTAGTGAAATTTAAAAAAGACTTTGATGTGATCGTAGTGGGCGGCGGTCATGCCGGTACCGAAGCCGCGTTGGCGGCGGCCCGGAGCGGCGTCAACACGCTGTTACTGACGCAAAATATCGACACGCTGGGGCAGATGAGCTGTAATCCGGCCATTGGCGGCATCGGCAAAGGCCATCTGGTTAAGGAAGTCGATGCCTTGGGCGGCATCATGGCGCGGGCTATCGATCATGGCGGCATCCAGTTTCGCACCCTGAATGCCAGCAAAGGGCCTGCGGTGAGGGCAACCCGCGCCCAGGCTGACCGTCAACTGTATAAGCAGGCAGTAAGAACCGCATTGGAAAACCAGCCCAATCTGGCGCTATTCCAGCAAACCGTGTCCGATTTGATTGTCGAAGGCGGCCGGGTTACCGGCGTCAAAACGCTTATGGGCTTGAGCTTTAGCGCCAGAGCGGTGGTTTTAACCACCGGCACGTTCTTGGGCGGTAAAATCCATATCGGTCTGGAAAACTACAGCGGTGGCCGTGCGGGCGATTCGGCTTCGATTGCCTTGGCCGACCGATTACGCGAATTGCCGTTTCGGATTGACCGCTTAAAAACCGGCACACCGCCGCGTATCGATGGCCGCACCATTGATTTTAGCAAACTGGAAGAACAGCATGGCGACGATCCGGTGCCGGTGTTCTCGTTTATCGGCAAACCGGCGCATCATCCCCGGCAGATTCCCTGCCATATCACCCGCACCAACAGCAAAACCCACGATATTATCCGTTCCGGCCTGGACAGGTCGCCGCTGTATTCGGGGATTATCGAAGGCATCGGGCCGCGTTATTGTCCGTCGATTGAAGACAAAATCGTGCGCTTTGCCGACCGCGATTCGCACCAGATTTTTGTCGAGCCGGAAGGTTTGAACACGCATGAGATTTATCCCAACGGCATATCAACCAGCCTGCCTTTTGATGTGCAATATGAATTTGTGCGCTCAATGCTGGGCTTTGAAAATGCCGAAATCGTGCGTCCCGGTTATGCGATTGAATATGATTTTTTCGACCCACGGGATTTGAAATCATCGTTGGAAACCAAGCATCTGGAGGCGTTGTTTTTTGCCGGACAAGTCAACGGCACCACCGGCTACGAAGAAGCGGCGGCGCAAGGCTTGATTGCCGGATTGAACGCAGCGCGTTTGGTTCAGGGTCTGGACAGCTGGTGTCCGGGGCGCGACGAGGCTTATATCGGCGTGATGATTGACGACCTGATTACCCAGGGCACGCAAGAGCCGTACCGGATGTTCACCAGCCGCGCCGAATACCGCTTGCTATTGCGGGAAGACAACGCCGATTTGCGCCTGACCGAAAAGGGCCGCGAATTGGGCTTGGTGGACGATGAACGCTGGCAGGCGTTCGAGACCAAACGCGCCGCCATTTCGCAATTGCAGGATGGCCTGAAAAAGAAATGGGTCAGAACGGACACCGAAGAATCCGCGCAAGTCGAGCAGTATTGGGGCAAGCCGATGCTGCGCGAAGCCAATTTGATGGATTTGTTGCGCCGCCCGGAAGTCGATGTGCAGCAATTGCTGTCGTTTATGATTGATGTTGACGGCATGGACCCGCAGGTCGCCGAACAGGTCGAGATTCAGGCCAAATATGCCGGTTATATCGACCGGCAGCAAACCGAGATCGACAAGGCCTTGCGTTACGACCATCTGCGTTTGCCTGAAATCCTCGATTATAACGGCGTGCCCGGCCTGTCCAATGAAGTCAGCGAAAAACTTAAAAAACAGCGGCCGGAAACCTTAGGCCAAGCTTCGCGAATTCCTGGCATTACGCCCGCCGCCATTTCCCTGTTACTGGTTTATTTAAAGAAGAAAAGTGCCTGATGGAAGCCTGTCGAAACATCCTGGAATCCGGGATAACTGCGTTAAATTTAACCGTCACTGACGCTCAAATAGAGCAGTTGCTGGCCTTTATAAAGCTGATTGAGAAATGGAATAAAGCCTATAATCTGACCGCGATACGGACCCCGGAAGAAATGGCGCAACTGCATATCTTAGACAGCTTGGCGATTGTGCCCCATATCCACGGCCAACGGATTATCGATATTGGCACCGGCGCCGGTTTGCCGGGTATTCCGTTGGCAATTTGTCTGCCTGACATCCACTTTACCTTGCTCGATAGCAACGCCAAAAAAACCCGCTTTGTGCAGCAGGTGGCCTTGGAATTAAAGCTGAAAAACGTAGCCGTCATCCATAGCCGGGTAGAAAACCATCAGCCTGAACAGGGCTATGATGCGGTGCTGACCCGTGCCTTTTCCAGCCTGCCCGAGATAGTCAAATTAACCGCGCATTTGCTGACCAAAGAGGGCGTGTTATTAGCCATGAAAGGACAAATCCCAGAAGCGGAACTGGCGCAAATAGCCGCAAAAAAATCAGTTATATCGGTGAGTGTGCCGGGAAGCGATGTTGAACGATGTCTGGTACGAATAGAGTCGCCTGAACAGGCCGAGGTAAAATAAGTGGGAAAAGTCATAGCAATAACCAACCAAAAAGGCGGCGTGGGCAAAACCACGACCAGCGTCAATCTGGCAGCTTCGCTGGCGGCGGCTAACCGGCGCGTGCTGCTGGTCGATCTTGACCCGCAAGGCAATGCGGCAATGGGTTGCGGCGTCGACAAGCAGGAGGTCAAACATTCCAGTTATGATTTATTGATGGAACACGTGCCCGCATCAGAAACGGTCATTGCCATCCCGGACATCGGTTTTTCAGTGATTCCCGGCAATTCCGACTTGACTGCGGCGGAAGTGGAACTGATGCATGCCGACCATAAGGAGCGGCGCCTGGCCGATGCTCTCATCCCGATAAAAGCCGACTATGACTTTATTTTGATTGATTGCCCGCCGTCGCTGAACATGTTGACCTTGAATGCGATGGTCGCCGCCGACAGCCTGCTGATACCGATGCAGTGCGAATATTATGCGCTGGAAGGCTTGTCCGCATTAATGAGCACGTTGAAAAATATCCAGGATTCGGTCAATCCGGCGCTGCATTTGGAAGGCATCCTGCGCACCATGTACGACGACCGGAACCGCCTGACCAAAGATGTGTCGGAACAGCTGATACGCTATTTTGGCGATAAAGTATTTCGCACCTGCATCCCCAGGAATATCCGTCTGGCGGAAGCGCCAAGTCATGGTTTGCCGGTGCTGAGCTACGATAAATCATCGCGGGGGTCTGTGGCTTACATTGCGCTGGCCGGTGAAATGATCAGAAAAGAAAAACACGACAGCGCATGACTTTAAAAAAACGTGGCTTAGGTCGGGGGCTTGAAGCCTTGTTAGCCGATGAACCGGTTAAAGAGGAATCGCAGCAAGTGCAAATTCTACCGGTAAATGAACCGGCGCCGGCAGGCGTTCAGCTAGCGCCGGTCATGGTCGAAGACGTCGATGACCGTGCCGATATGGTGGTTGCCTTATTTAAAAGTATCCAGCGGGAAAATCTGCTGTTGCGGGAAGAGGCGGAAGTGCTAAGAGGATTGATTGAAGAGTTTGAAGCCCTGATCCGCGCCGATCTGTCTCAATCAGCGGGCGGCTTAAATGATTAAAAAAGAGAAAAGTTGAACATTATGGCGGTAAAAAAACGGGGATTAAATCGGGGGTTGGATGCATTATTGGGCAATGTTCCCGGCATCGCCCATCATGGCGAAACAACAGAAGCGGCAGAAGGGCATCCGCTGCAAAGCCTGCCTATCGAATACATGCAGCGGGGCAAATACCAGCCCAGAAAAGACATGAACCCCGAACGGCTGCAAGAACTGGCCGATTCGATCAAGGCGCAAGGCATTATTCAGCCGGTGGTGGTGCGTAAAATTGCGCAGGACAGCTACGAAATTGTGGCCGGTGAACGACGCTGGCGTGCCGCGCAACTGGCCGGATTGCAGCAAGTGCCGGTGGTCATTAAAGACATCGACGACCGCACGGCCATGGCCATCGCGTTGATTGAAAACATACAACGGGAAGACCTGAACCCGCTGGAAGAAGCCGACGCACTCAGGCGTTTGCTGGATGAATTTGACATGACTCATCAGCAAGTCGCCGATGCCGTGGGCAAATCGCGTACTACAGTGACCAATTTATTGCGCTTAATCGATTTGCACCCGGAGGTGAAAAAACTATTAATCAATAAGCAGCTGGAGATGGGTCATGCCAGAGCGCTGTTGTCTTTAGATGGGGTTAAACAGGTGGCGATAGCCAACAAAATTGTCAAAGAAGGCTTAACGGTCAGAGCCGCAGAACGCCTGGTTAAAGACAGCCAAGCCGAGCCTAAAACGCCAAAAATTAGAGAAATAGACAACGACACCTTGCGCCTACAGGACGATTTGACAACAAAACTGGGCGCAAAAGTCGTGATCGACCATAAAGAAAACGGCAGCGGGAAACTGGTCATTGCCTATTCCAGTCTGGAAGAGCTGGATGGGATTATCGAGCAAATCAGGTAATTCCTGAGAAAGGCAGGCCATGCGACCATAAGGGCTGTGATCAATTACTGAAACCGATTTTTAGCCGCGACTGGCGGTGTGATTCATTGATTTATTTTTCGTATCTGCTGGCGCGTAAAATTTAATACGAATAAACGAAGGGAAAAACCATGTGCTGGAGTGGGGAAGCGTCAACTGTACTGGCAACCATCGGGTTGTCGAGTACGGCTTATTTTTTTTATAAAAAAGAGCCCGCATCATTGTGCTATGCGTTAGGCTTTTTTTCCTTAATGGAAGCCTTGCAAGCCTATACCTACACGGTAATTGACGACTGCGCCAACCCCGGCAATCAGGTGGCGACGTTGTTGGGCTATATCCATATCGCGTTCCAGCCGTTTTTTGTCAATGCGGTGTCGATGCATTTTATCCCCGATAAAGTCCGGGAAAAGATTTCCGCATCGGTCTATTTTATCTGTCTGGTGACCACGGTCTGCCTGTTAGTCCGTTTATATCCGTTTGAATGGGCGCCGTTTTGTTATGAGGTCAAAACGCGCTTCGTCTTGTATGCCGAATCGTTCAATGTACCGTTTTGCGGCAGGCGAATTTGTTCTATTTCCGGCGATTGGCATATCGCCTGGGAAATCCCTGCAACGGCTAATTTGATATTGTTCAATATGTATGTGGTTGCCGCATTCATTATGCCTATTCTCTACGGATCCTGGAAAATGACGGGGTATCACATTGTTACCGGGCCGTTGCTGGCTTGGTTGACCACATCAGACCCTAACGAGTGGGCGGCGGTCTGGTGTTTGTATTCAATCGGATTGTTACTGTTGCTGGTCAAGACGCCGATTCGCAATTATCTGCATGTAAGAAATTGGTTTTGGTGGGCGTATTTGAAGGCCTGAAACCTTTAGGGTAATATGAATCAATGTGTTATGAATAGAATCGCGATGTAGGCGTCGCCCCCGCGTGGGAGCGACGCCTACATCGCGATTGGCGTCGGGACTTAATTCTTTGCTGAGCCTGGGGTGCCCGCAGGGATTTCGGGCACTGGAACGGGAACGGGAACGGGAGCGGGGGACGGTTTTAGGATTTTGGATACGGCATCTTTAGCTGCTTGCTCTTCGGCGGCCCTTTGCCGGTTACCTTCGCCGTAAAGTGTGGCGGAAATCATAAACAACACAGTCGCTATGATCAGAATCAAAAACCTGCTTGGTTTTTTTAAAAAAAACAAAGGCCATTTAGGGTTGACCATCCCGACAATAAAAAAAAGTAAAGTCCAAACTCCAGTATGAAAAGCGGCGTTTATCAGCATTATAATTACTCGTTAACTTACATTTAAATAGATTTATATTATTATTAGTTGCACGGCAGTTTGCAATATGCCGTGAGGTTATTTTAACGGTTTTACGGTATTGTAGCCTGTATTGTTTTGCCGCAATTTAACCGTGCAGTATCCAAAGCAATTAAAATCTGGCGCATTCCGTGCCAAAAAAAATCAGGGGGTTGTATGGGTGGTTTTGTTTTAGCATTGTTGGTTTTCGCGGTCTTGATGGTGTTCATGAGTGTCAAGTCGGTGCCTCAAGGGATGGAATACACGGTTGAGCGGTTTGGCAAATATACCAATACACTGACCCCGGGTTTAAATATTATCGTGCCGATTATCGACCGTATCGGCAGCAAGATGATCATGATGGAACAAGTGATGGACGTGCCGTCGCAGGAAGTGATCACCAAAGATAATGCGATGGTGACCGTCGATGGCGTGGTGTTTTATCAGGTCATGGATGCGGCCAAGGCTGCCTATGAAGTCAGCCAGCTGGGTTGGGCGATATTGAATCTGGTGATGACCAACATCCGTACCGTGATGGGCTCGATGGATTTGGACGAACTGCTGTCGCGCCGGGACGACATCAATGCGCGGCTGCTGTCGGTTGTCGATGACGCCACCACACCCTGGGGCATTAAAGTCACCCGTATCGAAATAAAAGACATCGCCCCGCCCAAGGATTTGGTCGAAGCCATGGGTCGGCAAATGAAAGCCGAGCGGCTGAAACGGGCGTCTATTCTTGAGGCCGAAGGTTTGAGGCAGTCTGAAATTTTACGTGCGGAAGGCGCGCAGCAGGCGGCGATTTTGGAAGCGGAAGGCCGCAAAGAAGCCTCTTACCGCGATGCCGATGCTCGCGAACGCTTGGCGCAGGCAGAAGCCAGAGCGACGTTGATGGTGTCGGAAGCGATCGGCAAAGGCGATGTCCAGGCCATCAACTATTTTGTCGCGCAAAAATACATCGAGGCGCTGAAAGATATTGGCGCGTCCAGCAACAGCAAGCTGGTTTTTATGCCGTTGGATTCCTCCAGCGTGATTGGCGCTATCGGCGGCATTGGCGAACTGGCCAAAGAAGCCCTGACTAATACCCGCACGGGGCACTAGGAAAGGCTGATATGGCTGAGCTGGAGATTTTCTTTTGGAACTGGTGGGAGTTGGCTATTTTGCTCCTGGTGGTAGAACTGTTGGCCCCCGGTTTTTTCTTTATGTGGCTGGCTGCATCAAGCTTTGTCACCGGATGCCTGTTGTTGCTGATGCCGTCGATGAGCGTCGAAGTGCAGGTGTTGTTCTTTTCTGTGCTGTCTGTTGTCGCCATCACCTTATGGCGGCTTTATGGCAAAAAACATCCGGTAATAACAGACCACCCGTTATTAAACAAGCGTGGGCAACAATACATCGGCCGGACTTTTAGCCTGTATAAGCCGATAGAAAATGGCGAAGGTAAAATAAAAGTCGATGATTCGATTTGGAAAGTCCACGGCGAAGATTGCGATATTAGCGCAAAAGTAAAAGTGATTGCGGTGCGCGGCACCGTGTTTGATGTCGAACAAGTTGACTGATTTTCGGGAGGGTGTAATGAAAATATCTCAAAGCGTATTGGGTATTGCTGTTTTTATGCTGGCAACGGCGGCTTTTGCCGAGGACGCGCCACGATTTCAAAATCAGGTGTTGACGATTCCTCGCGTCGATACCGAAGACCAAGCCGGGCGCTATCAGAACGCTCACTTCAGGCTGGCTGAAGATGGGCGCTGGGATTTGCAGGCAATAACCGAAGCCCAGCCAGCTACCGTTGAAAGCAGTGAAATTTTAGTGGTCGACAGTAAGCCGGTGCAGGTGTTTGCAAAAATCTCAGGCTATTTTCCAAGCGGCTGCTACAACTTAGGTTCAATCAATGTGCGCCGACGTGGCGTTGATTTTTTTGAAGTGGTGGTCACTCAGGTGCAATTGCAAACTGTTGCCTTTTGCACGCAAGCCTTAATTCCTTTTAGTTACACCGTACCCCTTGATGTTTATGGCTTGGCGGCTGGGACATACCGGGTTTTTATCCACGGAAACGAGCATAGCTTTACCTTGGCCGCCGATAATAATTTGCCGGAATAAGGCATTTTTTGCACGAAAAACACGGAGCAAGGCAATTGCCTTTGTGTCTTTGTGTTGATAATCTCTTCAACCTGCCATTTGCTACCGGCAAAAAAAATGGCCTGGAAAAATTCCAGGCCATTTAGATAAAGCCTCCGCCAGAAAGTTTAATTTTCTGGCGGCAAGTCCACACGGTTTCTTATCAAACAGAAACTACTTTTAATGCGTTAGTGCCGCCCGCTATGCCTTCCAAGTCACCTTGCGTGATGATGAAGGTATCGCCATCATGAGCTACATGGCGTCTTTTCAATTCCGCAACAATAGCCCGGTTCACTTCGGCATGGTCACTCAGGTCATGAATAAACAGCACCGGAAAAACACCGCGATATAAGGTGACTCGCCCCAGCGTTTCCTGATGAGGGCTGAACGCAAAAATGGGGATGCCTGAACTGATTCTGGACATCCATAACGGCGTTGAGCCTGATTCAGTTAATGCGGCAATGCCATGTACTTGGCTATGGTTGGCCAAATACATCGCCGACATGGCAATGGCTTCATCGACGCGCTCAAACTGAAGTTCCACACGATGCCTTGATACGCGGACTTTAGGCTGTTTTTCCGCCTCAATACACACCCGATTCATGGCTTCAATGGCTTTAATCGGATATTTGCCCGATGCCGTTTCCGCCGACAGCATGATCACGTCGGTGCCGTCATAAACCGCGTTGGCCACATCAAAAACTTCAGCCCGTGTAGGAATCGGGTTTTCAATCATTGATTCCATCATTTGTGTTGCAGTAATCGCCACGCGGTTCAGCGAACGGGTACGGTCAATCAGCATTTTTTGCACGGCAGGCAGATTGGCATCACCAATTTCAACGCCCAAATCACCACGCGCAACCATCACCGCATCAGACGCCAAGATGATTTCGTCGATCACATCCAAGGCTTCAGCGCGTTCAACTTTGGCGACAATACCCGCGTGGCAGCCTGCTGCAAGCAGCAGGCGACGCGCTTCATGAAGATCCTCAGCCGTGCGCGGGAAAGAAATGGCGACATAATCGCATTTCATCAGCGCAATGGTTTTAATATCTTCTTTGTCTTTGTCGGTTAATGCCGCCGCCGAAAGGCCGCCACCCAACAGATTGATGCCTTTGTTGTTAGACAGGTCGCCGCCGACGATAACCTTGCAGTTAACGCGCATGTTTTCAACATTGACTACATCCAACACGATACGGCCATCATCCAGCAATAAACGGCTGCCCGGTTTGACTTCCAAGGCTAACGGTTCGTAAGTGATGCCGACCTGCGTATGATCACCAGCAGTTGGGTCAAGATTGATGTCCAAAGCAAAATCCTGGCCTTCGTTCAAAAATACCTTGGTATCTTTAAAACGGGCGATACGGATTTTCGGGCCTTGTAAATCAGCCAAAATACCGACCAATCTGCCGGTTTTCAGGCTAAGCTCACGCACCGCATTAGCCCTGTTAATATGGTCTTCAGCCGAACCGTGTGAAAAGTTCATCCGGACAAAGTCAAGACCGGCCGCAAACATACCTTCAAGTACGCCGGGTTTATCAGTGGCCGGGCCTAAGGTGGCTAAAATTTTGGTTCTTCTTAACATTAGGTTGAAAATCCGTTATTTTGCGTTAACTAAAGCAATGGTGGTGTCCAACATACGGTTTGAGAAGCCCCATTCGTTGTCGTACCACGATAAAACCTTAACCATGTTGCCGTTCATGACTTTGGTCAAGGCGGAGTCATAAATGGACGATGCCGGGTTATGGTTAAAGTCGATTGAAACTAATGGCAAGCTGTTAAATTCCAGAATGCCTTTTAATGGGCCTTCAGACGCTGCTTTTAAGATTTGGTCGATTTCTTCTTTAGTGGTGTTTCTCGCCGCTTGGAAGGTCAAATCAACCACAGACACATTGATAGTCGGTACGCGCATCGCGAAACCGTCCATTTTGCCGACCAATTCAGGCAATACCAAACCTACCGCTGCAGCCGCGCCGGTTTTGGTAGGGATCATTGATTGTGTCGCTGAACGCGCACGATGCAAATCGCTGTGATAAACGTCAGTCAAAACCTGGTCGTTGGTGTAAGAATGGATGGTGGTCATTAAACCGTGAGTAATGCCGATGGTGTCCAGTAACGGCTTAACTAAAGGTGCCAAGCAGTTAGTGGTGCATGAGGCATTAGAAATAACAGTATCAGACGCTTTCAACACATCATGGTTGACACCGTAAACGATGGTCGCATCAACATCAGCGCCGCCGGGTGCAGAAATAATCACTTTTTTGGCGCCAGCCGCGATATGCGCAGAGGCCTTAGCTTTGCTGGCAAAAAAACCGGTACATTCGTGGACAGCGTCAACACCCAGCTCAGCCCATGGCAGTTTTGACGGGTCCCTTTCTGAGAATACCCTGATTTTGTCGCCATTGATAACGATATAATCGCCATCAACACTCACATCGAAGGGGAATTTGCCATGCACTGAATCGTATTGGGTCAGGTGGGCATTGGTTTTGGCATCACCTAAGTCGTTGATTGCAACAACTTGAATTTCATTGGTACGGCCCGATTCGTACAATGCGCGGACGATATTACGCCCAATACGACCATAACCATTGATTGCAACTTTAATTGGCATAACTATTCTCCAGATTGATGAAATGAAAACGTACAAAAACGGATAACCCATAAGGCTTCCGAAAACTTGTGGATTATACCAAAAAGTAGGGGCATTAGTCTATTTGGCGTGGCTGCGCTGTTGGGGATTTTGATGCGCCGAAATGAAGGCGTAAATCAGTCAATGCTATCCCTAAACCCGTTCCCAATAGCTTGCGGTTATGCAGGTCCTGCACTCAAACTATGCGCGCATTTTGCGCATAGCCCGTGAATTTCCATGGCTTTGCTGTGGACAATGAAACCGGCCTGTTTGATTTCCCGTGACAGCGCCGCCATCACTTCAGGCGCTGAACGCTCTTCCACGTCCTGACAGTTATTGCAGATCAATAACAACTGCTCATGTTGATGGGCGGAACAACGGCAACCGACAAAGGCGTTGAGGCTCTCTACGCGATGAACCAAGCCCTGTTCGATCAAAAAATCCAATGCGCGGTAAATCGTCGCCGGTTTTGCCGCATCCATTTGCGGTTTGATTCTATCGAGCAGTTCGTAGGCTTTGACCGCTTTATGGTTTTCCCAGATCAGTTCCAGCACTTGCTGGCGTATCGGCGTCAATTGCACGCCGCGCACGAGGCACAACTCTGCGGCGGTGCTTAAAGCCTGGCTGACACATTTTTTATGGTCATGCTCTACGGCAGATGAATCATCATGGTTTGCTTCGGCAGGTATGTTCATTAAAAAAACCGTCTAACTGAAATCGAATGTACTTTTGTAACGCCGGCGTCGCTGTAATTTAATCTTCAACTGAGGGTTCGTGCGAAAGATAAGTCGGTTCTGACAAATCCCCAAGCTCGCCATCAATTATCTGAAACAGCAAAGTGTAAGGTACGCGCCAAGTGGTGCGTTCACTAACTTTAACGGTCGCAGTTTTTTGATTCAGGCGCAGCACTTCACCGAAAACATCTTCGTTATATTTACTTTTATAGCCCACTTTGGCGCCGACTTTTAGGCTGCTTTTAGGGATGCCAACGGCATTCTTTGGCGGTTGAATATCGGTGTCACTATTGTCCAAATTAAGATAATAAAACGGTAGGTTCCAGTTTTTTTGGTCATGGACATGTTTTACCAAACAGCGAGTGCGCTTGATTTTTAAAATGACTGCGTCAATCAGCTTATTAGATTCCGGGTCAAAATAGCTGATTGATTGGCCAATTTTTAATTGTGCTTTAATTTGATCGATGCGGGCTGGGTTTTGCAGCTCTTGGTAAATGGCTGACTGTAATCGATGCAAATCGAATAATGACGCTTTATTTAGTTCTTGAAGGAGTGTCGTATAGTCCATTGTTAATCTGTCTAATTTAGGTGTGCTCGCTACGGGGCAAGTTAAAGCCGTTCATATTCAACTAAGCTTTCCCGAGCCTAGTTGCGCATGAACGGCTTAAGTTTATCACCAAGTAGCGTCAAACCCCCGCCGTTCAGGGCGGGGATGTAAGCGGCTCAGTTTCGTATTTCTCAGTCTTAGTTTTTGATCGGCTCGATAGCAGGGGCACTAGATGTCCCTGTGCCGTCACTTTCCGCAGCGTTTTTAATATAAATCTGCTTCAAGCGGTTAAATGCCGACCAGAAGTTGGTGTCCATGACCACTTCATTGCCAATTGAAACGATCACCCGGATCAATTCGGGGATGCCGTTTACGTTGGAGGCGATATAAACCGGTTGCACGTACAGTACGCTGTTGCCCATCGGCATAATAATCATACGGCCCAGCTGAATCTTGGAGCCGCCCTGATCCCAGAGCGTAAATTGTGCGGAAATGTCCGGATTTTGCTCAATCAGCGACTCAACCTGCGCAGGACCGTTAACCTGTACGTCTTTAAGGAATTTATACAGGGTAATACCCGGTTTATAGTCGGTGCTACAGGTTTGGGTATCCGAAATGCCGGCCACACCGATTATGCTCAGGTTGTTGCTGTTGATTGGCGTCATGGGGTTCAGCATGACAAACTCTTCTGTGTTATTACAGTTGCCAAAATCGATGGTTTGATAATAAGGCCTTACCTGCTGCCCCCGGACTTTGGCAAATTCCCATGTTTCCGCTTGTTGGTAAAACAATTCGGGGTCTTGTTGATGGTATTTGGCATACACCTTCATCTGTAAATAATACAAATCGCGCGGATAACGCAAATGCGCTTTCAAACCGGCCGGCATTTCATCTATACCTTTAAACAGGCTAGGATAGGCGATATTGTAAGCCCGAATGATGACATCTGATGGGTCGGAAATAAAATATTGGACGTCGCCTTCAAAAGCATCGACCACGACCTTAACCGAATTCCGGATATAGTTGAATTCCGCTTTCCCATCCTGGAAATTGTCGCTGGCCGGTTTGGAAACGGGGTAGCGGTTAGACAGCGTATAGGCATCCTGTATCCAATAAAAACGGTCATTGGTCAAGACCAGATAAGGGTCGCTGTCCAAGTGCAAAAACGGTGTTATGGTGCTGATGCGTTCGGCAATATTACGGCGAATTAACACCCGGCTCTCTTTCGAGATGTTGGTCGAAAAGAATATTTTCGGATCTTGGAAATAAAAGGCAAATAACGCTTTTCTGAACAGCGAGGGGATGGGGATACCGCTTTTGCCTTGATAAGAACCTTGCATACCCGGGTCGTCCTGGCTGCTTGAAAGGCCGACAACGTCCAGCCTGTTAGGCACAATGGCGTATTTATATTCTTCTTGGCCATAATAAATGTCAGGGTGCTTAACGCTTAGACCGATGCTTGAACTCAAGTTTAAGTCGCGCAAATACCAAAGTAACGGCCTGGCTGCATCTTGTGCGGCGGGCGTGACCACCGCGCCAAAACCGTGGGTATAACGCAAATGGGTGTTTTCCCAGTTCTGCGCTTCCGGTGGCAATTTCGATATATTCATCTCCCGTGCGGAAAGGTTAACCTGTCTGACATGGTCGCGAAGAAAATAACGGTCTTCATCGACAGACAAAAATGTGTAGTAAGGCCTGATCGATTGCAGCTGGTTATAGGTGTTGATTAGGATTTCCCTGTCCCAAACCGGTATGTTTTCAAAATGCTTTTGTGTGCTCCAAGCTTCAATATCGTCAATGGCGTTCAGCTTGATTGGAAGGTCAATAATTTTGATATTTTTTAAATCGTAGGCGTCCATGGTGGCAGTAATATTGTGCTGCATGAACGGCTTTTCGGTGTTGACCGGGTTGGGGTTGACAATATATGTTTGGATTAAATTAGGGATAAACTGGACTTTGGGCAGGCCTGTTGCGACCAGAAAAACCGCTAACGATATTAAAATTGGCCCTTTGGTACGGTGCTTTTCTGAAAAAATGAACAGCCCGACGGAAATGGCCACCGCCAGAAAAGCAAGGATGCCAAGCCAGATCAGCGGCAATTGATAACGCAGTTCAGTGAAACCGGGGCCGTAAAATATCGGCTCGTGGCTGTCGACATACAGCAGTGAAAAGCGTTGCAGCATAAAGCCCCAGACCACGAACAAAACCACAAAGCCCATTAGAATGGTCAGATGGATTTTGGCGCCCAGCGGAAATTCTTTGTTTTGGTTAGGGACAAAAATATGCTCAATCCAATACAGCACTGCAACCATACAGAAGACCATGACAGCTGTGGTCAGCAATTCTTGTTGAATCAGCATGTAAATTGGGTAGGACAACAGATAAAAGCCGACGTCCTGGCCGTAGACCGGTTCGGCCACGCCTGATGCGCCGCCGAAAAAATACAGCAGTGCAGTTTCCCACTGATGGTAAAAAGGGATGGCAATAAAAAAGGCCAAGATTAAAGAAACCGGTGTGTATATTTTTGCCGACCCGCTCATGAAAGTATCGGCAAAACGCTGGAAACGTCGGCGTTTATCGGCATTGTTGAGGACTTCATCGGGCGGGTTTAAACCCAAATAGCTTGATGCAATCCAAAAATGAAAAAAGAAAATGCCGAAAAAACCCATCGTGACGGCGCCGGACAGGAAAAATTTGTACAGCAGGCGCAGCCAGAAATAGGCTTCAAGTTGTATGGATTTGTACCACCATAAATCGACAAACAGTTCAAGGAATATGAAGTAGAAGGCGACGTATATAAGGATAACGATGACAAGCGTCGCACCAATTAGCGCGGTTAAAGGCTTTAGGTTCCGCATAGAGTCCTCTTAATAAAAATGTTGCGTTGGGGTGCATTTTAGATGATGGGCGGCCGGTAACATGCACGTTTCTGGCCGTATTCTAACACCCAATAAGGGGTTCGTAATGATTTAGACGTTACGATTTGTCAGCGCTGGTAGCGGTAACTTCTCAATTGAAAGCATTTGTTTACCACGAAGAGCGCGAAGAGCCCGGGGTTTCATTTTTCGTGTCCTTCGTGGTGACAATTATCAGCGCTACACGGGGTATCGCCCGCCGATACGGAAATGGCGTGGAATAGACAGGGGGCGTAGCAACGAGGAATTAAGGTTTTTGTCCAGATTCACGGTTTTTTTCTAGCGTGGCCGCCGCCTGTTTGATTTTCGTTTGTATGTCCGGCGCTAAGGAATTTAAAAAACCTTCAGGGTCGGTTTGGGCTTTTTGAAGAATGGCCTGCATTTTTGCCGGGTCGCCGTCCGCTTGTTGCAGCAATAGGGGCATAATGTCGGCAGAAATATTATAGAGCCCCTGCATCTGATCAGCGTTCCCACCCACGGCTTCCAAGGCTTGTTGTGCCGCTGCTTTGCCTGCATCGGTCTGCGCTGATGCGCAATTTTGCTGTCTAAGGCAGTCTTGCGTTTGCTGCAATGCCGAATCCATCGCCTCATCGGCATAAACGGGTTGGGCAAACAGGCCAGTGACCAGCAAGACTGTTGATAAATTGATTTTGAACATGACCGCCCCCTTTGTTTAACGAATAGGCTTCAGATCAGAAGCTGTGCTTTTGTAACGGCTTAGCGACTGCTAAAAATGGCTTCCCATTTAAAGCGGGACAAGCATGCCGAAGTAGACCTTCCAGGTTTTTACTGGAGCCGCTCCCGACGGCTCCAGCACTTCCGCCATCCATGGCAGTCGTACTGGAGCCGCTCCCGACGGCTCCAGCACTTCCGCCATCCATGGCAGTCGTA
>JAUXXQ010000231.1 GCA_030684815.1 Methylobacter sp. | reverse complement strand
TACGAGAGGACCGGAGTGGACGAACCTCTGGTGTTCCGGTTGTCATGCCAATGGCATTGCCGGGTAGCTATGTTCGGACAGGATAACCGCTGAAAGCATCTAAGCGGGAAGCCCCTCCCAAGATGAGATCTCACTGGAACTATAAGTTCCCTGAAGGGCTGTTGAAGACTACAACGTTGATAGGCAAGGTGTGGAAGCGCAGTAATGTGTGAAGCTAACTTGTACTAATTGCCCGTGAGGCTTGACCATATAACACCCAATCAGTTTGGTGTGTTAAATTAGCTTATAATCGCAAAAAGCTGAATAAAAAGATAACAAAACAAAACACGTTACAGATTTCCAACACTCGGCATTAACCTGCCCAGTGAAGACGGTCGATAAGCGACATTAGCTAACATCCAGACAGCGAAAAGCTGGACAGACGCGCTAACCAGCCAAACCGACCACACCAGTTTGCTTGGTGACCATAGCGAATGTGAACCACCCGATCCCATCCCGAACTCGGAAGTGAAACCATTTAGCGCCGATGATAGTGTGGCAGTTTGCCATGCGAAAGTAGGGAATTGCCAAGCTCTTAAATTAAAAACCCAAGCCTCAACGCTTGGGTTTTTTTTTGCCCGCCAGTCCACGGCATGGACGCTGTAAAATCTTATAGAATAAAAAGTATCGAACATCCTATATGAGTTGAAACGGCCCTTACTTTTTGTTTGATGCTTATTCCAATAACTCGTTGTTGACATCCTCCCCCAGCTAAAGCAAGGGGGATTCCTGATTGATCAGGAGTGGGATAGTATCGCTACTGCCCACTGGTTTCTGCTGCTGGCGACATTGTTGCATCGCTCACTTCACAGACTAGCCCAGTCAGCCCGACGGTTATTTTATACTTTTTAAGCGGTTATTCAAGACCTCACACTTGTTGCTTGGTTATCGCTGAAAGTGACTTGAAGCCTTTTAAATCTTAAGTTGCCGTCATGGAGATAGCCGACAGCGTCCTCTGGTAGCGTTTTGAGTATAACTAAAAGCGTCTCACTAAA
>JAUXXQ010000227.1 GCA_030684815.1 Methylobacter sp. | reverse complement strand
CCTGGAGCAGGCGATGGGCGCTGCTTTTGGAGCGGCCAATGGTTTCACCCAGCACCCGAACACTTTGTTTGCCAATTTTGCCAATCTCAGTGACAATGCTTCTGCTAGCCGCGCGTATAGCTTGTGTCGTTCTGTTTTTTTGTCATTAACTAATGATACAGATATACCGTGGCTAGTTCTGCGTTTTGTCCCGTTTTAAGTGGGTAGCCCAAACCCTGTCGGGTGCTGCAATATTTTTTGGCAAAAGCTACGCCGCCAACCTGTCCCCTAGCCAATTTGCAACTAACTTTGTCAACGACCTGGTCGGCAACCACGCCACTGCAGCCGACAAAGCCTGGGCGGTCAGCTTCATCACCGACAAAATGGCCGGCGGTGCCAGCCAGGCCGACATCATCGCCGAAATCACCCAAGTGTTGTCCTCTATCCCTTCAACCGACGCCAGCTGGGGCGCAGCCGCCAGCCATCACAACACCGGCATCGCCACAAAAATCATCAACAACCTCGCCGGTAACACCGCCAGCGCAGCCGACAAAGCCAATGCCGTCGACTTCCTCGTCTGGCAAATGGCCTCAGGACTCAGCTTAGGCGACATGATCAGCCATCTGGTCACCCTGCTCGACAGCATCGACCATAACGACCCCATCTGGGGCGCGACAGCGGCACTGTTCGACAACCGCACCGAAGTGGCAAAATATTATTCCGTCGACAAAGCCGGAAACGCCCTCGACCTTGGCACCCTGCAACAAGCACTGAAAGCCGTCACCGCCCATGCCGCCAGCGTCGCCGCCGCCAAAGCCCTGTTTGACAATCCGCACAGCGGCGTAGCGCAGGACGGCTACATTGCCGGCGCCACCGTCACCGTCAAAGTGCCGGGGCAACCTGACGTCATCGTATTCACCGACGCCCAGGGCAACTTCACCCTGCCTGCCGGCGTGTTTGGCACCATCACCGTCACCGGCGGCACCGACATTTCCACCAACTTGCCGTTCACCGGCATCATGACCGCACCGGCCGGTTCCACCACCGCCAATCCGCTGACCACCTTACAGCAAAGTTTTGTCGACAAAGGCCTGACCGCCGCCGAAGCGCAAAACTTGGTCGCCAAAGCACTCGGCCTGGATTCCAGCAAACTCGACTTCACCACCTTCGACCCCCTGGCCGTCGCCAGCAACCCGAATGCCACCCCCGAACAACGTGCACTTGGCGCACAAGTCCAAGCCGAAGCCGCCAAAATCGCCAACTTCATCGCCGCCGCCAGCAGCACCCTGCAAGGCGCATCCGGCACAGATGCCGCCACAGCGGGCGCGGCGGTATTGAATGCATTGGCCAACGCCATCGAAAATGACAGTGCAAACGGTGACGGCGTCATCAATTTTAGCGACCAAGCCATGCTGCAAAGCATCCTTAACGACAGCGCAACCGGGTCAACCGACCCCGCACTGAACGCCGCCGCAGGCACCATTGCCAACGTCGCCGAAGCCTTTTCGTCCATGCTCGCCGCAGCAGCCGATAACGTTAATAACGCAGTGGCAGCCGGAGGCAACATTAACGACATATTAGCCAACATCGCCCAGGCACAGGTTGTTGCCCAAGGCGAAATGGCCGCGCAAATGCAGGCAGCAGCGGCTGCAGGCGGCGACTTCAGTGGGATTGCATCCGGCTTTACCGGCGATGCGTTTAATGACGCGGCAAATGCCGCTGAAATTGGGGTGATTGCTCCAGCTCCTGCACCTGCACCTGCTCCTGCACCTGCTCCCGCTCCAGAGCCATCACCTGCACCTGCACCTGCTCCCGCTCCTGCTCCCGCTCCAGAGCCATCACCTGCACCTGCTCCTGCACCTGCACCTGCTCCCGCTCCAGAGCCATCACCTGCACCTGCTCCTGCACCTGCTCCCGCTCCAGAGCCATCACCTGCACCTGCACCTGCTCCAGAGCCATCACCTGCACCTGCTCCAGAGCCATCGCCTGCACCTGCTCCAGAGCCATCGCCTGCACCTGCTCCAGAGCCATCTCCCGCTCCAAGTCCTGGTCCAAGCCCAACACCGGACACCACCCCACCGACCATGGTTTCCGCCGCAGTGGCGGCCAATGGCCTGTCAATCGTCATCACCTACAGCGAAGCGCTGACCGGCACTGCCGAAGCGGCTGACTACGCCATTACACTGAACAGCGGCAACACTACCGTGACCAATGCCGTAGTGATCAACAGCACCGTCACCCTGACCGTGGGCCCCCCAATTATTACCGGCACCACTGTCACTGTGGCTTACACCGCCAGCGCGGGTAATGTCACCAACTCCATCAAGGATGCCGCAGCAACACCCAATAGCGCACTCGACCAGACGCTGACAGCAGTGACCAATAATTCAACGGTTACCGCACCAGATTTCACAGTGAATGAAGCCAATGGCGTAGTCACTTTTGACGGCACGGCAACGGGTGATATTACATTTACTCTGGCTGATGATACCGTGGCAACTTTCACTCGTGGCGGTGTTACTGCGACCACCACCGCCGACCTTTCTACGATTACCAAGATTACTGTTGGCAGCGATCAAACGCTCTCCGCCACAGCTGCTCAGGTTACGGGTAAGACCATTGATGGCACGGGCACGGTGGCGGTGACGGCGCTGAATGCCTCGGCAACTGCCGATCTGAGCGGCATTACTGCCACGACGCTTACTGCTGCATCTGCCGGTAATGTCACCTTTACCGGCGCGTTTGGCAAGGCGGCGGTTACGGTGTCCAGCGGTATGCTGTCCATCGACAACACTGCCACAATGGGTAACGCGACGTTTGAAGTTTCTACGGGTGCCTTTTTGGGCGGTTCGGCAGAAAAACTGGTGGGCGTCACTATATCGGGTGAAGGCACCGTCTCAGTTGGTATGTTGGCTGCAGATAGTGACTTGTCAAGTATTACTGTAACCCACGTAAACACTGTGGTGGCATCAAATATTGATATCAGCAGCAACAATAATCTTGGTTGTGTCGATATATATAATGTGGCATCAGGCGCTACTCTCACTATGACCGCAGCGCAGGCTTCCGGCAAGACAGTCTTCAGCAACGACAACGGCAACGTCATCATCACCGGCCTAGCCGCCGATACCAACCTAGCGAATATTTCTGTCAGCGGCACTGTCACCGGCACAGTCACAACCTCAGTCAATCTCACCAACGTCGACCTCACCAAGCTAACCGCGCTAACCGTCGATGATGGCACGGACGCAGCTATCACCGCCACCGTCAGCCCGCAACAATACGCCGCATGGAAGGGCGCGGTTACCAAGGGCGCCAACGACATCTTCAAATCCAGCGACGAAACCGCGCCCACCACCACCATCACCAGCGCCGCCTACGATGAGGACAGCAACACGATCACCCTCACTGGCACCGACTTCGACACCCTGCTCGAAAGCGGCGAAAGCACCACCACCGACATCAAGGGTCGGCTGGACTGGACTAAGCTGGTATGGGACATTAACGGCGATGACAACACGACCGCAGATGTGACGTTCGCACTTGCCGACATCGATTCCGCCAAGGCAACCAGTGACACCACGCTGACCATCAAGCTCACCAATACCAAGGGCGCCACGCTCGAAGGCACGACGGGTTATGGCACAGGCCAATCGAATGCCGCCGACACCCTCGACATCGCCGCCGGTTTCGCCCGAGACATTTCCGACAATGCCGCGACGGACGATGCACTGAGCGATGGCGTTATCACCATTCAAGGCGATATTACCCCACCCACCATCCTCAGCGTCACCGCTCCCACCAACGACACCTACAAGGCCACGGATAATCTCGACTTCACCGTGACCTTCAGCGAGCCAGTGGATATTACCGGTTCGCCACGCTTGGCACTGACCATCGGCACTGATACCAAATACGCCACCTATAACAGCGGGACAGGCAGTAACACTCTGACTTTCCGCTACACCGTTGAAATCGCCCTGAACGACACTGACGGCATCGCTGTCGCCTCGCCTCTACAGTTAAATTCCGGCACGATTGTGGATCAGGCAACGACACCCAACGCCATAATTGATTTGACCTTCACCCCGCCCACCACCACCGGCGTGCTGGTCGACAGCATCGCGCCGACCATCAGCGCCGTTTCCATCCCGAATGAGGTCATGAAGATCGATGATGTGGTCACCGTTACCATCACGGTAGCCGACGCCACGGGCGAAATACTGACGCTGAAGAATGGCTCGACCATCGGCGGTTTCACCTTGGGCAGCCTCACCAAAACCAACGACACCACCTACACGGCGACCTTTACCGTGACCAGTGGCGGTACCGATGTGGCAGCGGATAGCAACATTCCCGTCAGCGTCACGCTGGTTGATCCGGTGGGTAATGAAAGTACGGTTTTTACGACGGCGATTACACAAGATAACGACGCCATTGATGCCAATGCCCCTAGCGCCCCGAGCGGCCTCGACCTGGCCGAAGACGACGACACCGGCGAATCCAACAGCGATAACCTGACCAATAAAACCAACGATCTCACCATCAGCGGCACGGCAGAAACCGGCAGCACCGTGACGATCTACGCCACCGACGGCACCACCGCTCTTAACACCGGCACCGCCACCAGCGGCAACTTCAGCATCGACATCAGTCTGGTCGAAGGCAGCCACTCGCTTACCGCCAAGGCCGCCGATGCTGCGGGTAACGTGTCGGTAGCTTCGAGTGCATTGGCGATTACGGTGGATACGACGGCGCCCTCGCTCGCGGCAACATCTCTCGGTTATGTAGAGGTCACCAACACCATCACCGTGACCGGCACCGGATTCAGTACCCTGCTCGAGAGTAGCGAGAATGCCGACACGGAGATCAAGGCACGGCTGGACTGGTCAAAACTCACTTGGGATATTGATAACGACGACACCGACAATGTTTCCTTTGCGGTGGGCGACATCTCGTCCGCCAAAGTAACCAGCGGTACCACCCTGACGATTGTACTCGGCAGCGACAAGGCGACTGCCTTGGAAGAGGCAACCGGCTATGGCGGCGAAAATGACTACCTCGACCTGGAGAGTGGGTTCTTTGGCGATAAGGCGGGGAATATGATGACGCATGAAGCGGCGACTGCGCCGATCACGATTACGCCGGCTCCGGACGAAACGCCGCCGAATTCGACGATCACCTCTGCCGTTTACGATGAGAGAACAGGGAATCTGCAAATTTTAGGCGCTGGTTTTAACTCCATTCTGGAGTCTGGAGAAAGTCAGGCCACAGATATAAAATCTCGCCTTGATTGGTCCAAGTTGGTGTGGGATTTAAACGGCGATGACGATACGACTCCGAACATCACTTTTACCGAATCAGACATCCAGGGTGTCCACGTTAATTCTGATGCTAATTTATGGGTTGTGCTTGTTGCTCAAAAGCAATCTGACATTACTTCTAATCTCCAATACGCCTATCGCGGCGGCGAAGATAAGCTGGACGTGACGGCTGGCTTTATTCGTGATCTGGCTGGTAATGCCGCAACCACCGATAGCGTCTCGAACGGCTGGCTGAATACCATCTACATGGCGATGCTGTCATCAGGTACGGCGAGCATCGCCCCAACGGCCAAAGCCACGCAATTCACAGTGGTTAACTTCGAGCCAGGCGATGTTATCGAGTATGCCATTAATGCCGCTAACGTCACGAGCCAGCAACTGCACTTCGACAACGGCGTCGATAGCGGCCAGACCTACACCGTCACCAATCTCGGGGCATCCGTGACATCGGTAACGCAGTACCAAGTTGAGGGCAATATCGTCATCGGCGCATCGACTGTTACCAGTTTCACGACAGGCTCGGGTGACGATACGCTGGTCAGTTCATCTACAAGCCAGGTCACCTTCAATAGCGGTAGCGGCAATGACAATCTGACCGGCGGCAGCGGGGACGATCTCTTCAAGTTTGCCAACGCTGATTTCACCAGTGATGACACGATCAACGGCGGCGATGGAGAAGATACGCTCTGGATTACCGGCGCGGCCACCATCACCGACGCGCAGTTCACCTATGTGAGCAGCATCGGTTCGCTCGTACTCGATGACGGCCAAACCCACAGCATCACCTTGGGCACCAACGCAAGCACGGCCTTCGATAATGCAACGGTCACCAACCCGATCAACATCGGCATCATGAACGGCGGAACGGCGACGTCAATTACGCTGGATGCCTCCAGTGCGACCGTTGCTGTTTCGATCTCCAACAAACCCAATAATAGCGGTGCTGCCGGGACAATGACGGTGACAGGCGGTAGTGGTGACGATATGTTCATCTTTGGCGACGGCACGGCGGTAGTCAATTTTGCTGCGACGGCTGTTGCCAACGGCGATGACAATATCTACATTGCCGCCGCGAATAACTCGGTGACGCTGGACTTCTCTGATTTCCTCAGCTTAACTGCTGCAAATTTGACCGCAGTTGATTTTACGGAAGGCCTTGATCTGTCGGGCACCAACAACCTCGGCATCGTCTTCAACAAGGCGTTCTTGAGCGATAGCGATATTGCAACGTCTGCAGCAATAAGCAAGATTGCCGTCGCCGATAACAGCAAGGCCGTGGTGCTGTGTGCGAACGTAGGAAATAACTCTACCGCCTCGATGGCGTGGGATATCTACTACATCGAAGATACCGATACCAGCCCCTCACAGACATGGGCCGTCACGCTTGTTGGACAGGTCTATGCCGATAATCCGGGAGCAACAGCAATACAGATCTCGCAGATGACCTTTGCTTAATCACTAAACCCCGAACGCGCGACGGGGTATGTACCCCGTCGCAACGTTTTGATGGCTAACTAACAAAAACAATAGGGAAACCCGCGTAAGGCGCAACAAGGAACAAGGGAACAATAGGGGAACAATAGAACAATAGGGGACAGACCCCAATTAAATCCAACAAACCCAACAAACCATCCAACTTTTCAACAGGTTGGGTGGTTTTTTTTATGCGCTTTTTCGCATAATGGCGCTTATGTTAAATTACAATTAAGGGGGCTTGACTCGATTTAATTTGCTATATTAGGCTTTTCTAAATTCATGGAGAGCTTGTTATGCCAACGATCAGTATGTTTTATGGGATTTTAGTGATGATGTATTTCAGGGATATTGATCATCATCAATCACCGCACATCCATGTTGAATATCAGGATTTTACTGCCGTGTTAAGAATTCCAGATGGTGAGTTACTGAGTGGTGATTTACCACCTAAAAAACTTAAAATGGTTCAAGTGTGGATGGCTATTCATGAGGAAGATCTACTTGCTGACTGGAAATTAGCTGTTCGTGGTGAACCGATATTTAAAATTGAACCGTTACGTTAAGTTATGAATCCGCGTGTTGTTACTGTAGAAGTTTTAGAAAACTATCAATTACACCTTACATTTAGCAATGGTGAAATGCGTATTTTTAATGTTGCTCCTTATTTAGATTATCCAGCTTTTAATCGATTGCGTGACAAGGGTTATTTTACATTAGCAAAAGTGGCGCACGGTACAGTGTGTTGGCCTGATGATATCGACTTTTGCCCTGATACTATCTATTTAAGATCGAACAATCAACAATCGGGAAACAATCGGGGACAGACCCTAATTAACCCGCGTAAGGCGGATTCGCGCTAGCAATCCGCCACATTCGTGGTGATGACAATTGACCCCTGCTCGGATTTTCCAAGCGGGGGTTTTTTATGTCTGCCTGTTTTTACTGTTCGATTGTTCTCGATGTTGTGCGTTGATTGGCGGTTTGCTAGCGCGAAACCGCCCTAGTGTGTCATGAAGAAAGGTGAAAACCTTTCATGCTGTATTAAA
>JAUXXQ010000226.1 GCA_030684815.1 Methylobacter sp. | reverse complement strand
TGTCAACCATGCAACATGCCATCGACCCCAAAATAGACTGCGTGTTCAAAGCCTTACTGGGTAGCGAGGAAAACCGTAACCTGCTCATCCACTTTCTCAACACTTTCCTGGCGCAAGAACTGACTGAACCGTTAGTCTGGGTCGACATCCTCAACCCTTACAACGACAAAGAATTTCTCAGCGACAAACTGAGCATCGTTGACGTCAAAGCCAAACCCGCGTAAGGCGGATTCGCCGTGAGGCAATCCGCCATATTCTCACTTGGTGATATGATGATGCCATGATATACATTTATAAAACCAAAGTATTTGACCGCTGGCTAAAGAAGACAGAGCTTACGGACAGTGACTTGATACAGGCTGTTGATGAAATGAATAACGGTTTGATTGACGCTGATCTAGGTGAACATGTGTTCAAAAAGCGTATTGCATTGCCAGGTCGAGGTAAGCGCTCTGGCGTACGTACTTTGGTGGCCAGTAAAATTAAAGGCCAATGGTTCTTTCTGTATGGTTTTGCCAAGAATGAGCGTGACAGTATTTCTGATCAAGAGCTTAGAGTCTTGCAAGCCGTTGCTGGAAGTTGGCTAGAACAAGAACAACATCAGTTGCAACGAGCAATTGATGCCGGTGAATTGAAAGAGGTAAGGAAAAATGGCACATAAGCAAAGTCGTTTATTAGCGGAAATGTTGGAAACTGCCGAAGGACTGCATCAGTCAGGTTTGATTGATAAACGTCGCATGTCAGAAATACAGGCACTGTGTCAGCCGACAGTTGAACCCATCTCACCCCATGACATAAAAGCCTTACGTGAAAGTCTTAATGTCAGTCAATCCGTATTTGCCGTATTACTGAATACCAGTATTTCAACCGTACAAAAATGGGAAATAGGTGATAAACATCCGAGTGGTCCATCACTGAAATTACTGAATATCGTAAAGCGCCATGGTATGAGTGCATTGGCTTGAGGGCAATAGGGGACAGACCCCTATTAAATCAACCATTGCTTCTCTCAACCAAAGCATTCTACAATCACAACTTCTTTAATTTAACCCACTGTCAACCATGCAACATGCCATCGACCCCAAAATAGACTGCGTGTTCAAAGCCTTACTGGGTAGCGAGGAAAACCGTAACCTGCTCATCCACTTTCTCAACACTTTCCTGGCGCAAGAACTGACTGAACCGTTAGTCTGGG
>JAUXXQ010000219.1 GCA_030684815.1 Methylobacter sp. | reverse complement strand
CGTCACCCTGACCAAGCAGGCCATGGCAGACATCGAGGCACGCTTGCTACGCAATCCTTTATTGCCTAACTGGGACATCCTCATTCGACCCGCCTAAAGATAGGCCATGACTGGTATTTTTTATTTCGGAATTAGCCTAAATAGAACACGGATGCCAAAAGTAGGCGACACAGGTTAAACGGATAATCACTGATTAAAAGCACAACACATCCAAAAAAAATCTGTGTACATCTGTCCTATCCGTGTTCTATTTTCGCTGAGTAGTTACGAAAAATCATTGACAGGCGAAAGCTGCTAGAACCACCTTACGCCTATTTTAACGATCAGTCCATAACCCCGTACTCCCTCAGATAATAGCTGCCATGCAGGTTTTTATAGACGCGCAGCTCGTTACCAACCGCTTTATATAATAGCGGCCAGCCACCCTCGCCATACCAGTCGTTTTGCTCCCAGCTCCTGCCGCCGTCGCTGCTAGTGAGCACATAATCGCCACTCCGAGTACCTATTTGGGCAGTGCCGAACAAAACATCGCCGTGATAAATCAAATTGCCACTTCTGGGAAAAAGTGCGGTTTTATCGCTTTTCAGCGCGGACGCCACTTTCTGCCAGTTCTGCCCGCCATTAAGGGTTTCGTACAGTTCCAGCGTGTTCGTCGCAGTCACTTCCACCAATGCCCAACCGCGTTCAGCGCTTGCAAAGGTCAACTGAGTCAATTTTAAACCGGCTTCATAATCCCAGGGCGCCAGTAGCGTAAGCCATTCTGGTGAAGCGGCATCGGCAACATAATATTCAAGATGGTCATACATCGCGACATAGGCTTTATTACCCACCACGCGCAAGGTTGTCCGATGCAATGAGGTCTTGGTGCTCTCGTCCCGGCTCTTGGCGCCACCCGCCAGCAACCAGTTTTCGCCACCATCAAACGACGCGTACACGGTATGTCGACCGACAATAAAGACAGTATCTTCGCCCAAAGTGGCGACATTATAATTCATCGTATTGCGGGGAATGCCCACCCAGATTTCATTGACCGAATTAAGCAGCTTAGGGGTGAGATTAGTCCAGGTTTTCCCACCATCGGTGGTTTTGCCGACATATTGATTGACCCCAAATGACGACGCGCTGCCCACCACATAGCCTACCGCTTCATCAACAAAAGCAAAGGCCTGAATAGCCGCCAGATTATCACCCACTAACGACCAATTAACACCGCCGTCTTCAGAGCGGAAAATCTTGCCGCCATCAGTAAACTGCGGATGATTGTAAACACCAAACACAAGGTCTTTAGTGACAAAATGCAACAGCGGCGTCCCCCCCAAATAACTGCCGTTGGGCGGTTGCATAGTATTATCAGCTGGCGGCAACTTCACCGCAGTAAATTTAATCGGACAATTCCAGTCGGCAGAACTGCCGCCATAGGCTTGAGTTAACAAATTGCCCAGCTTATCGATATAAAACGGCGCATTACCAAAACTCCCGCCCATCAAATACACATCTTTGTCGCTGTTTACGCCGGCATAAATACCGCTTTCCGGGTAAAAACGATATAGCCATGGCGTTAACGTTTCAGTGTTCGCTGGCCGAGGGAACAAGTCTTGGAAATGCGCTTCCGCCCAATTGAACAACAAGTCGCTTTCACAGGCTAAATTTGCTTTCGCTAAAGTACCATTAGCCAGCAAAGCCAGGGTACAGGAGGCTAATAGCTTGTTTTTTAATTTAATTTTTATCATAATTATCATGAGAGTTTAACCAGACCGGCGTCCGGGGGGAGATAGCGCCCTGCCCTCACATCTCCTATAATTTTATAGCTATCCTGTGTTGTAAATCGCTGCCAGGTAATCAGTCCGAAATGACTTGGTATTGATTTACCCAGATGCCGACTCAAGAAAGATCAGAACGGCTCAGCGCTGCTAAAAATGATTAAATAGAACTCGGATGGCATAAATCTACACGATTTTTTAAAATATACTGTGATTTTAATCAGTGATTATCCATTTAATTCAGTGTCATCCGCGTTCCATTTCTTTTTTCACCAGGCAGTCACTCCTTATCTTTATCCTTCACGGCAAACTCCTTTCTAATCTTGGTAAATTGCAACAACTGAGCTTCAACATACGCGTTAAACGACTCCGGCGGATAAACGCCCTGCTCATTAGCCGCACCGACATCCATGCCGCTCAGCAAGGCCAGCGCCTCGTCTACCGTATTGACCGCGTAAATGGCAAACTGCCCGGCTTGCGCGGCATGTACTACATCCCAGCGCAACATCAAATGCTTAATGTTGGTATTGGGAATAATAACCCCTTGAGTACCGGTTAAGCCTCTTTTGGCGCAAATATCGAAAAACCCCTCGATTTTCTCATTAACGCCGCCTATCGGCTGGACATTGCCCAATTGGTTGACCGAACCGGTAATGGCCAAATCCTGCCGCAACGGCAGTTGGGCGATTGACGACAAAATTGCGCATAACTCAGCCAACGAGGCGCTATCGCCTTCCACATGACCGTAAGATTGCTCAAATACCAGGCTGGCGACGACCGAAAACGGCGAGGTTCGCGCATAGCGGGAGGCGATAAAGCTCGACAAAATCAACACGCCTTTGGAATGTAATGCGCCGCCCAATTCGGTTTCACGTTCAATATCCACCACTTTGCCGCCGCCCAAACGGGTCGTTGCAGTGATGCGGGACGGCTGCCCAAAGCTGAACTCACCCAGTTGCAAAACCGAAAGGCCGTTGACTTGACCAATCACCTGACCTTCGGTGTCAATTAACACAGTGCCCCGATGGATATGCTCGTACAGCTTTTCCCGGATTTTATCCAGCCGGTGAATTTTATGGTCTATCGCCTGCTGCACATCGCTGTTGGTAATATGTTCGTGGCCGTTGTTATCCGCCCAATAATCGGCTTCCATTAATAAATCGGTGATGCTGCGCAAATGGGTCAGCAGTTTTTCCGCATCGCCGCTCATTCTGGCACTGTGCTCTATCACCCTGGCGACTGCATTCTGGCTCAGCGGCCGCAACTTTTCGCGGCGGGCGATGGTCGCCAATAAGCGGACATAATCGGCATCGCCGTCTGCTCGCGCAAGCGACTGGTCAAAATCGGCGGCAATTTTAAACAGATCGTGAAACTCCGGGTCGTATTCGCACAGCAGATAATAAATCAACGGCTCGCCCAACAGAATTAGCTTTACATTCAGCGGAATGGGTTCCGGTTCCAGCGATGAGGCGCTAATCAAGCTCAGTGCACGTTCCAATGATTCAATACGGATTTCACCGGCTTGCAGCGTCCTTTTCAGCATATCCCAGGCATAAGGCTGAAACAGCAATTTTCGCGCATCGATAATCAGATAACCGCCATTGGCTTTATGCAGGGCGCCCGGCTTAATCAGGGTGAAATCAGTGACCAACGAACCCATATAGGCCTGATGGTCGATGCGGCCGACCAAATTAGTGTAACTCGGGTGGTCTTCATAAATGACCGGCGCCGATTTTTTGTTGCAAAAATCCACCATCAGATTAACGTAATAGCGTTTAAACGGATTGGCTTCCTGTGTCAAGTCCATGAACGGAAGAAGCTTTTCGCTATGCGGCAAAAAATCCAGCACATGCTCGATAATGTCTTTTTGCGCCTCGTTCAAATAACTGAGCACTGCGTCCTGCTTTGCGTATTTTGCAATCAGATCGTCTATCGAATGGTTTACTGCCTGCTCCGCCACTTCGCGGTTCAGCGCCTGCAATTTGCGCTTGGTTTCCTTACGCCAAATCGGAAAGTTTTTCAGCAATTTTGCCAGCCGTTCCTGCAAGTCGAAAATGGTCTTTTGTATCTCGTGCTGCTTATCTTTACCAAACTTATTAAATTGCTCGGGACTGATGGCTTCATTGCTTTCATTCGCCGGTGAAAACGCGTAACCGGTTGCAGTTTCAGTAAGGATAACCTGGGCATTGGCCGCCTCTTCGCGCAACTGGCTGAGCTCGTTGATTTCCCGCTGCCGCGATTCGCTTTCCAGCTCACCGGCTCTGGAGCGGTATTCATCGCCGTCAAACGCCGCCGGTATGGCGATACTCAGCTCGTCGATCAACTGCGCCATATCGTGCTTGAACACCTTGCCTTGCCCCGGCATAAATTTAATCGCCGTCGGTTTGGCAGGCTGGCTAAAATTATTGACATAACACCAATCCGAAGGAATCGCCTGCCGACTGGCCTCATGTTCGACCAACTGCCGCACCGTGGTCAATTTGCCGGTGCCGGAAGGCGCCATCGCGAAAATATTATAGCCAGGCTTAGGCATACGGATACCCAACTTAACGGCCTCCACCGCACGTTGCTGACCGACGCTAATATCAATATCTTCAAGCTCATCGGTGGAAGCAAACTTTAACTGCTCAACATTACATGGTTTATAGAGTTGTGAAGGATGCAACAGCGTATCGCTCATGTTATATACCCTGCGTGGAAAACTCGATTTATTGAAAACAGACTTAACAGTTTAAGCCTGGATTATGAATATATATTCGTAGCCGGATAATAACCGTTATTCAGTCCTATTTCCAAACTATTTTTTCACTTGGCATTTGTGTTATTTGGCGCAATGCCTGCCTTCAAAAACCGCCGTTCTTACCAATCACCCGCTGACACCAGGCTACCACAGTCAGCACAAATTATATATTTTTCAATACATTAACATGAATCCGCATAACACTAAGTATTTGTACCGATATTTTTACTGTAAATTTTTTGATTCAATAAGCCCAGATGGATTGCTCTATATCGCAAAGAAAAATATAGATTAATCGATCTTGATATGCATGGAAAAAGAGCTTAAGTGTTCTTTCGAAAATGCCTGTGCATATTATATTAATAATAATTGATTTTATGCCTGACTGAATATGCTGCATAAGCTGGTTAATAGTATTTAAAATTAATCAATTAACTGCCTGGCAAGTCGATTTAATTCACAAAAATATTAAGCTATTGCTTAATAATAAACCCATATTATTTAGGATTTTCATTATGTCTAAAAACACCGGTACAGTTAAATGGTTCAACGCCAGCAAAGGCTTTGGTTTTATTGAACAGGAAAAAGGCCCTGATGTTTTCGTGCATTACAGCAATATCAGCAGCACGGGATTCAAATCGTTGAGCGATGGGCAACGGGTCGAATTCAATGTCTCCCAAGGAAAAAAAGGCCCGCAAGCCGAAGACCTAGTAATCCTTTGATTCCGTAACCCACTGTAATCCTTCACCTTACCTTCTGTAAAAACAGGAGGAATTGACGGGGATTTAGTTAAATAAAATGCCCCTGCCCCGCTCTTTTTCTAAGGGCGGGGCTGAACAATTTTGACTTTGATAAGGCATCACCATGCAAATCCCGTTACAAATCACTTTTCGCGGCATACCCAGTTCCGATGCGGTGGAAGCCAAAATTCGTGAAAAAGCCAGTAAATTAGATAGGTTCCACCCGCATATTATGAGTTGCCGGGTAGCGGTGGAAGCCGAACACCAACGCCACCATCAAGGTAACCAATATCATATCCGTATCGACATCACTACGCCGCGCAAAGAACTGGTCGTCAGTCACGAACATCACGATAAACAGGCTTACGAAGATATTTATGTCGCCATTCGTGATGCGTTTGACGCAGCGACAAGGCAGCTGGAAGATTACGTGCGAATACAGCGGGGCAAAGTTAAAACCCATGATTTGCAAAGCAGAGGAACCATCAGCCGCATCGTGCCGGAAAAAGACCACGGTTTTATTGCTGCCGAGGATGGCCGTGAAATTTATTTCCACCGCAACAGCGTGCCAGGCGACGGATTTGTGAGCTTAAAGATTGGCAATGAAATCCGTTATATAGAAGAAGCTGACGACCTCGGCCCGCAAGCCAGTATTGTTTATCCGTAACTCACAACTCCCAAGCCGCGCAATTCCCCATTGTCAAAGTGATTTCCTGAAACACGTAGGGCACAAAATTTCATTCTTTGTATTCGCCAGATCGGCGCAGCCTGGGAAAAGTCCCCCTGATTAAAAGCGCGTTAACACGCCCTGTAACAATCCGCCGCTTATCAACACACCGTGCCAAAACGGCAAGGTAATTAGGCTGAGTGCTGTGGTTACTGTGACCGCCATGGCGTACAGAGCGCTATCAAGGCGGAAGCGGTCGCAAAACACAATGCCCAACACCATGCTCGGCATGGCCAAATCAAGCACAGCTGCCGCGCTGTATTCGCCGCTTATCGGCAAGAAACCGACTAACAGCATGGCAAACAGCGGCATCAGCGCCATTTTGATCAGGATGACGGGGATGACATAGGGGATATTACGGACGGTGACCGCCTGCCAGCTGAGCGCCAAGCCCAACGAAAACAGCATCAACGGCGCTACGGCGGCGGATAGTTTTTGTAATACGCCCAACAGCCAATCCGGGGCGATGACGCCGTTAATATTGAGAATGACGGCAAGCGCCGCCGCCCAAAACGGCGGCGCATTGAAAAACAGCCATAACGGTTTAGGCTTGTCGGCGCTGTCTTCGCCGTAGTGCCGCGCAACGATGACACCGACAGTAAACAATAACGGCGTGGTGGCAAAAAAATCCATTTGTATGACTACCGACCGCGCCCAACTGCCAAAGGTTTGTTCCAAAACCGGCAAGCCCAGATAGGTCACATTGGGAAATGCCGCCGCCAGTATCATCGCGCCCAAACGCCGGTGTTCAAATTTGAACACCGCGCCGACTGCCCAGATGCAAAGCATAGCAAACACAATGCTGCCCACGCCCAGCACGGTGTACTGTAACGAATGCCAGCCTATATCGGCCGACCATAACACCTCCAACACCATCGCCGGTAGCAGCAAATAATAGACCACTGTGGTCAACACCAGCCGCGTTTGCCCGGCCGACAAGCCTGCCGGTTTTAGTAAACGCCAGAAGGTGCCGCAGGCCATTATCAAGGTCATTTGTATTAATGTTGAGTGCATAGTGGGGGACGATTGTGAGGACGGCGAATTTTAACATTCACCGTTAAATCAAGTTCCGGTAATATATGCGGACTTTCACTGGAGATTGTTCAAATGACTTTATTATCAAAATATTGCCAAGTTGGTGTTTTCTTATTAATGACCAGCCCCGTGGCTTTGGCCGCAAACGATTTCATCTCGCCTAAAGAAGCGGCTGCCATGAACGGCAACAAGACGGCGGTTATTGTCGATGTGCGTGAAGATGACGAATGGAATCAACACCATATTCCCGGCGCCATTCATATTCCGCTAGCGCAATTAAACGAGCGGCTGGCAGAACTTGAGCCGTATAAAAACAGCCCGATCATCACTCAATGCCATAGCGGCAAGCGTTCGGCAAAAGCGCACCTGGCTTTACTGTCTGCCGGATTTGCCAAGGTTTACGATATGGAAGGCGGCATACAAGCCTGGGACGAACAAGAACTGATAACAGAATAACGATTAAAGTAACGCCTTTTGCCTTTTCACCTAAAACCTGAAGCCTATGTTTATCTCAAGCAAACCCATTCCCGTCCGCGAACGCCTGATTATGGCGCTCGATGTGCCCAGTATTCCCGAAGCCCAGGCTTTAGTGGAAGAACTCGGCGATTCAGTAATCTTCTACAAAGTCGGCATGGAGCTGTTCATGTCGGGCGATTATTTCGGTTTTATCGAATGGCTAAAGCAGCGCGATAAAAAAGTCTTCGTCGATCTAAAGTTTTTCGATGTGCCTGCCACCGTGGGCCGCGCCATTAAAGCCCTGAGCAGCAAAGGCGTCGATCTTGCCACTATCCACGGCAATGATGCGATTATGGAAGCCGCCGCCAAGGAAAAAGGCGAGCTTAAAGTATTGGCAGTCACTGCGTTGACCAGTCTGGATCGCGGCGATTTGGACGATTTGGGCTTCAAATGCGATGTGCGCGAATTGGTGTTATCCCGCGCCAAACGCGCCTTACAAATCGGCTGCGACGGCATTGTGTCATCCGGGCTTGAAGTCGAAATGCTGCGCCAAGAACTCGACCATAAATTGTTGGTCATCACGCCGGGCATCAGGCCGGTCGATAACCGCGAAGAAGACGACCAAAAACGCGTGGTCAGCGTCGAAATGGCCTTCCAAAATGGCGCCGACTACATCGTCGTCGGTCGGCCTATCCGCGATGCCGAAAACCGCAAAGCCATGGCCGAAAAAATCCAGGGGCAAATTCTTGCCCAATTTCAGCAGCCTTTATAGCTTAACCGGTACTTGGTCAATCTTGTTTGGTCGGATGATAATTTAATTGTGGAAGCGGCTTCAGCCACGATTGCCGTGGCTAAAGCCACTCCCACATAGTCTGACATTATAAATTTGATTGAGTACTGACCTTTAGCCTTGCACCTTATCTGAATATTGCCCTGCGACTATGGAATTTGATCTAGCCTTTACCAGCTCCCATCTGGTCGCCTTTGCCATGGGTCTGTTCAGCAGCCTGCATTGCATCGGCATGTGCGGCTCCATTATCGGTACATTGACCCTCAGCCTGAAACCGGAAATACGCAGCGAAAAAAAACGCCTGCTGCCTTTTGTGTTCAGCTACAACATCGGCCGCATTAGCAGTTACACCATCGCAGGGGGGCTGGCGGGGGGTATTGGAAGCCTGCTTACCCTGTCCATCGGCGACATCAGCGGGCATCGGCTGCTGCAAGTGCTGTCCGCCGTCATCATGACCGGTGCCGGACTTTACATAGGCGGCTGGTTCCCCCGCTTTGCCTACATTGAAAAAGTCGGCCTGCGTTTTTGGAAAATCATCGAACCTTTTGGCCGCAAACTGATTCCGGTAAAAAATCCGCTACAGGCTTATTTTTTCGGCATGATTTGGGGCTGGTTGCCGTGCGGCTTGATCTATTCGGCGTTGGCGCTGGCGGCAACCGCAGGCGATATTCAAGAAAGCGCACTGACCATGCTGTTTTTCGGCCTGGGAACTTTACCCGCCGTGATGGGAGTCGGTATAATGACCGGCTTGTTAACGAGGCTGTCCAGAATGCAGCGGTTCAAACAGGCCATCGGCCTGTTTATGATCATCCTGGCTTTGCTGGCCGCCCTGCCCTGGCTAAACCCCATGGCGATTACTTCACACACCGCACTACACTAAGAGGTTTATATGGATCATTTTCGAGCGATTATCGGTCAATCTCCTGCATTAGATTCATTAATTCGTAGCGCTAGAATCGTTGCTGCTACTGACGTCACTGTACTGCTTAAAGGCGAAACCGGCACCGGTAAGGAAGTGCTCGCCACCGCCATTCAGCGGGCCGGTACGCGCGCCGATAAAGCCTTTATTACCTTAAATTGCGCGGCACTGCCCGAAAGCCTGATCGAATCGGAATTGTTCGGCCATAAAAAAGGCTCCTTTACCGGCGCGACAGCCGATAAACAAGGCCTGTTCCAAGCGGCCGATGGCGGCACCCTGTTTCTTGATGAAATCAATTCCTTGCCGCTGTCGATTCAGGCCAAATTGTTACGTTTTCTGGAATCAGGCGAGTGCCTTGCCGTTGGCGAAATCAAACCGTACAAAGTCGATGTCCGGATAATTTCAGCCACCAATGCGGACTTAGGCAAGCAAATTGAGGCCGGTGAGTTCAGGTCGGACTTGTATTTTCGCTTGAATGTAGTGCCCTTAGAATTGCCGCCACTGGCAGAACGCACCGAAGACATTGAACTGTTAGTCAACCATTTCCTAAGTTTGTTTGAATCTGCCTATACGCTCACCGCACCTAAATTCAGCAAACAAGCATTAAAAATCATGAAAGCCTACGCTTGGCCGGGCAATATCCGTGAATTGCGTAACTTATGCGAACGGCTCAGCATTTTATTGGCAGGCAGCGTCATCGAACCGGATAATCTGCCATACGAATTTATTGCCGCCAGACATGCCAGCAATAAACCGCTGCTGGACGCCTTTACTTTGCCTGAGGCGGGTGTCGAATTGGATACGGTGGAAGCCAATTTAATAACTCAAGCGTTAGACCGCACCAAAGGCAACCGCAGCAAGTCCGCGAAATTGTTGGGCATTTCCCGCGACACCCTGCTTTATCGGATGCAAAAACATGGTTTTGCGGTATAACCTGCTGTACTGGGAACGCCAAGCCCCAGCTTGGCGAGTATCAACACTGCCGAGCTGGGGCTCGGCGTTCCCGGCTATGCGTCATTTTTCAATCTTTCCTTACCCATTGCACAGTGACGTTGTCGCTTTTCCCGTGGGCACGAAATATCGCTAACCGCGTCAGTTTAGCTAATTCGTCCTTGCCGCTGCTAGACTGAGCCAAATGCACAAATTCAGCCTGTTTCACGTATTCCCAAAAACCGTCGCTGCACAGCACAAAAGTCTCGCCTTTTTCCATTGCCGAATATTGTTTTATCTCCATTTCAGCCGCTTTCAAGATATTAATAGTGCGGGTCAATTGGTTCTGTTCGGGATGCTGCGCCATCTGTTGTTCACTAATTTTGCCCGCATTCAGCAATTCTTGCGGAACCGAATGGTCTTCCGTTCGCCACACAATCTGTTGCGGATTAAGCCTGTACACCCGCGAGTCGCCGCAATGCGCGGTCAACACCCGCTGCTCGTCCAAATAAAGGATGGCGCAGGTGGTGTGCGCTTCATGGCCTGCCCGGTCGCTGGCGAACAAGGCTGCCATTTCTTTAACCGCCGCCGTCATCCAGGCTGAAAAAACGTCTACAGGATTTTGCGCTAACGGGTTTTGCGTCAATTGCTTGGTGTAAAGGTCGGTGTTTTTTAGCAAGCCCTGACAGAAAAAGCGCGAAGCCTTTTCCCCGCCATGATGCCCGCCCAAACCGTCGGCAACAACGAACAGCGCATAATTGTCGCTGAGTTTATGCGCCATAAAGTCCTGATTAACCTCTCTATCGCCAGCCGAGGTCAATTGATAAAATGCCAGTGCCACGGCCGCCTCAGATCAAATGCTTTGCTGCAAACGGGTCGCGCGCATCAGCTGTTTTAAATCACTGACCGTTTGCGCCAGCCCTGAAAACAGCGCCTGCGCGATAATCGAATGGCCGATATTAAGTTCGGTGATTTGCGCGATAGCACAGATTGCTTCGACATTATAAAAATTCAAGCCATGACCGGCGTTCACTTGCAGTCCGGCACTGTGCGCATACAGCGCCGCCTGCTTGATACGCGCCAGTTCTTCCGCCTGCCGTAGCGGCGTGTCGGCCTCGGCATAACAGCCGGTATGCAATTCGATTACCGGCGCGCCAGCTTTTATCGCCGCATCAATCTGCACTTCGTCAGGATCGATAAACAGCGACACTTCAATGCCTGCATTGGCCAAATTATCGCAAGCCCATTGCAGACGGTGCAAGTTACCGGCAACATCAAGCCCGCCTTCGGTAGTCAGTTCTGCGCGTTTTTCCGGCACCAGACAGCAGGCGAACGGACGCACTTTAACGGCAATGCCAAGCATTTCATCGGTGACCGCCATTTCCAGATTCAGACGGGTGTGCAGCATGTCTTTTAATAAATAAATATCCCGATCCTGAATATGCCGACGGTCTTCGCGCAAATGCGCAGTGATGCCGTCGGCACCGGCCTGCTCGGCCACCAAAGCGGCCTGAACCGGTTCGGGATACAGCGTGCCTCTGGCCTGCCTCAATGTGGCGACATGGTCGATATTGACGCCTAATAGGATATTGGTTTTGTTCATGGTTTAGTTTAGGCTAATTCCGAAATAAAAAATACCAGTCATGGCCTATCTTTAGGCGGGTCGAATGAGGATGTCCCAGTTAGGCAATAAAGGATTGCGTAGCAAGCGTGCCTCGATGTCTGCCATGGCCTGCTTGGTCAGGGTGACG
>JAUXXQ010000217.1 GCA_030684815.1 Methylobacter sp. | reverse complement strand
CGTCACCCTGACCAAGCAGGCCATGGCAGACATCGAGGCACGCTTGCTACGCAATCCTTTATTGCCTAACTGGGACATCCTCATTCGACCCGCCTAAAGATAGGCCATGGCTGGTATTTTTTATTTCGGAATTAGCCCTATTATTAGCAGGGCATGAATTCAATACGATTGCGACCCTGTAATTTAGATCGATAGAGCGCAGCATCTGCCTTAGCTAATGCGTCATCGACGCAAGTGATGTCCGCTCCCACCATGACGCCACCAATACTTGAGGTCATGTGCAAAGGCTCTCCCTTCTTGCCCAGTATTCGTAATGCCTCGACAGCGCAACGGATGCGCTCAGCAACAACTATTGCGCCTTCCAGTGATGTATCCGGCAGCAACACGGCAAACTCATCGCCGCCGAGACGCCCCAACAAATCGATATCACGCAATTCTTTTAGGCTGGCCTGAGCGAACGCAATAATCGCACAGTCACCAGTTGCGTGGCCTTGGCTATCATTAATTTGCTTGAAATGGTCAATATCAATCACCAAAATGGCAAGTCTTGTGCCGTGGCGCTGCGCGCGTTTGAGTTCAATCTCCGCACGTGCAAAAAAACTGCGCCGATTGTCGATGCCTGTCAGCATGTCGGTGTTCGCTAACTTTCTGAACTCTTCCTTCATCCGTATCACTTCGGTAATGTCTGTTGAGATACCGACGTATGAGGTCACTTTGCCGTCTTTCCAAATGGGCAGCTTGGTTGACCAAAAGTAACGCATCTCGCCGTTAGTGTCGTTGAGCATTTCTTCACCGCAGCTTTTTTCTCCCGTATCGAGCACATGCCGGTCGAGTGGAGCAAAGCGATCAGCCGCTTCCTGCGGCATCAGATCGGAGTCGATCTTACCGACAATGTCATCAGGGCTATGGCCAAATAGCGCAGCCACGGACGGGTTGGCGTACAAATAGCGCCGATCCTGATCCTTCATGTAAACATGCGAGTCAATATTGTTTAGAACCGTGTCGAGCAACGCCTTCTGCTCCAGCAACCGCTGTTCCAGCAACCTGCGATCGGTAATATCAATAAGCATACCAATCAAATTTAATGCTCTACCCTTTTTATCTCTTTTGGTCACTCTTGCTTTTGCAGCTAACCATTTAGGAGGGTTGAAGATATTGGAGGGGTATTCAACATCGTAGAATGGGTATTTACCTGACCATGTGCCTTGAAATTGTTCCAATACGTATTCCACAAGATGCTGGTCATCTTGCTTTTTCATAAAATCAATCCAAACATCATCGGTATAAAGCTTATTGGATCTAATTTCTCCTCCAATTAACTCTATCGTTTTATCTTGGGTAGGACTTACGCATTGACGGAATGCCTAAATTGTGGATTGAGATTTTTTATTTCAGGCATGAGTGTCGCGATAGAATTTGCTACCACAGTATTAAATAACTCACGCTGGAGCTCGTAACAGTTACTGATAAGCTCAGCGAT
>JAUXXQ010000215.1 GCA_030684815.1 Methylobacter sp. | reverse complement strand
CGTCACCCTGACCAAGCAGGCCATGGCAGACATCGAGGCACGCTTGCTACGCAATCCTTTATTGCCTAACTGGGACATCCTCATTCGACCCGCCTAAAGATAGGCCATGGCTGGTATTTTTTATTTCGGAATTAGCCTAACCACACTGGCAGCCGAGGCCGGTTTGAAGCCCTTGCTGATACACGGCCAACTTCCGGCCAAAGTGCGCTTAGAGCGTATGGCAGCGGCCAAAAGCGCACAACTTATCATTGGCACGTCACAACTGTTAAGCGAGGGCTTAGACTTCCCGCACCTGGAGGTTTTAATCTTCGCCGCGCCCATGTCCGCCGTGATCGACAAGGCCGGAGATCCAGCAGCCACCAAGCTCATTCAGTCGATAGGCCGATGTCGCAGGCCGCACCCCGGCAAAACCAGAGCCTTGATTATCGACTTGGTGGACAAGTGCGCATTCGGCGTGTCGGCTTTCAACAAGCGCCAGCACATTTACCGGCTGCAAGGTTTTGGGGGCATTTGATGGCGATTAACGTAAATCCCCCAAAAAACAGAATTTAACCCCGGCTATCTGACAGCCGGATTAATGCAGGGACTTACCAACAAGGATGTTTTTTTAAACTTATGCCGTACACCGGCAAGGAAATTTTTACATGATTACGTCAACAGATAAAGCACAACTTCAAGCGCGTGTTGTAGAACTTGAACAAAGAGTAGCAGATGAGCGGGCACATATAGCTGAACTCACTCAACAATTAGCAGGCAACAAGGTCAGCATGATTCCAGCAATAGCAGAGCGAGTGATAAGGGCAACGGATAGGCTGATGACTGATGATGATAGTGGGGCTATGGATGTCATCACCAATGGGCAAAAGCAGTTAGCGGCTATCCATTCAATAAACCCCCTCGATATTTACCACAAGTTGAGGGTATGCCTTGAAACAAACGACATTGATGTGACAGCGGAAGAATTGAGCGACATTAAAACATATCTGGCAGCATTGCAGGCTGGTCAGCTCACGGTCGTTATGGAGAATCATAACAGTGTAATGGATATATGTTTTAGGGAGGTAAAACGAGCAGCCGAAGCCGGGCATGGTGATGTTGAATGGGATAATTTAGTTCGGTCAGCCTGTCATGATTCTTATGTGTTGCTGATGACCAAAGCCTACTATTTTTAGCCCAAAACCCGGTTAGGCGGAAATGCCGTCCGCCTAACCACGCTTGCAACTGATTGTTTTTTAACACAACCGATTTTAATTATCCGTCTATGCCCCACCTTATGCCCCACCTTAGGCGCTTGCTTGACGGTTTTAGGTGTGAAATTATTTCTACAGTGTTTAGTTGTGCAATTATTTACACAGCCTCACTGTAGAATTATTTACACAGCGCACCTGTAGAATTATATTCACAGGTGGCTTGTAGAATTATATTCACAGGCTTACAATGACAGCCTGTAGAATTATTTACACAACAGGGAGCAAACAATATGACTACATCAACTTATGACGGTACGGGCAAGCTGGCGGAAGCGCTGGCGGCATTGTGCGGCTACTCGCCAAAGTCACAAGGCCGAACAGCCGAACTAATCAAACAAGCCAAAGACGGGCTAAACATTACCAGTAAAGCAAAGTTGATGCCCACCGATACCAAGCTGGCTATATGGCAATGGCACTATGACCGGCTGCACTCAAACGAACAGCCTGTAGAAATAATTTCACAGCTACCAGACAACGAACCTGTAGAAATAATTTCACAAGCAGAGAGCAGCGCACCTGTAGAAATATATTCACAAGCTAATGATATTGAGCCTGTAGAAATAATTTCACAACCTGAACCCATTACACCTGTAGAAATAATTGCACAGCTTGATGATGACGACCCCACAGAGCTGCATAATCTGGATATTGTCCGCGTGGCGTTCTATGTCACCAAAGACGGCAAACGCCTTAGACAGGTTATCGCCTTGGATGGCTTCTACATCAACGGCCTGATAGCGGCCACAGGCATAACCCGGCAAGGCGTACCCAAATGGATTCAAGCCGCCACTAATGAATGGGGCGCTTTTGATGCCCACCTACCGATAACCCGGCAAGTGAAGTATTTGATAGTCAGGACGATGACCGAAGTCATAGAAGCAACGAGGAAATAGCAATGGCTAAAAAGAAAACCCCAAACACCATTCAAGCGGATGCTAAACCTGGCGAATCAAAGGATGAGGCGCTGGCCAAAAAGGTGATACGCCCGGACGTGATGAACGCGGTCACCATGCACTATTTTTACGATGTTGAAACGAATACGCCGATTGACATTAACAACCGTGTCGCCGCATTGAGTGAGCAGATTGCAAAGGTACATGCTGGCGATATGAGCACGCCTGAAACCATGCTGATGAGCCAAGCCTTTACGCTCGATGCGCTGTTTGGCCATTTGGCACGAAAGGCGCGGAATCAAGACCAGCTCAAACATTATGAAACCTTTTTACGCCTGGCGCTACGGGCGCAGAATCAATGCCGCATGACGCTGGAGACCTTGAGCAATATCAAGAATCCGCCGGTCATCTTTGCCAAGCAGGCCAATATCAGCAATGGCCACCAGCAGGTCAATAATGGCGTATCGGCCTCGCATACGGAAGAAACACAAAAACAGTCAAACGAACTTTTAACGGAGATACCCAATGAGACACTGGACAGCAGCAGAACGAGCGAAGCAATCAGCGTTAATTCAGAGCTGGAAGCCGTGGGCTAAGTCTACCGGGGCGAAAACTCCAGAGGGTAAGGCAGCATCAAGCCAGAACGCTTTTAAAGGTGGTCATCGGGCATTGATGCGGGAAATGGCGGCGGTACTGAAACAACAGCGGGAGTGCTTGAAGCTGATTAATTGAATGTTGTTTAATTACAACAAAAAACGATAAGTAGTTAGTAAACAAAAAATCAGCCATTAAATTCAGTACCGGCGCTACTTGTGGCGGATTCAGTGGACATGGTTACTAAACAAATTGCGCGGGTAAATTATGCCGCTACCCGCGCAATCTGAGCCGGTCTGATGATCGGCTTTTTTGTATCTGGAGACGCGCAGTTAATTTCAGTGGCGTAGCGGCTTTGGTACAGGTATCGGCTGGCATTTCCGCGCAATTTCCGTTACAAGAATCAAGCTGCGAAACAATGAGTTGTTCGGCAATGAGTGCGGGTATTTTTGGGGTAAAAATAAAAATCACGTTTCAAAGCCCCCTGTTTTGCCCCCTGCTTGAATTTTGACAGGCTACAGGTATTGATAATACTGGTGTCATGTACTATAGCCTGCAGGCAATCCCAGACCTACCCAAGACCCCGCAAGCTATCTGGCTTCGCGGGGTTTTTTATGCCCGGACTGTCCCACGCGAAACCACTGAAACCCGTGATTTTTGCCCCCTTTATTGTCCCAAGCGATAGCCGACGCTAAAATTTTAAAAGCAGACCCAACTGTCAAGAGCATTTTCTCCAAAAAATAAGGAGAAATAGTTAACGCATTGCAGAGAAATGTACTTCAGCTGGCGTTTGGTAATCCAAGCTTTGATGTAAGCGCTCTTGGTTATAAAATTCAAAGTAACGCTTCAAGCCGAACCGTAGTTCAGGCACGGACAGGTAATCATTCATGTAAATATTTTCGTACTTTACCGTCCGCCATAAGCGCTCGACGAAAATATTGTCCAACGACTGATTAAATCGCGCTTGTGATAATCAATTCAAGCTGAGATACTTTTAGCTGAGGCGGCGGGGAACGGATTCCGCCGACATTAAAAAATATCGGGCAAGCGAGTGGTATCCACAAAAGCAGTAGTGTGCGTCTTCATATTTGCCATTTGGGTGTCATTTGCGCATGCCTCTGATTTAGCAATCGAATTCACAGAGCAAGAAAAAGCCTACCTTCAGACTGCCGCGCCCATCAAAATGTGTGTTGATCCTGATTGGGTTCCGTTTGAGCGCATCAACAATCAAGGCCAACACGAAGGCATTGCCGCCGATTTAGTGCAATTGGTCACACAGCGAGTTGGCCTAAAAATAGAAATCTACCCCGTTAAAACCTGGGATGAAAGTTTGGCCGCTTCCAGGAGCAAGCACTGCCAGTTACTCAGCTTTATCAACCAAACCCCGGTTCGTGACGAGTGGTTAATCTATACCGAGCCAACTTTTTATGACACCAATATTATTGTTACCCGCGAAGAACATCCGTTCGTTGCCGATTTACACGCGCTAAAAGGGAAAAGCGTCGCGATACCGCACGGCACTATGATAGAAGAACGCATACGTCGCGATTACCCTAACTTGGAGGTGATTCTCGCTGATAGCGAGAGCGCAGCGAGCTTGCTGGTTTCGGAACGCAAGGCTGACCTTATGATCCGTTCGTTGATTGTAGCGGCCTACGCAATCAAAAAAGAGGGACTGTTCAATCTCAAGATTGCAGGCCAGGTTCCTGAATACACCAATAATCTGCGTATCGGTGTGCTAAAAGATGAAAAAATCCTGCGCGACATTCTCGACAAAGGGGTGAAAACTATCACCCCGCAGGAGCGCGAGGCTATTGCCAACAAGCATGTGTTGGTCATTGCGCAAAAAGGTATCGACTACAGCCTTGTCTGGAAAATTCTCGCCGTTCTGGCTTTAGTGTTACTGGTATCTGGCTACTGGATACGAAAGCTCAACGCGCTGAATAAGAAGCTGGAGCGACTCTCCATTACCGATAAACTCACTGGCGTTTTTAATCGGGTAAAGTTTGACGCTGTGTTGGAAACTGAAATCCAACGATCCGTCCGTTTTCAACACCCTTTCAGTGTCATCATGCTGGACATAGACCACTTTAAGCAGGTCAATGACATACACGGCCATCAGGCAGGTGATGCGGTGCTTACTGAAATAGCCCGATTACTGCAAGCTAATACGCGTGAAACCGACATTCTTGGACGCTGGGGAGGCGAGGAGTTTATAATTATCTGCCCGCAAACCGACATCAATGGAGCGCTGGGTCTGGCAAAAAATCTGTGTCGCATTATCAATGAGCATAATTTTCCCATCGTGCAGCACAAAACAGCCAGCTTCGGGGTGACGGCTTATCAGCCTGGAGACCATGCAGAAAGCCTAGTTGCCCGTGCCGATGCCGCGCTATATCAAGCCAAACACAATGGCCGCAATCAGGTGAAAACTTGGCCGAGCCATGAATAATAACGTCAACGGCCTGTCCCTGGCAGCATCCCTCGGCTTGCTGGCGCATTGCTCCGGCCTGCAGGCTGCAGACATTAGAGAGCAGGCTCTAGCAGATAAAATCGTGTTAGATGAAGTCGTGATTTTCGGCGCCGGCGAAACTCGCCAAACCCAGACATTGACGAAAGATGATTTTCAGCAATTAGCCCCCGGCACCAGCCCGATTAAGGCGCTGAACAAGCTGGCGGGGGTGAATTTTCAGGCAGCAGATCCCTATGGCGCTTATGAATGGGGCGTGCGCATCTCAGTAAGAGGTTTTAATCAAGGCCAAATGGGCTTTACGCTGGACGATGTGCCGCTTGGCGATATGTTTTATTCCAGTCTCAACGGGATGTATATCAGCCGCGCACTGATCAGCGAGAATCTTGGCAGCGCCCAAATCGCCCAAGGTACAGGCTCGCTTGATACCGCATCAAGCAGTAATCTGGGCGGAACCATCAAGTTTTTTTCCAGCGAGCCCGCCGACAAAATGGGCGCGAGCGTGGCGCAGACACTGGGCAGCGATGCCACGCGCCGAACTTTCGCTAAATTCGACAGCGGCCTACTCCCCAGTGAGGGCAAGTTTTATATGGCTGCCGCCCACCAATCGCAAGACTTATGGAAAGGTGAGGGTGAACAGGGCTACGACCAGCTTAATCTGAAATTTGTCCAGCCTATCAAGAACAGCAATCTTTCTTTATTCTTTAACTATTCCGACCGCTATGAAATGGATCATCAGGACATGACCAAGGAATGGATTAACAAACTGGGACATAACTGGAGCAACTACTGGCCGAATCTTCAGGCTGCCATCGACAATGCGTCTGCTACCAGTGGTTGCTGCGGCGTACCGGCGCTTGGCAACGCGTCAGTCAATGATCCACTTGATGCCGCTTATTATTTTGCATCCGGGGTACGCCAGGACACTCTGGGCTACGCCTCACTCGACACCGCCCTGACCGACAATCTGAGCTGGAAAGCCACGTTCTACGGCCACGGTTACCAAGGCATCAGCACTTGGGCGACGCCTTACAAAGCCACACCAGGCGCGAATGGCGCGCCTATTTCGGAACGCGTCCTGGCCTATGATACCCGACGTTTTGGCGTACTCAATGCGCTGGATTGGGCTATTAGCCAGCACACAATCAACACCGGCGTCTGGTATGAAAACAATGCCGCCACACAAAAACGTTTGTTCTTTCCCGTCTACCTGAATGGCCCGTTATGGTCGCCCTATCAAATGCCGGACGAAAACACGGCATTTCTGACCCAATGGGCTTACCAATTCAATACCAACACAGTTCAGTATCATCTCCAGGATACTTGGCAATTAAATGACTCCCTGACGCTGCATGGGGGATTCAAATCACTGTTTAGCACCACATCGGGAACGCCGACGGTTAATAATCTGGGTAGGGAACTTGCTCAAGGCTCGATGTCTGTTGCCAATGGCTTTCTGCCGCAACTCGGTGCGGTTTTTAAACTAAGCCCGAATGACGAAATTTTTGCTGATGTCTCCAATACGATGCGCAACTTTCAGCAAGGTGGCTATGGTCTTGGCATATCGCCCTGGGCTGTCGGCAACCAGACGGCGTTTCAACTGATTCAGCGGGAAATCCGCCCTGAATCAGCGTGGACTTATGAAGCGGGGTACCGTTTCCGGCGAGAACTCGATGGCGACATTCTGCGTAGTTTCGAAGGCTCATTGACCGGCTACCATGTTGATTTCAGCAATCGCCTGCTTAACATTTCCCCAGGTGGATCATTAATCGAAGCGACCGCTGGGGCAGCACTTTTGGCAAATGTCGGTGGCGTTACCAGTAACGGCGTGGAACTTGGCAATATCTTGTACCTCTTCGACCGCGTGTCTTGGTACCACGCCTTAAGCTATAACAGCTCGACCTATGATGCCAACTATTCCGACGGCGACAAAGTTATCGAAACAGCGGGTAAAACCGTAGTCGATTCGCCCCGGCTTCTTTATAAAACGGATCTCACTTATCAGGCTGAACATTATTTTCTGAGATTAAATGCCGACTATATGACCACCCGCTACTTTACCTACACTAATGACCAGTCGGTCAGCCCACGCTGGATTTTCAACTTCAGTGCAGGCAACAGCTTTGGCAAAGTAGGCTTCTTGTCGGACATCAGCTTAAACTTCACTATCTACAATATATTCGACGAGAAATATATCTCAACGATGGGTACAGGTGGCTTCACCGCCAGCGGAGATAATCAGACGTTACAAGTCGGAGCGCCACGCCAACTGTTTATTACCCTGAAAGTGAGCTTGTAATAGCGAGATTTTTAGCATCGTCGTGGCTATAGCGGTATTTATACAAGGCCGGAATAGTAACTGCTCAGCGGCTGTTAAAAATACCTAAATGGAACACGGATAGCACTGATACCCT
>JAUXXQ010000213.1 GCA_030684815.1 Methylobacter sp. | reverse complement strand
CCGTCGGTTCCATGCGGCCTAAATCACGGCCAACCATATGCTTTCCCGAAGGCATTAACTGAAAAACGTCATCCACAAGCCCTGCCAATTCCTTGAGCTTATCCGCAGGATTCTGATCCTCCAACACCGTTTTGATAAATTGGCTTGCCCCCCACTACGGAAGAAGCTTTATCCGGCATTCAGCAGCTAGTCCGCGAAGTCGTCATTGATATGCAAAATAATGGCGAAGCCGTGCCCACGCCCTTGGCCGAGAAAAATTACAGCGGAGAATTTTAGGGTGCGCGTCCCATCAATTGTGCATCGCGCTTTAGCCATGCAGGCCGCAGAACAGGGTGTTAGTCTAAACAGGCTGGCAAGTGCAAAATGGCCACAGTTAAGGCAGGCCAATGAATGGCTATGATGATCCACGAGTGGCGCGGCGCTATGCTTTTGTCACAGCGGCTTATACTTTGAACGGTTAAGTTTTCGGCTTATGTTAGGCGAAAAAACTACCGAACTACAGACCTTCCAGGTTTTAAAAACTTGGAAAGTCTAACTCGCAACGTTTTGAAAGATAAAGCTTTCAGTTTTTTTAGCGCAGAATAGCTAACGCTGATTGCAAAAACCGAAAACCTGAACGTTTAAAGTATATGTTGGTTGAGGTGGGTGCGTCTAATGGCTTAGTCCCGCTTTGCTTTAGTTGACGCAATTGTACAAGGCCTAACGCCTTCGCTTCTATGTATAATGCAAGCCATAACGCTTTTATTATTTGCTGACAGGCATGCGCCATGACTACCATTACTTTTGATACTCTAAAATTCACCCAGCGCCTAGAGCAAGCAGGGATTCCACACGATCAGGCCATTGCAATGGTTGAGGCGAAAAAAGAGTTTTTACCTGAAATAATGGAAGCACATTTGGCACCAAGATGGATGTTCAGGAAGTAAAATTCAAGCAGATAGAACATGATGGTCAGTCATGCCGAAGTAGACCTTCCAGGTTTTTAAAACCTGGAAGGTCTGTCCCGCGTTAAGTTGATAGCCGAAATTTCAGTTAAATTAGATAATGATGTTGCCTATTATTTAAAAGAAAAATGCACGGATAATACCGATAAACTACAAGTTTTAATTAATGATTTATTACGCAAAGATATAGAAATTGCTAAACGGGTTTCTATTTAATTTATTTAAAAAACTATAAAATTTACCGAAGAAGCCTTAGAAAACACTATCTAAACTTTAAATTATTACTTAAAAATAACCAATGAATTCAGAATCTAACCATAAATCCATTTCAGGTATTCGTGACAATCACAGCTTTGGAAAAGTGGGTGATTTTTTAAAAGGAAAAATACAACCTAATGCTCAACTGCGTTTTGTATCAGCCTATTTTAGTATTTTCGGATTTGAGGCACTGAAAGCAGAATTATTGCAGATTGATAAACTACAATTTTTATTCGGCGAACCTGCCTTTGTTAAACAACTGGACGTAGCACAATCTCAGGCAAAGGCATTCCATATTGTGGAACAAGATTTATGGCTGAATAACCGCCTTAATCAAAAAGCAATTGCTAAAACGTGCGCAGATTGGATAACAGAAAAGGTTGAAATTCGTTCGCTGATTCAAACAAATTTGCTACATGGCAAGCTCTACCACATCGACAATAAAGGCGTTGAATCAGCGTTATTGGGTAGTTCAAATTTTACCCTCTATGGTTTAGGCGAAGGCAATTCCAATATCGAATTAAATTTAGTGGTGGATAGCGACCGCGATAAACAGGATTTAAAGCGGTGGTTTGAGCGGATTTGGGACGACAAAACATTGGTAAAAGATGTTAAGCAAGAAGTATTAAATTATTTAACGCAGCTTTATTACAACCATTCACCGCAGTTTATTTATTACAAAACGCTTTACCATGTTTTTTATGAGGATTGGCAACGTTACCAAGAGCAACGGGAAGCCACTGAAAAAAGTTTAAATAAATCGGAAATTTGGAACACCTTATTTGATTTTCAAAAAGAAGGCGTAGTTCACGCGATTACTAAAATCGAAACACATAACGGCTGTATTTTGGCAGACAGCGTGGGGCTGGGTAAAACCTATGAAGCCCTGGCCGTCATCAAGTATTTCGAGGCGAAACATCACAATGTTTTAGTTTTATGCCCAAAAAAACTCAGTGAAAATTGGTTGTTGTATTCGTCACGTTATCAGCGCCAACTCAATCCGTTAAAAACAGACAAATTAAATTACACTGTATTAAGCCACACCGATTTAAGTCGTGAAAAAGGTTTGTCAAACAATGTTGATTTAAGCGATTTCGATTGGAGTTTATTTGATTTAATTGTTATCGATGAATCGCACAACTTCCGCAATGATAACAAAAGCAAAAACGGTAAATCACGTTACCAACGCTTGCTTGAAGATGTGATTCAAGCAGGTCAAAAAAGCAAAGTTTTATTATTATCTGCAACACCCGTAAATAACGATTTATCGGATTTGCATAATCAAATCCGTTTCATTAGTGCTGACGATACTCATGCGTTTGCAGGTATTGGTATTGTCGATACCAATAAAACATTAAAAGCGGCTCAGAATGCCTTCCATGACGCGGTTAAAAATAAGCGTCAAGCTCAATTAGCCCATCATCTAAATGCAGACTTTTTTAAATTGCTCGATGCACTGACCATTGCACGCTCACGCAAACATATTGAACGTCACTACCCCAATGTTGCAAAAGAATTAGGCGGTTTTCCTAAACGTACCGCCCCACAATCGATTTATTACGACATAGACACGCTTGGCGTGTTTCCGTCATTTGTTGATATAGAAAAAGAGATTTCAGTCTATCAATTGTCGTTATTCAATCCGACTAAATATCTACTCAACGAATACCGCGATTTACCCGAATATCAAAGCAAAGTAAAAAACTTCACTCAAGAAAACCGTGAACATTATTTAATCGGCATGATGAAGGTGAATTTTTTAAAACGCCTTGAAAGTTCCGTGGTTTCATTTACCGACACGATGACGCGAACCGTTATAAAAATCGACGCATTGATTAGTAAAATTAAAGGAGGTCAGGCTTTGCCTGACTTGCAAGCAGAGCTTGCACTCCTTGATAGTTATGAAGATGAAGAATTAAGCGATGCGCTGGCAGTCGGTAAAAAAATCAAATTCCAGTTAAAACATCTGGATTGTTCACGTTGGTTACAAGATTTGGAAAGCGATAAACAACAGCTCTCGAAATTGCGTGATATTGCACAGAATGTAACGTCACAACGCGACGGTAAATTACACGAATTAAAAGAATTGATTACCCATAAAATAGGTAATCCAACTATCGACAAACAAGGTAAATCAATCAAAAAAGTGCTGATTTTTACCGCGTTTTCTGACACCGCCCAGTATTTGTACAATGCATTGAAATCCGATTTAACCGAGTTAGGCGTTCATTGTGGATTGGTGACGGGGTCAAAATGTGAAGCCACTTTAGGCGCGACAAATTTCAATGACGTGTTAATCAATTTTTCGCCCACCGCTAAAAAACGCAGTGGTTTTAAAAATACACTCACCGAAGAAATTGATGTATTGATTGCCACCGATTGTATTTCAGAAGGGCAGAATTTACAGGATTGTGATTGGGTGATTAACTACGACATTCATTGGAACCCCGTACGTTTGATTCAACGGTTCGGACGAATTGACCGGATTAACAGCCAAAACAAAGAAGTTTCAATGATTAACTTTTGGGCGACGGCTGAACTCGATCAGTATTTGGATTTAAAAAATCGGGTTGAAGCGCGAATGGCGTTAGTGGATATTTCTGCCACCGGGTCGGATAACTTATTGCTGACTGAAGACGATGCCAACGATGAATTAAATTATCGTGATGAACAGCTAAAACGCATGAAAGATGACGTGTTGGATTTAGAAGAACTCAACGATGGCACGACGCTAACCGATTTTAATTTTGATGATTTTCGTGCCGATTTAGGCGGCTATTTGGATTTAGAGCGTGACAAATTAGCCAACGCGCCACTCGGACTTTACGGCATCGTGCCAAAACAACCCGATTTGAATATCCATAAAGGTGTTATTTTTTGTCTGCAACAAAAAGTTTATCAACAAGAAAAAGGACAGCAAGTCAATCCGCTCACACCGTTTTTTCTAATTTACATTCACGATGATGGAACGGTAAAACATAATTTTGCCGAAGCCAAACACACGCTCGAAATTTTCAAAACCTTGTGTATAGGCAAAGACCAACCTAATGAGGCGTTGTGCCAATTATTCGATGACCAAACAAATGACGGAAATAACATGGCGCATTATTACGAATTGGTGGCAAAATCTGTCGATGCACTGTGTAAAGCCTTTTAAGAAAAAGAAATTATAAAGTTAGCTACCGGGCGTGGTGCGTTATTGCCCATCGTTTCGCAGCAAATAACCGACCCAATAGATTTTACGTTGGTAACATGGCTAGTCATAACTTAGGAGTGCAAGCTCTGCTTGCAATAAAAAATGTTAAAACGTAATCCTCACCGTCCAGCACATTTATTGTTAGATTCGAGTGCTTATTTCATCACGGGTAGTATTTATGAAAAGCGGCATCTTTTGGATGACGATTTGAAAAATGATTTAATCAACTTGATGAAACAAGAATTTGCTCGTTGCAACTGGGATTTCAGTCATTGGGTCATTTTGGATAATCATTATCACGTTATGGTGAACAGCTTTAAAGGTGAAGATTTACCAAAAATAATTGGGCGATTGCATTTCAAATCAGGAAAATTGATAAGGAAAAAAGTCATTTCGCAATCTCCTATATGGTGGAATTATTGGGATTATTGCCCACGCAATGAAAAAGATTATTTCGTGCGACTCAATTATTTACTGAATAATCCTGTTAAACATGGCTATGTCGAAAAATTAAACGCTTATCCATACTCAAGTTTTCATCAATATCTTGGTCGTCATGGGCGTGAGGAATTAGTTTCGCAATTTAAAAAACATCCAGAATATCAAAGAATTGAATTAGAAAATGACGATTTTTAAAAAACAAAATGGAGTGCAAGCTCGGCTTGCCCTTGATTAAAAATGCAAGCAGAGCTTGCACTCCACTATTTATTTGCGCGAAATCTATAACGGTATTCAATATGACCAATAAAAATACGCTTCAAACCCTCATCAACCAATTTGCTGGCGGCGATTTAAGAGCAAATACCATCGCGTTATTCAAAGAACTGGGCTATCAAAGTCCGCGTACTTTTGATAAGCCCGTTGCTGAAATTCTACGCAGCTTCGACCATGAAAAAGCCTTGTGTTCGGAGTGGATTAACGCGCCATTTCTGTTTCAATTAGCCGAAGATAATTTAAGCAATATCCAATCATTGCTCACCGGGGTTGATGGCACGATTATCGAATCGTATCTATTCGTGGCGATTGAATTAAAAACGTCAGCCTATTCACGCACTCAGCTTGTCACCATCACCCGTGAACTCAATAAAAGTCCACAACCTGTTTTGATTTTATTCAAACACGGCGACACCTTGACGTTATCGGTGATTCATCGTCGCTTGCATAAACGTGACGAAAGCAAAGACGTTTTAGAAAAAGTGACCTTGCTTAAAGATATTCGTATCAATGACCCACATCGCGCTCATGTAGATATTTTGGCGGATTTGGCATTTGATCATTTGAAATTGAAAGCCAACGCCAATTTTGTTGATTTGCACAACGCTTGGCAAAACGTTTTAAATACCAAGACACTCAATAAACAATTCTATAAAGAATTATCGCAATGGTATTTCTGGGCAATGAAGGAAGTTTACTTTCCCGATGCTGAAAATATCGAAGCAGCAAAAGGGGGGGGGGGGGTTGAAGATGAAAACAAAGTGCGTGAACACAACGCTAAAAACCTGATTCGACTATTGACGCGCTTATTGTTCGTTTGGTTTATCAAAGAAAAACGCCTTATTCCAGAAGAACTCTTTAACGAAAACTGGATTAAATCTCAGTTAAATGAGTTCAATCCTAAAATAGCCGCTAAGCATAATTTCAAATCACACAGCCATTATTACCGTGCCATATTGCAAAATTTATTCTTTGCAACTTTAAATCAAACACAGGGTAAAAGAGCATTTCGTAATGCCGGGCAAAACATGAACGTCACCACCTTAATGCGCTATCAATCCTACTTTAACGATTCTGCCGCATTTCTAAGTTTGGTTGAAAGCATTGTGCCGTTTATGAACGGGGGGTTATTTGATTGCTTGGATAAACCAATTCCCAATGTAAAAGGTAAACAAGGCGGTGATGTTATCGCTTATGAAGACGGTTTTTCAGATCGCCCCGATAATCAGCTTAAAGTACCTGATTATATTTTCTTTGGCTTACACGAAAACGTCAATTTAAGTGAAGAACTGGGCAGTAAATACAAATCCGTCGAAATTAAAGGGCTGTGCGACATTTTAAAAAGTTACAAATTCACCCTTACTGAAAACACCCCGATTGAAGAAGACATAGCCCTCGATCCTGAATTATTAGGGCAAGTGTTTGAAAATCTACTCGCCAGTTATAACCCTGAAACCAAAACCACAGCGCGTAAGCAAACAGGCAGTTTTTACACGCCCCGCGAAATTGTGGATTACATGGTCGATGAATCACTGCTTGCGTATTTTTCTGGAGTGCAAGCTTTGCTTGCAAATGCAAGCAAAGCTTGCACTCCAACAGATAAATTGCGTGACTTACTGAGTTATAACGATTTAAAAAATCCGTTTAACGATACCGAAACTCTCCAGCTCATTAACGCAATTGATAATTGTAAAATCCTCGACCCTGCGTGTGGTTCAGGTGCATTCCCAATGGGCATACTGCATAAACTTGTCCATTGTCTACACAAACTCGACCCGCAAAATTTACTTTGGAAAGCCCGCCAAATTGAAAAAATTAACGCCATTGATGACCCTGAGTTTCGAGATAAAACCCTGCAAGCACTTGAAGACGCTTTTGATAATGAAGTTGATTACGGGCGTAAACTTTATCTTGTTGAAAATTGTATTTACGGTATCGATATTCAAGCCATTGCTATTCAAATCAGCAAACTACGTTTTTTCATTTCGCTCATTGTTGACCAAACAGTGCGTGACACAAAAGATAATTTCGGCGTGTTGCCGTTGCCCAATTTAGAAACAAAATTTGTTGCCGCCAATACGTTAATCGCCATCGATAAACCCAAAGCGCAAACCAGCTTGTTTGACAGTAAAGACATTGAGGCACTTGAAAATCAATTAAAAAACGTACGTCATCGTTTATTCAGTGCCAAAACACCCACAACAAAACGCAAACTACGCGATGAAGATAAAGTGTTACGCGAGCAAATTGGTGAATTATTAGAACAACATGGCTGGGGCAATGAAACCGCACAACAATTGGCACATTGGAATCCTTACGACCAAAACGCCAACGCCGATTTTTTTGATGTGGAATGGATGTTTGGGTTAAGTGGCTGCTTTGATATTGTGATTGGCAATCCGCCTTATGGTGCAAGTTTATCTGATAAACAAATAAATTATTTTAAAAATAACTACCAAATTAAAACCACAGAAACTGCAATTTTATTTATTGAAAAGGGATTTGGTTTTTAAAAAACATGGGGTTCAATCATATATAATTCCTAAATCTTTTACTTTCGCATCAAATTATAAAAAAACAAGAGATTTCGTTGAAAAAGAACTTTCAATAATAGTAGATTGTGGAAAATCATTCGATAATGTGAAGCTAGAAGCTTGTGTTATTTTGTTAAAAAAAGAAATTTCCATTTAATATAAATCAGTAAAACCTGAGGATGATTTAAATTTTAAAGAAATTGGATTTATTGATAAAAAATTAAAAGATTAAAAGATTTATTTGATTTCTATCCAAATGGTATTAGCGAAAGAGAAATAAACATAGGAAAAACTATTTTAACAAAAAGCACGATGCTTAATGTTATTTAAACTAATAGCAGAGGTGAAATTATACAGAAATTTATTTCCAGTAGTGGTGCTTATCCAGTTATCGGTGGAAAAGAAATTGATAAGTATGGGATTAGAGCGATGAAGGGATATATTGATAATGTTAATCTAATTAGTGAAAAGGCTAAAATTAACGTGAACTCTATTCTTGTACAAAACATAATAGCGCATATTACAAAACCTCATGACCACATTAAAATTATAGCTTGTATTCCATCACGGCAGGATGTAGTTATTGTTGACACAATTAATCAAATAACAATTACTTCTAATGATTTTTCAAATAAATTTATTTGGTCTTTGTTAAATTCCAAGCTATTAAATTGGTATTCTTACCTTTTTATTTTTGCAAAGGCTATAAGAACAATGCACTTCGATAATACTGTTACTGAGCGTATTCCAATTCCAAAAATATCTTCCAAACAACAACAGCCATTTATCACATTAGTGGACAAAATCCTTGCCGATAAAAAAACAGGCAACGATACCAGCGCGTTGGAACGTGAGATTGATGTCTTGGTTTATGGGCTTTATGGCTTGAGTGAAGAAGAAATTGCGATTGTGGAGGGGAAATAATGAATACATTAGAACAAACAATTGTGTCTGAAATTCACACATTGCCAATCATGTCACAAAAAGAGGTTTTAGATTTTGTGTTATTTATCAAACAAAAAAGTAGCCTCGAAACGGACTACGATTATTTGTCAAAAAACGCTGAAATTAAACAAGCCATCATTGACGGTTTGAATACGCCGCTTGATGAATGTTCAACGGAATTGGATTGGTAATGTATACTTTAAACGTCCAGGTTTTCGGTTTTTGCAATCAGCCGCAGCTATTCCGCGCAAAAAAATGAAATCCTTATCTTTCAAAGCGTTGCGAGTTAGACCTTCCAGGTTTTTAAAACCTGGAAGGTCTGTAGTTCAGCAGTTTTTTCGCCCAACATAAGCCGAAAACTTAACCGTTCAAAGTATATATCAACGGAGATAATCATGTTAGAAAACGTGCAAGTAATTCAAGAAAAGGGACAAAACAAATTTGCGGTGATTGATTTTGAGGAGTTTGTTTTGGTGAAAGAATTATTGTCGAATGCTGAAAAATTGGAAGATTATTTAGAGTATTTACACATTCAACAAGTCAAAAAACAGGATAAATCGCCGCGTCATTCTTTTGATGATGCTTTAACCGCTTTAAATGTAACATTATGAAAGCAGGCAACGACACCCGCGCGTTGGAACGCGAGATTGATAGGCTGGTTTACGCGCTTTATGGCTTGAGTGAGGAAGATATTTTGATTATGGAGGGGAAATAAATGCACGTTATTACGCGCAAACGGCTGAATGATTTTTCAGAATTTTATCCAGACGTTAAAACCGCGTTGCAACATTGGTATCAAACGATCAAATCGAATAATTTTGAGTCGTTCAACGAGTTAAAAACATTATTTCCACACGCTGACCAAGTTGGCAAATTGACGGTTTTCAATGTTGGTGGTAATAAAGTGAGATTGATTGCGGCGATTCATTACAACAGTCGCAAAGTTTATATCCGAGCGATATTGACCCACAGCGAATACGATAAAAACAAATGGAAGGAGTAATTTATGTCTGCGGTTTATCTTGAGCAAATAACACCCGTTTGGAATGATTTTTCAAAATTCGTTCATGTTTTGCATAATGAAAAAGATTATGAAGAAGCGGTTTCATTGCTTGATAGTTTGATTGATAGGGTCGGTGAAAATGAAAAACACCCGTTAGCATCGTTGCTGGAATTGGTCGGCGTGTTAATTTCGCAATATGAAGATACTCATGTTCCTGAATTATAAAAAGCAGGCAACGACACCGGTGTGTTGGAACGTGAGTTTGATGGGTTGGTTTATGGGCTTTATGAATTGAGTGAAAAGGAAATTTTGATTGTGGAGAGTGGGAAATGATTGCGTTAAGACAACTTAAACGTGTACCGAGTAATCATAAAATTGTGATTGAAGTACCTGAAAATATAGCTGAAAACCAATTGATGGAAGTGATTTTGTTATTCAAAGAACCGCCGAAAATTTCACGCGCTGAAAAAATCGCACAATTAAAAGAAAGCCAATATGACCCGCTTTTTTTAGCTGATTTACAAGAAGTGAATGATGATTTTAGTTATGTTGATAGCGAGGAATGGTAATGCGTTGGGAGATTTATTTAGTAAATCTTGACCCAACGATTGGCAGTGAACAAGGTAAAACGCGCCCTGTATTGATTATCAGCAGTGATGAAACTAACGCGATTTTGCCCGTGATAAACATTTTGCCTCTAACCTCGCTTAAACAAGGTCGTCGAATTTACCCGAATGAAGTTTTATTGAAAAAAGAAATTTCAGGATTAGGCTAATTCCGAAATAAAAAATACCAGCCATGGCCTATCTTTAGGCGGGTCGAATGAGGATGTCCCAGTTAGGCAATAAAGGATTGCGTAGCAAGCGTGCCTCGATGTCTGCCATGGCCTGCTTGGTCAGGGTGACG
>JAUXXQ010000210.1 GCA_030684815.1 Methylobacter sp. | reverse complement strand
CGTCACCCTGACCAAGCAGGCCATGGCAGACATCGAGGCACGCTTGCTACGCAATCCTTTATTGCCTAACTGGGACATCCTCATTCGACCCGCCTAAAGATAGGCCATGGCTGGTATTTTTTATTTCGGAATTAGCCTAATTGACCTTTTAGAGGCAGCGGGCTTTATAAATAAAGGCGGCAAAGGTAGTCATCGCAATTACAAGCATTTGAATAGTGGTACGTCGGTAACAGTTCCAGGTAAGTTGAGCGAAGATGCTAAACATTACCTCGTCAAAGCAATTAAACTTGCCTTAGAGGATGCAAAAAATGAAAACAAATAACCATTATCCAAAAATAGTCGAGTGGTCTGAGGAAGACCAATGTTATATCGGTAGCTGTCCAGGTTTAATTTATGGTGGCTGTCATGGTGATGATGAAGTAAAAGTGTTTAAGCAACTGTGTAAAATAGTGGATGAATGGATCGAAATTTATCAAAAAGATAATCAAGAATTACCCAAGCCTGTTTCATTAGAAAAAATTCATCAGTTAACTGCTTGAGTACACTATGCAACATGCCATCGACCCAAAAATAGACTGCGTGTTCAGAACCTTACCCGACTGGATGAGCACGCAGGAGCCGGGTACGCTGTGCCTACCTCTTCGAAAACACCATAACCTAAACAAAGGTACGCAGAGCGTACCCTACAGGACTTTTTAACGCCAATAGCTAAAGCTATTGGACTCCAGCGTAAATGTTAAAAGAAATATGCTAGCTAACCGCCGATACGGTTTGGTCTCAGTTAGTTGATATTGAGATCATTCAAATCAGATAAACCCAGTTGCCAGGAAAATTTACTATGACCAAACAAGTTACTATCGACGGCGGCGAAGCGGCTGCTTATGTTGCCTACAGAACCAATGAAGTCTGTGCGATATTCCCCATCACCCCGTCTTCGTCCATGGCCGAATTTTGCGACCAGTGGGCGACCGAACATAAGACCAATCTATGGGGCAGTATTCCGACCATTGCCGAAATGCAAAGCGAAGGCGGCGCGGCCGGTGCTTTACATGGCGCCTTGCAAACCGGCGCATTAGCGACAACATTCACTGCGTCGCAGGGTTTGTTGCTGATGATCCCGAATATGTACAAGATTGCCGGCGAGCTGACTTCGACCGTCATCCATGTTGCCGCGCGTTCATTGGCGACACAGGGCTTGTCGATTTTTGGCGACCATCAGGATGTGATGTGCGTACGCATGACCGGCTTTGCGCTGCTGGCTTCGTGCAATGTTCAGGAAGCGCACGATATGGCGCTGATTGCCCAAGCCGTCACCTTGAAATCGCGCATCCCGTTTTTGCATTTTTTCGACGGTTTTAGAACCTCGCACGAAATCAATAAAATCACCTTGCTCGAAGATGAGCAAATCCGCGCCATGATCGATGATGTATTGGTGTTTGCCCATCGCGATCGGGCCTTGAACCCGGACAAACCGATGATGCGCGGCACGGCGCAAAATCCCGATACTTATTTCCAGTCCCGCGAAAGCTCGAATATTTATTATGAGCGCACCATTAGTGTGTTTGACGAGGTGTTAAAACAGTTCGAGCAGGTCACAGGCCGCAGTTATAAAGCTTTTGAATATTTCGGTTCGGCAACGGCTGAACGCATCATCATTATGATAGGTTCCGGCGTCGAAACTGCAGCGACGACGGCGGAAAAACTGAATGAACAAGGCGAAAACGTCGGCGTATTGAATGTGCGTTTATACCGCCCGTTCAGCGCGAAGAATTTTCTCGCGGCGCTGCCCGAATCGGTGCGCCATATCGCAGTGTTGGACAGAACCAAAGAACCCGGCAGTAGCGGCGAGCCGCTGTATAAAGATGTGGTTTCCGAGTTAAGCCAAGCCTTTGCCAGCGGCCAGCTCAAAGCCATGCCGCGTGTGATCGGTGGCCGTTATGGCTTATCGAGCAAGGAATTTACACCGTCGATGGTGGCGAGGATTTATCAGGAACTCAAGACCGAACAGCCGAAAAACGGCTTTACTATCGGCATCACCGATGACGTGACTTTTACCAGCCTTGCCGTGACCGAACATATCGACATAGAAGCAGACAACGTGGTGCGGGCGCTGTTTTACGGCTTGGGTTCCGATGGCACGGTCGGTGCCAACAAAAACAGCATTAAAATTATCGGCAATGAACCGCAATATTTTGCCCAGGGCTATTTTGTTTACGATTCCAAAAAAGCCGGCTCGCAAACCATCTCGCATTTGCGCTTTGGCCCGGAGCCGATTAAAGCGCCTTACCTGATTGAATCGGCCAACTTTATCGCCTGCCATGATTTTAATTTTATTGACAGCACCGATATGTTGGCGCTCGCCAAACAAGGCGCGACCTTTTTATTAAACAGCCCTTTCGATGCCGAAGCAATTTGGTCGCAATTGCCTATCCATGTGCAACAACAATTGATAGACAAAGACATACAGTTTTATGTCATCGATGCGGTCAAAGTCGCCCGGCAAACCGGCATGGGCAGACGCATTAACACGGTGATGCAAACCTGTTTTTTTGCCTTATCCGGGGTCATGCCAAAAGACGAAGCAATCAAGAAAATCAAGCAATACACCGAAAAAACCTACGCCCGTAAAGGCGCGGAAGTGGTGCAAAAAAACTTTGAGGCGATAGACCAATCCTTGGCGCATTTGGAAAAAGTGACGCTGCCAACCGCAGTCAGCGCACTTACCGACACCGGCGCAGGAAAATTTGCCCTCGCACCGCGTTTTGTACAAGAAGTGACGGCTGAAATGATTGCCGGTCGCGGCGATTGGATTCCGATCAGCTTTTTGCCGGTCGATGGCACTTACCCCACCGGCACCACACAATGGGAAAAACGCAATATCGCCCAGGACATTCCTATTTGGGAAAGCGATGTGTGCATACAATGCGGCAATTGCTCGGCAGTGTGTCCCCATGCCGCGATTCGCGCCAAATTTTACCCAAAAGATTATCTGGAACAGGCGCCGGAAGGCTTTAAAACCGCCAACGTCACCTCGCGCGGCTTCCCCGACACCCGCTACACGATACAAGTTTTCCCGGAAGACTGCACCGGTTGCAGCTTATGCGTAAAAGCCTGCCCGGCAGTATCGGAAAACGATGCCAACGTCAAAGCCATTAACATGACGCCGAAAGCCCCGCATCTTGACGTTGAAAAATCTTCCGTGGTTTTCTTTGAAACCCTGCCCTACAACGACAGGGCGCGGGTCGATTTTTCCAATATACGCGGCGTACAGTTTTTGCAACCGCTGTTTGAATTTTCCAGCGCGTGTTCCGGTTGCGGCGAAACGCCGTATTTAAAAATGATCAGCCAGTTGTTCGGCGACCGGATTTTGGCCGCCAATGCCACCGGTTGTTCGTCCATTTACGGTGGCAATTTACCGACCACGCCGTGGTCAAAAAATGCCGAAGGCAAAGGCCCTGCCTGGTCTAATTCGCTGTTTGAAGACAATGCCGAATTCGGTTACGGCTACCGTTTGACCACCGACCAGCATGTCGCCATGGCGCACCGGCTGTTGACTGAACTGAAAGATGAGCTTGATGCCGCGCTGGTTGATGCGATACTCGCCGCGCCGCAAAGCGAAGAGAGCGAGATCCGGGCACAACGCTACCGGGTTGCGCAATTGCGGGAACAATTAGACAAACTGGCGAACCCGAAAGCACGCGAACTGCTGTCGATTGTCGATCATTTTGTGCGCCGCAGCATCTGGATTATCGGCGGTGACGGCTGGGCTTACGACATCGATTACGGCGGCATCGACCAAGTGCTGGCAACCGGCTCCGATGTCAATATCTTGGTCATGGACACCGAAGTGTATTCCAACACCGGCGGCCAGGCGTCCAAATCGACGCCGATTGGTGCCGTGGCCAAATTCGCCTCCGGCGGAAAAGTCACTGCTAAAAAAGATTTGGCGCTGCAAGCCATCGCTTACGGCAATGTCTATGTCGCCAGAATCGCTTTAGGCGCGAGCCCACAACAAGCATTGCAAGCCTTTCGCGAAGCCGAAGCCTACGACGGCCCATCGTTGATTATCGCCTACAGCCCATGCATAGCCCACGGCATCAACTTGGAAAATGGCTTGGAGCAACAAGAGTTGGCGGTAAAATCCGGCTATTGGCCTTTGTATCGCTACAACCCAGCCTTGCGCGGCAAAGGTAAAAATCCCTTTATATTGGATTCGCTGCGCCCGACCATTGCGCTGAAAGAGTACGCTTACAACGAAACTCGTTACAGCAGTTTAAGGCTCAGCAACTTGGAACAAGCCGATAAATTGATGGAATTTGCGCAGAAAGTGGTCGACCAAAAATGGGCGCTGTATGAGGAAATGTCCAGCCGCGATGAACAAGAGTTTTTACCGGATATGCGGATAGCCAGGAAGGTTTAGGTTCAAAGCGGTTTCCTGAAAATAATTGTCCACGAAAAGCACGAAAGCCACGAAAACATTGCTTGTTTTCGTGTTTTTTGTGGACTCTATTTTTTTCTACAGTCTGGTATCATCAGTCGCCCTCGCCTTTTGCCTATTATTTTTTAATTGAAAAATTCATCTCAGGCTGCGGTAGGCTGATGTGGTAGCCTTGGGCATAATTGATGCCCATATCTTTGAGCGCTTCCCAAATTTCCTGATTTTCGACAAATTCGGCAACGGTGAGAATGTCGATGTCTTGACACAAGCGGGATAGGTTATGCACCAACGCATAATCCACTTTAGAATTTAATATGTTGCGCACAAAAGCACCGTCAATCTTGACATAATCAAAACGTAATTCGCGCAAATAATGGAACGAATTATAACCGGTGCCGAAATCATCCAAGGCAAAGGAAAAACCTTTACGGCGCAAATTCGTCAAAAACCGGCGCATGTTGGTCATGTCGCCAATCGCCTCACGTTCGAGCAATTCAAACACAATGCTTTCGGGCGGAAGCTCCAGTTTCTGGCACAACTCTTCGGCATAGCCCAAAATGCCGCGCCCCTGGATTTCCTGCACCGATAAATTGATAAACACTTTTGCCTTCGCTTCCGGGGTGTCAGTGTTCATTGCCGCACGTTTCGCGGCAAAAGAATTGTTAATCATCGCCAAGTCGAGTTCACGCGCCAAACCATATTTGTCGATGGTTTCAATAAACATCGCCGCCGACGTGGTCTCGCCGGTTGGCGACTGTAGCCGGGCCAGCGTTTCAAAGGCATACAGCTCGCCGGTCTGGCAATTAACGATTGATTGGTAATAAGGGATGATACGGCCTTCTTTTAACGCTTCGCGCAGGTTTTCCACATTATCACGGGTCTCACGGATACTGATGCGCTTTTCCGTGGCATCAAAGGAGCAAACGCTGTCTTTGCCCATATCCTTGGCTTTGTACATGGCGGTATCGACGCCTTCAAGCAAGGTATCGATGGTTGTCCCATCGACCGGATAACTGCTGACGCCGATGGAAACGGTCAAATGAAAACGGTTGCCTTGTGCCGAAGTGATGGTCATTTCCCGTAGTGCCTCGCCCACTTTTTCAGCAACGATACGTGCGCCTTTAGGCCCGGTTTCAGTCAGGATAATGGCAAACTCGTCCCCACCAATACGGGCGCACATGTCGCCATTGCGGGTATGTTCGAGCAGGACACTGGCGATTGAGCATAATGCAGTGTCGCCGGTAGGATGGCCGTAGGAATCGTTAATGTCTTTAAAATCATCAAGATCCAGCATCAATACGCTAAATTCATGCCTATGGCGCTCGGAACGGCCAATTTCATAATGCAAAATGTCATTGAACTGGCGGCGATTGTGCAAGCCGGTCAGCGGATCATGCACGGCGTAATATTCAAGCTCCAACAAGGTGCGCGACAACACCTTACTGGAACCCACCACCATGACCATGACGGCCAATATCGCACGGATAACGCTGGCTTCCTGCGGCGACAAACTGTTGTCGGCGGCGTAAGCAACGCCCAGCAGACCGGCCAGGTTGGTCGAATGGTCGGGCACTGGTACGCTGATCATATTAATGTCCAGTTCCGGCCTTATTTCAGCCCCGCAATTAATATTGAACTCTTCGATGTCCAGCGGCGAGTTATCCGGTAAGCCAATGCTGGTAAGCATTTGCTTGCTCAATAAGCCCCGGGCTTGGGCGCGCACTTCATCGGAACAATGGCCCAAATAGTATAAATACAGCGATAAGCCGTTTTCTTCGGCAAACGCGATATAAAAGAAATTAAACGGGAAAATGCCGTAAAAATCGGACAAAATTTCCTGCACAAATTCTTTCCATTGCGAGATGTGTTCATGCGACAGGATAATGCGTTCCAAAACCTGGCTTTGCCGCTCCAAGAGGTCTTTTTCAACCAGGACTGAAGACAGCTCAAGCAGGGTCTGATTGAACTCGATCATCAGTTCCTGGATGTGCTGGTCGCTAGACGCCCACTGTTCGCTGCGCTGTTTAAACAATAAGTCAAGGCTGTAGTCCAGCCGGGTGCAGGTGTTGATGATATGCGCAATCGTGGGGATCATCGCCACCATGGCGGTGGAATCGTCGGCGGCCATGGTTGCCATTGCGGCCACCAATTTACTGACAATTTCTTGATGCACATTATGGTTCAGCTCTGACAAGCTGTTCCCATAGCGCTGGGAACGTATTTGATTTTCTAAAATTTCAGCAATCTGGCTGATAACCTTAAGACGCAAAGCCTCCAAATGACTATGCTCGATAATTGTTCCATGCGCTGTTTTAGCGGCTGCATCAATACCGGTATGCGATAATTCACTCATGGTCAATCCTCGGCCATGCCGTCATCCAACAGGAAACGTCCGCCGGACTGCATTAGGTCAATGCCGCATTGCAAGTCTTTGAGCCAACCCAAGAAATCTTGCACTGCAGCACCCCGGTAAATCGGCCCGTGCTGCGGCGCAATCATATCAATATCCAAATCGGCAATGGTGTCTAACCAGCAACGTATGGCCTTGTTAGAGCACATATAACGGCGATGAAAGCCTTTGATATAAGGGATGTGGCTGGAAAAATCATCGACAAAGGCTTCATTTTTATCTACCGGCAGCATAGCCGCGCCAATATCGCCGGTGAACAAAATTTTGGAAACCGGATCGTAGACATTAATCTGGCCTTCGGAATGCAAAAAATGCGCGGGCACAATTTTCAGGTTAAAGCCGGGTGCCGGCTCGCAATCCATACCTTCATTGGGGACACCAATGAACCGCGCCATGTCTTTTAAGCCGTAATGGGGCAAAAAGCGTATCCAGATGCTGGACACGTAAACCGGCGAACGGCACAGTTCCAGCCAGGTTGACAAGCCGCCGACAATGTCGGGATCCTGATGCGACAAAAAGATCGCCTTGATTTGTTCCGGCCTCATGTAACGCAACATTTCCGTCAAGACACGCGGCATCACACCAAAACCGCCGGGATCAAGCAATACGCCGTCATCATGATGGGTAATCAGATACTGGTTGGAACGTACACCGTCCTCTTCACCCGGTTCGCTCTCGTTGAGCAAGATAAAGCAATGACCGGCCGATTCAAATAATTTAATGTTGCGCATATTTTTGTTAATTCTTAAAGTTAAGTTTTTACATTACCCGTATTTTAATTCAGGTTATTTAAAAAAGTATGTTTTTCTTTTACATTGTTCATGCTAATCCATATCAAAATATATATAGCTATATTTTGTCATTCAAAAATACAATTTCTACACTATTCATTAAAAATAGTTGAAACATTTCAGTCATCAACTACACTTACCGCCACTTTCGACTTGATTGCGAAAGGGGCATTGAGAGTTGGCAATGCTATACGAACGCAGAGCTGATGTGAGACTCATCCGATTTATCGGGCAGCTATTGGCGATGAAGCGTTTAGATGAAAATAGGCTGTTTTTCTATGGAATTCACAACTATAGGTACGTAGAGAATTCACTCAAAAGTCTTTTAACTTGCCCAAAAACGCCTGAAAATCTTCCAATGGCGAAGGCTTGCCGAACAAATAACCCTGGATAGAAGGGCAGCCGTGCTGTTCAAGGAATGCACGTTGCTCCTCCGTTTCCACGCCCTCGGCAATGACCTCAATACCTAAATTATTGGCCATGCCGATAATCGTCTGCACAATCACAGCATCGGTGGCTTTCACGCCAATATTACGGACAAAGGACTGGTCGATTTTAAGCTGGTTAAGCGGCAGTTGTGTCAAATAAGCCAACGATGAATAACCGGTGCCAAAATCATCCATGGAAAAATGCACGCCGATTTTCTTGAGCGCCTGCATTTTGATAATGTTGTCCTCTACATTATCCAAAATCAGGCTTTCGGTCAGTTCGAGCTTGAGCAGATGCGGCTGAACCGAATATTTCTCCAACACAGCGCAAACCTGCTCAACAAAACAATCCTGATGAAACTGATGCACACTGACATTGACGGCTAACTGCAAATGTCGGAACTGGGGAATATCCGCCCATATTTTCAGCTGGGCGCAAGCCGCTTCCAACACCCATAAGCCTATAGGTAAAATTAACCGGGTCTCTTCGGCCAATGGGATAAAATCCAGCGGTGAGATCAAACCGCGCTCAGGATGCTCCCAGCGTAACAGCACTTCGGCACCGGTAATCTGATGATCATGGTGCGCCTGCAATTGAAAGTAAAGTTTGAACTGATTTTCTGTTAAGGCACGGTGCAGGTCGGCTTCCAGCATGGCACGTTCGATAACCGCAGCCTGCATCTCCGGATCGAAAAAACGCAGCGTATTGCGCCCTGCGGCTTTAGCCGCGTACATGGCGATATCTGCCCGTTTCAACAATTCATCGACCGTATCCTGGTGATCGTTAAACAAGGTAATGCCAATACTTGGCGTGCTGTGGTACTCATAATCCGCAAATTGATAAACTTGGTTCAGTACCGCGAGTATTCTCTCGCCTACACGCCCCGCTTGAACGGTGGCTTCTTCCCGATCCCGACCCAACTGTTCCAGCATCACCACAAACTCATCGCCACCCTGGCGGGCTACGGTATCGTTCTCGTGCATACACCCTATAAGACGTGCAGCAACCTGTGTCAGCAACATGTCCCCCATATCATGGCCCAAGGTATCGTTCAATACTTTAAAGTTGTCCAGATCAATAAACAGCAAGGCACCATAGTTTTGGTCTTTGCCGCTAGCGGCAAGCGCCCTGCCCAGCCGTTCTTGGAACAGGCGGCGATTAGGCAATAGCGTGATGGGGTCGTAATAAGCCAAACGGTGAATTTCGGCAGCCGCTGTTTTGTTAGTGGTGATGTTGGAAAAAGAGCCAACATAATGGGTAATGTCGCCATTATTTGCAGTAACGGCTGAAATATGCAGCCATTCGGCATAAATGGCACCGTCCTTACGCCGGTTCCAAATTTCACCCTGCCAGAACCCCTTATCTTTAAGCGTATTCCACATGCGCTGATAAAAGCCCTTGTCATGCCGCCCGGAACTGAGCAATTGGGGCGTCCGACCCACCGCTTCCGCCGCACTGTAGCCGGTCAACCGGGTGAAAGACCTGTTGACGCGTATGATGACGGCATTGGCATCAGTCACCATCATGCCATCTTTGCAATCAAAGGCAATGGCAGCAATACGCCGTTCCTCATCGTGATGTTTACGCTCAGTAATATCCATCTCAATGCCCGCCATGCGCAGAGGATTTCCTTCGCTATCGCGCTTGACCACGGTGCTGCGGTTTGATAGCCAAACCCACACGCCGGATGGGGTGCGGACACGGTATTCCGCCTGAAAAAACGGGGTACGGTTTTCCAAATGCGCCATCAGCGCCGCATCACAGGTAGGGAAGTCATCAGGGTGAATAGCCTTTTCCCAACTATCGATGTGCGGTTCTATGTTTTCCAGACGCAGGCCGCGCATGGCCGCCCAACGTTCATTGAAGGTCACTTGGCCGGTTTTAATGTCCCAATCCCATGAACCCATCTCGGCACAAGCCAAAGCAATCGCCAGTGTATGCGCCTCAACCTCGCGCAAGGCCGACTCGGTGTGTTTTCTTTCGCTGATGTCAGTCAGTGCAATGCGCAGCATCGGACTTTGCTCAGCTGAAGTTACGCGCAGGCAATCGAGCTGCGCGCAAAAGTCAGCACCGTCACTGCATGTTAGCGTCAGCTCGGTGTGCTTCCGCTGGCCTTGTTTGATGATATTAGAGAAAAAAAGATGCCAACCATCAGCATCCCTCGAATTAACAAAAGCAGAAAAACGGCGCTTGAGTAACTTTTTGCGGTCTGTGCCAAGCAAATTAGCGGCAGTAAGGTTGGCCTCAGTAATCACCCCTTCTCTGGTCAGGGTAAGATAACCGACTGGCGCAAAGTCATAGAGATCGACATAGCGGTCATAGGCGTCTTCGAGGGCTGCATGGGCATGGCGCAAATCTTCGTTCTGAATTTCCAGTTCGACTTGATGCACGTGAAGCTCATGCAGCAATTCATCAGCCGAACGGAGCTCAGGTTCCTTTGCGGAGGTAAGCTGTGCCTCAGCCTTAATCCGTAACAGATTAAGCTCGGTTGATGTCTTGTCCATGAGTCATTATTTGATAAAATTTTAGTAAACAACTAATAAAACAGTATGTTATGCTGAAAACAAGTAACTGCTCAGCGGTTGTTAAAAATACCTAAATGGAACACGGATAGCACTGATACCCTCTGGGGCACAAGTAAAACGGATAATCACTGATTAAAAATTTAAAAAATCCGTGTAAATCTGTCTGATCTGTGTCGCCTAAAGCGCCTACTGTTGGTTTCCGTGTTCTATTTCTTTTTGGCTGAGTAGTTACGAAAAACAACGAGCAACACAAAAAATCAGTACAAGACGATTTTCTGAAAGATACAGACAAAAAATTATCGGCTTCCCATTTAAAGCGGGACAAGCATGCCGAAGTAGACCTTCCAGGTTTTTACTGGAGCCGCTCCCGGCGGCTCCAGCACTTCCGCCATCCATGGCAGTCGTAAAAAACTGGAAGGTCTGTCCCGCGTTAAGTTGATAGCCTTTTTTTGCAGCTCCTGATCATCAAGGGATGTTATTTCACGGAAATCACTTTATCCGATTAACGGTTATCCACTTTAAAGAACGACATTACTTGTTGCAACTGCATCGCCTGACCGCTCAACTCTTCTGCTGTCGCGGCCAGCTCTTCCGACCCCGAGGCATTTTGTTGCGCCGCTTTGTCCAGTTGCCCTACTGCATCGCTGATTTGCCCGATGCCTTGTGCCTGCTCTTCTGATGACGCGGTGATTTCTTCGACCAGGTCGGCGGTTTTTTGGATATTAGGCACCATTTTTTCCAGCAGAATGCCCGCGTCTTCAGCAATTTTGACACTACTTTTAGCCAGCGTATTGATTTCCTGCGCAGTGACCCGGCTGTTTTCCGCCAGCTTTCTGACTTCGGCAGCCACCACGGTAAAGCCTTTGCCGTGCTCACCGGCGCGCGCCGCTTCAATGGCGGCATTCAGTGACAGCAGGTTGGTTTTATAGGCAATGTCTTCAATCAAACCGATTTTGTCGGCAATTTCTTTCATCGCTTCTACGGTACGTTTTACAGCAGCGCCGCCATTAGCGGCTTCTTCCGCTGCTGTAGTGGCCATGCTGTTGGTTACCTTAGCATTGTCGGCATTTTGTTTGACCGACGAACTTAACTCTTCGATAGAACTGGTGGTTTGCTCAACGCCTGAAGCCTGTTCGGTTGCGCTTTGGCTGATAGCTTGGGCAGTTGCGCTGATTTCCTGCGAGGCATTTCCCAAGGCATCGGAATTGGTGCGGACTTGCTGCACCACATTGCTAAGCTGGTCGCGCATGGTTTGCAAGGCGCTGGCCAACACACCGATTTCATCTTTTTGGTCAATATCAATCCGCGCAGTCAAATCACCTTCCGATAACGACTCGGCAAATTTAACACCTAAAATGATCGGTTTGGTGATCATGGCCGCTAGAAACAAGGCAATCATCACACCCAACACAATAGAAAGGATGATAGTGCCGATAATGATTGTATTGGCCTCAGAAACCAATTGCTCGGCGTCATTCCTGGCAACGCCTAACTGGACGTAACCCGCATTTTCTGCATCTTGCGCTTGCCTAATGACATTACCGCCCAAACTTGCCATGTCCGCCAAGATAACCTTGAGTTGGTTGTCGTTTTCTATCCAACTTTTAGCTGACTCGGTATACGCGCTGGTTGCGTTACGCGCTTGCGTAATCAAGTCAAGCCCTTCTTGACTAAAAACTATTTTTTGCAGATCGTCATATAAAGCCATCAGTTCCGGCAATAAAACCCCCATTTTTTTCCAGGCGACCCTATCCTTATAATTGACCTCTTCCTTTTCAGCGCGCATGATTTCAAGTGCTTTCACATAAATATTGGTCGCAATAATGTAGCGCTGCACATATGCATCAAGCTCCTGACCGGTGACACCTTTTTTTTGCGCTTCGGTATACAGTGCCACCTGCCTTTTCAAAAAAACATCGGCAGCATTGGCGACAACATTCCCTCTCTCAACCATATCTACAACGGCCTGCCTATTGCCTTTAAGGGCAGCAACCCCTGCCCGGTATTTTTCGGCGTATTGTGTTGTCCCTTCCCTGGCGCTTCTCGATTGGGCCAATAACTCGGTATTGTTATATTCCCGTGCCACAGCATCCACTTTATCCAAATAGCCCATCAGTTCTTTGACGTTATCTTCAGCACGTTGGTGAATTTCATCTTTTTCCTGTAACAGGTAATTTTTTTCTTCCATGATGGTCGACAGCGCCATACGCTCAACCCCGGTTGCATACTCAACCGCCTTACCGTTGTTGTCGGTAATGCCGAACAGCGAGTCCGACACCCTGCCGATGTAAAGTTTGGATAAGGCGCCAAAGGCGCAGGTAATTAATACCAACAGCAATGCGCCGGTCAATATTTTGGTCTTGATACTTAAATCTTTTATGTTCATAAAAAATGCGTCCTTTAAATAGGGGTTAGTTCAATTCGATGCTGCAACGTTAGCTTTTTTAATTTGTACCGCCTGCTTCATATTCAGCAACCTGCTTAAGCTGTGATAATTCTTTGATTGACAATACACGATTGATATTTAATAAAATAATAAACTCATCGCCTACCCTACCCATGGACTGGATAAAATCAGTCCGAATATCAGCGCCAAAGTCCGGCGGCGGCATAATATTCACTTCTGGGATTTCCAAAATTTCATCAACAGCATCAACTAACATACCCAACAACTGGGCATCATCATGGTATTCAACCTGCACCAACACAATACAACTGCGCTTGGTCACTTCGCTGCTTTCCCGCCCCAGACGCGCCGACAAATCAATGACCGGCACAACATTACCGCGCAAATTAATAACACCCCGTATATAGTCAGGCGTCATCGGCACATCGGTAATGGTATTAATTTCGATAATTTCTTTAACATCCAAAATACTGATGGCCAAATTCTCATTGCCTGCCTGAAAAGTCAGATACTGACGTAACTGATCCTGAGCCATCACCTCAGTTTTATGTTCTTTTTTATGTGTCAATTGGTTCATCAATTTTTGCGCGAGATACCCCGTCCTTTAGGTCGGGGAGGGATAGCGCGTCGGCGGCAGCCGACTCCAACTCACGCATCTCCTATTGAGTTTGCTATCTTTGGTTGAAATTTGTACCCGTAACCATCATTACGGGCGATTAGACGGCAACTCTTTAGTGAATGGGTACATTTTTACAACTACAGCACGACCTCTATCAAGCAACAACCTTGCCCGTTTTTCAGAACAAGGCATTAGTGACTGTTTCTTCTTATCTAAAACAAATACTGCCATTTTAAATTCCTTCCCTTACGGGACTTGTAACGTGTTTAAAAAACATCTCCCTTCGACAATGCACATAACCGGCTCCCACTGTTGCCAGTGGCGGGAAGAACCTTCGGGGCTTTACCTTTCCCCAGCGTGATCCGATCCTTTTAGAGCAGCGAACTAAGGAAGCATTCGCTGGTAAGTCTTAACGACCTGTTATGTGCGTAGCGCTATTTCTAGCACTGAGTCTGGTCAACCTAGCTCTTGCAAGCTCCGCACTTTAGGGCGGGGTAGTTGACTCTACCTGTCAAAAGCGTTCAAAATCATTTTCATTAAATTCAGGTTTACCCCCTCCAGACTTGCTGATGGGCATTGGCTTAGGCAATACCGGAGACGACTCTGTCGAGGTAAAATGAGGTGCTGTTTTTTTGTTGGTTTTGTTGGTTTTCTTGGCTGCAGGCGGCTGTTTGCCGACTTGCGGCAACGGTTGGCCTTTGCTTGCACGTTTTTGGTTGGCGTCCACGGTAAAGAATGACATCACTTGTTGCAGCTGCATGGCTTGTCCGCTCAACTCTTCTGCAGTGGCGGCCAGCTCCTCTGAACCGGAGGCGTTTTGTTGTGCCGCTTTATCCAGTTGGCCGACCGCATCGCTGATTTGGGCTATACCTTGCGCCTGTTCTTGTGAAGACGCGGTAATTTCTTCGACCAGATCGGCAGTCTTCTGAATATTGGGCACCATTTGTTCTAACAGATTACCCGCATCTTCAGCGATTTTGACGCTGTTTTTTGCCAGGCTATTGATTTCCTGTGCAGTGACCCGGCTGTTTTCCGCCAGTTTCCTGACTTCAGCAGCCACCACAGTAAAGCCTTTGCCGTGTTCACCGGCCAATGCGGCCTCAATAGCGGCATTCAGCGATAACAAGTTGGTTTTATAGGCAATATCTTCAATTAAGCCGATTTTGTCAGCGATTTCTTTCATTGCTTCTACAGTACGTTTCACCGCAGCACCGCCATTGGCCGCCTCTTCGGCTGCGGTCATTGCCATGCCATTGGTTAGCTTGGCGTTATCGGCATTTTGTTTAACCGATGAACTCAACTCCTCAATTGAAGTGGTCGTTTCTTCAACGCCGGAGGCCTGTTCAGTCGCGCTTTGGCTAATTGACTGGGCGGTTGCGCTGATTTCCTGCGAAGCGCTGCCTAAAGCGTCCGAATTGGTGCGGACTTGCTGCACCACGCTGCTAAGCTGATCGCGCATGCCTGTCATCGACTGTGCCAAAATGCCGATTTCATCATTTTGTTCGAGGTCGATACGGGCAGTCAGGTCGCCTTTCGCCAACGATTCGGTAAACTGCTGCATGGACGACAGGGAGCGTGAAATGCCGCGAACCAGCATAAAACTAATCACCGTTGACAGCAGCAAACCCAGTATTAACAGTGTAACCGCGATAAACCGGCTGTCTTCGTAACGGGCTTGGGCGGCCTCATATTCCTGTTTGGCAACATCCAGCTGTAACTGCATCAACATTCTCATGTCTTCGCGGACGGGTCTAAATAATAGGCGTACCTCTTTCCCAACGATTTTTTCCAATGCCTGAGTATTTCCTGCCGCTAGATATTCCATAGCAGGATTCAACCCTTCGACAATAAAGCGCTTACGATCCCTGTCAAACTGATCGGCAAGTTTCTTTTCCCCCTCAGTCAACTTAGTTGCCATGTAAGCGTCCCATATCCGGTTAATATCGAGAATATTTTGTCTGACGCGTTTGATATTTTCCTGATCCTCTCCCTTGAACACCAAACTATTGCCCATCGCGATACGGTTATCCAACAATTTCCCATTGATTTCAGCAATCTGCCCCATTGGAACCGCACGATCCTCGTAAACGGTGCGCAAACCTTCATTGGCTTTTTTCATACCATTTAAGCCGAGCCCCCCCAAGGTAACGGCAAGCACAGACATAAGGCTCACGACGATAATCAAACGGGCTTTGATAGTCAGATTATTCAGCATGATAAAACTCCGGTTGATATTTCTATTACTAATTCATTGATATTCATAGGGCACCTGCGCCTATTATTTACAAGCCTTTAATTCGCTTCAAAAAACCTGGGAAACCAGTGATCCGATAAAATATCGTCAGTCGTCCAAGGGCATTGTTCAGGGAATTTGTCGAAAGAAATACCCGTTTCCTTTTCTGCTGCATCACGGGCATCACCCCAAGCGTCAGCCCACCACTCATCATCTTTTAAACAACCTTTCAAACTGGGTGTTCGCTTTAAACGATGTTTAATACGCTCCCTTTGTGTCTTTATCGCCAAGGATGGTGTGTATGCCGCAAGCCTGTCGGGAACAGGCGCGGCAATGGTCGCCTGCCAACTTGCGCCCTGTCGCGCAGGCTGGTACTGCCACTTGAGCAAATGACAAAGAAGTACAGCCATACGACTTGCCAATTCACGTTGCTCACTTTTGCCCACGTCTTCTATTTCCTCAGCAATATGTTGAATATCCAGTAATTCAAATTTTCTATTACGCACTAGCCATGCTTGCTCATTAGCTCAAGCAACAATATCTGCATCGTAATTAACCGTTGTCACTGTCCACTCCCCACCCTTATTTTTTAAATTCAGCTATTTCAAACTGCCGACGACAAAGCCAAACCAGGACGTACCCGCTTTTTGGCATGTTGGATAAGCCCTTGAACATCAAGAATGAGCGCCACATCACCACTGCCCAACACGGTTGCACCGCCAATACCGTCCAGATTTTCAAACAACTTGCCGAGCGGTTTAATGACCGTTTGATTTTCGCCATGCAACTCATCAACCACAAACCCGGCTTTGGCCTCACCAAAACGCACCACAACCAGACTTTCGCGCTCGGTGTGGGTGTGTTTTTTATTCTTATGGAAAAAATCGCCTAAGCGTAAATAAGGTAAAACGTGACCGCGCAAATTGACATAATGCTGGGTGTCGTCGATTTGCCATTCATCGCTGCTCATTTCAACGCATTCTTCAACCATGCTCAGCGGGATGATGTAGCGCTCCTTTTGCGCCTCCACCATAAAGCCGTCAATAATCGCCAGCGTTAACGGCAGGTGTATGGTCACGGTCGTGCCCTGCCCTAATTCGCTGTCAACGAAGACGCTGCCGCGCAAAGCCTCGATATTGCGCCGGACGACGTCCATGCCGACGCCACGGCCGGACAGATTGCTGGCCTCTTCTTTGGTACTTAAACCGGGCTCAAAAATCAGGTTGTAAATTTCGCTATGGCTGAGTGTTTGGTCTGGCTTAACCAAGCCTTTAGCAACGGCTTTGGCAAGGATGCGTTCCGGATCAAGGCCTTGGCCGTCATCGCTGATCTGAATCACAATGCGCCCAGAGTCATGGTAAGCATTCAGATGTATGGTGCCTTTTTCCGGCTTACCGGCCTGCGCACGCACTGCCGGCGTTTCAATGCCGTGGTCAAGCGAATTGCGCACCAAGTGGGTCAGCGGATCATTGATTTTTTCGACTACCGTTTTGTCCAGTTCGGAATCGCCGCCGGTGATTTGCAACTGAATTTGCTTGCCCAATTCCTTGCTGACGTCATGTACCACCCGCTGAAAACGGGTGAATGTTTCGCCGATTTGCACCATACGCAGCTGCAGGGCTGTGTCGCGTATGTCTTCCACCAAATGGCTCATGGTCGAGGCGACATCATCGACATCGGATAAACCGTGCTTGTCAACCATCAGCCGCATTGCCGCGCCTGAGATGACCAGTTCACCGACCAAGTTAATCAGATAGCCGAGTTTGGCCGCATCGACACGGATATAGTTGGATTCTTTGTTGATTTTTTGTTTGACTGCTTCCTGTTTTTTTAGCGCTTGTTCTATAACCGGTTGCTGCAAAATATTTTTGTCCACCAGCATTTCGCCGAGCGGCTTGATTTCGTCGTTATCGTTTTGGTTTTGCTCATTTAGAATCAACGCGACTTCTTTCTCAGTCAACGCGCCGATTTCAACCAGTATTTCGCCTAAACGTTTGAATTGGTCTTCAGGTAGATTCTCCAGTAATTTCAGATAATGTTCCTGTCTGGAATTGGGCGGCAGAATGGCAATCTCGCAATCGTCTTCGGCAAACTCGAACACGTCTTCTATGGTTTTCTTGTCCGCACTGCTGTTGAAAGCAATCTTGAAATTAAGGTAACAATCTTCGGGGTTCATATCCTCAATGCGCGCCATTGCGGGCATGGTGATAACCACCTCAATGATTTTACCCAGCGTCTGCAAATAACGGATAAACGACAGCGGATCCATGCCGTTGCGCAAAGCATCGGGCTTGAACGCCAAACTGATCATCCAGTTATCGCTGCTGTCAGTGGTATTGACATCAACTTCAAAATGATCGGCTTTTTCCTCTTGTGTTGTCGGCATGCCTGTGCCCGCTGATGAAGTTCCGGTTAATTGTATAATCAGCGCTTGGCCTTGTTGCTGTAGCTCCTCCGGCAACGGCTCTTCTTCATTGAACAAAACATGCTGGATAATCTGTGCAGTGTGGTCTTTACAGGCCAGCAACACAGCGATAAGATCGGCATTAATTTCACGTTCGCCATTTCTGACCCGGTCTAATACGGTTTCCGCCTCATGGGTAAAAGCCACCACCTCGTCAAAGCCGAACAGCCCCGAAGAACCTTTAATGGTGTGCATGGCGCGGAAAATGCTGTTGATGCAATCGGCGTCGTCGGGCGTGCTTTCCAAAACCAACAGGGCATCTTCCATCGCCGTCAGTAATTCATCAACTTCTTGGGAAAAAGTTTCCAGTGCGGGATTGATGTTGCTCATGATTTTTTCCAGTTAGCAGGAATAACAATAGGGTCGCCGAAATACATGCCCAATTTGAGCAATTCAAAAACCTCAATCACGGCTTCGCTATGCCGCAACAAACGCAGGACAAAACCGCGCTTTTTCGCTTCGGCCTTTAACAATAGCAACAGCTGCAAACCGGCGCTGTCTATCTCGGCGACCGCCGACAAATCGAGTTGCAGCTCCTGAGTGCCGGGTTGGCAATAGCCCAGCAAAGTCTCCTTTAACGACTCCGCATTATAGATAGTCATGTCATCCTTAATGGACAACTGCAACATCCCTTCGTTTTTCTTAGCTTTTGCACTCATGACAACTCCCGGATAAGGTTTTAAGGCAACACTAGCTTGGCAATGGCTGCCAATAAAATGGGCGGCTGGAAAGGTTTGGTGACCCAGGCTTTAGCACCCGCTTCTTTAGCTGCCCGTTTTTTGTCATCTTCCATTTCGGTGGTCAACATAATGATGGGCGTGAATTTATAATTGTCGAGCTGTTTGACCTCTTTAACAAAGGTAATGCCGTCCATCACCGGCATGTTAATGTCACTGACAATCAAATGAATTTTAACCCCGGTCAGCTTACTCAGCGCATCCTTACCATCACATGCTTCAATGACCTCGTAACCTGCGCCTTTCAGCGCAATGCCGACTACCTGTCGCATTGAAGCGGAGTCATCTACAATCAAAATTGTTTTTGCCATAAGTTAAAGCCTGTTAGTAAATTTAGGTTAAAAAAAAGTTAAGTCGTCTGAATTATCTTGCTCAGCATTAGGCCGCGAACTGACCGACTTGTAATTTTCTTCTATATGCTCCACCGCCTCATCGACTTGAAGCATGGTGCCGTTACGTTCGCTGCCTTGTTGCTGTATTTTTTCGATGGTTTCTTGCAGGTTCAGCAAGTTATTCTCGACTTGGGTCAATATTTGACTGACGCGATCCTGAAACTGGAAGGCTACCAACACATTGTTGATTTCGCTACGGACTTGCTCGGCGTTATTCCTGAGCACTTCAACATCATTACGGTAATGCGCCAAGGCTTCGGTCAAATGCGCCAAGGTTTGTTTGACGTTGTCTTCGGCTTGATACAAGGTTGAATCGTCAACCAAAATGGAGCTGTCTGCGGTTGCCAGCGCGGCATTGACCGCCGTCACAATATCATTGACCTTTACTGCCAGTTGCTGGTCGGTTTGCGCGGACTCATCCGCCAATTGGCGCAGATCCTCGGCTTCAGCCCCATCGGCGGCAAGTGCATTAAGCTGCCCGACCAGCTTATGCACATCAATGACGCTTGAACTTAACCCTTCGATATGCGGGCTGAGCTTGTGCAACTCGACTGTAGCCTGATGCTCGACCTGATGGATTTGTTTAAGCGACTCTAAAATAGGCTGCAACAAAGCGCGGCTGGTGCCAATGACATTATCCAAATGATAATGTTGCTGTCCGTTCAAGGCATCATCAGCACGGCTCACAATTTGCTGCAGCTCAGTGACCATATCGGCAAAACGGTTGGTCAGCGAGATCACTTCCTGCTCGGTATGTTCACGCGACGCCATGACGTGTTGCGACAAGATTGGCGTGATTGTTAACAGCAGCCGTTCCAACTCGTTCGTATAAGTGACAACGGCTTCCATTTTGCGGTTTTCATCCTCCGCCCAGTAGGCATTGATACGCGCCAATTCCGTTACATGGCGAGACCACAAAAACAAACCGCCGCCTACGCCGCAAAATACCAACACGACACCGGCAATCACCCCATATAGGCCTGCCCCATGTTGCCAGACAATCGCCGCCGCCCCTAAAATCACCGGTAACGCGGGTAGAAAAGTGTACAAAAACTTAGTGTTATTGTTACTTTGGACGTGCTGCATTAAAATCCCTGTTGTTCTTATAAATTGCATAGTCTAGTATGTATTCATACTTAGTGCCATTTCAATTTCATTACAAATACAGGCGTTTTTACCTGCTTCAAGTTTGTTAGTGAATGCCCATCTCCGTCATATCGGTGTAAAGAATAGCCGCTAAAGTAAAAATCAGGCGCAACACGAAAAAACGCTGTCTTGCGTATTGGGCCTTTAACCTGGAGTTCTAATTATCAGCCTTGAACCTATCAGCGCCGAAGAGTTCGCTCATTTCAGGCGTTTAATCTATGACCACGCCGGCATCGCGTTGGCGCCCGAAAAGAAAATTATGGTGGCCAGCCGCTTAGCTAAGCGCCTGCTGCATTATGGTTTGCAAACGTACGGCCAATACTACCAATTGGTCAAAGCCGGACAACATCCCCAGGAATTTCAATTGATGGTTAATATTTTAACCACCAATGAAACCTATTTTTTCCGTGAGCCCAAGCATTTTCAATTCCTCCAAGATCAGATTATAAAACCCTGGCGCGGTGAAAACTTCCGCTTATGGAGCGCCGCCAGTTCCACTGGGGAAGAAAGTTATTCTATCGGCATGACCTTGGCAGAAGGCTTGGGCATGAGAAAATGGGAGATATTCGGCTCCGACGTCAACACCGATGTGCTGGAAACCGCACGAAAAGGCGTTTATCTAATGGACAGGCTGGATAATATGGACAAACGTTATCTGGATAAGTATTGCCTGAAAGGTGTGCGCTCGCAAGAAGGCTATTTTCGCGTCGATGAAAAAATAAGGAACCATATCAGTTTCGGCCAACTTAACCTGAAAAGCCCACTACCCAAAAGCCTTGGCCAATTCGATGTGATTTTCCTGCGCAATGTGTTGATCTACTTTGACACCGAAACAAAACAAGATATAGTGCAGCGCGTCATTTCCGCGCTAAAACCGGGCGGTTATTTTTTTATCAGCCATTCCGAAACCTTGCACAGCATTAAAACCGAGCTATCAACAGTAACACCGTCCATTTATCAGAAACCATGCAAATAGGACAATATCAAGGACTGCCGAGGATCATCATTGATCCCGGCGAAAGTTATGTCACCCGAAAAAATGAAATTATTTCCACGCTACTAGGTTCTTGCGTCGCCGCGTGTTTGTACGATCCGGTCAACCGCATCATCGGCATGAACCATTTTCTACTGGCTCAGCAACATGTGGCGCACAATGCCGCTTTATTAGGTTCCGAAGGCGGACGCTATGGCATCCACGCAATGGAATTATTGATCAATCAAATGCTAAAACACGGCGCGCAACGTATCCATATAAAAGCTAAAGCCTTTGGCGGCGGCGATGTGCTGAAATTAGGTAATAAGTCGCGCGGAGGACAATCCATCGGTGCAATCAATTGCGAATTCATCAAAACCTTTTTGCAGACTGAACATATCCCGTTAGTCGCTTCCGGTTTGGGTGGGCATATAGGGCGCAATATTTTTTTTCTGGCCAGCGACTTTTCCGTTTATGTCAAAAGCATTGAACACGCCGAAGAACAAGCGGTAATTAAACAAGAGCAACGTTTTCTGCAAAAAAATACCCGCACACACAAACCGCAACCCTCGGATCAGCCAGACTTTTGGTAAGCGGCGAAGCCTATGCGGCACACGAGTTAAATTTCTATTTAATCAAGCACTCCTATAAACTAGCGCGCTTTTACCTTACCGAGATTTAAATGACTGCTCCACATATTGGTTTTATTAGTTTGGGTTGCCCTAAAGCCCTGGTCGATAGCGAACGGATTTTAACCAAGCTGCGTTCAGAGGGTTACACCATTTCGCCGACTTATCAGGACGCCGACCTGGTGGTGGTCAACACCTGCGGCTTTATCGATGCGGCAGTGGAAGAATCGCTCGACAGCATCGGCGAGGCGCTGGCGCAAAACGGTAAAGTCATTGTCACCGGCTGCCTAGGTTCTAGGGAAGCCGAAATCCGCGAACGCCATCCGCAAGTGTTAAAAGTTACCGGCGCGCACGCACTGGAAGAAGTCGTCGCCGCTGTGCATGAGCATTTACCGCCGCCGCATGACCCGTTTATCAGCCTAATGCCGCCGCAAGGCATTAAGCTGACGCCACGCCATTACGCTTATTTGAAAATTTCCGAAGGCTGCAACCATCGCTGCACTTTCTGCATCATCCCCTCAATGCGCGGCGATTTAGTCAGCCGGCCGGTTGATGATGTGCTGCTCGAAGCCGAACGCCTGGCCAATGCAGGTGTTAAGGAATTGCTGGTAGTTTCTCAGGACACCAGCGCCTACGGCCTGGATTTAAAATATCAAAGCTACGACTGGAAAGGCCGTCCGGTCAGAACCCGCTTTTACGATCTGGCCGAGGCGCTGGGCGATTTAGGCATCTGGGTCAGGATGCACTACGTTTATCCTTATCCGCATGTCGATGAAGTGATCCCGTTAATGGCCGCAGGCAAAATCCTGCCTTATCTGGACATCCCTTTTCAACATGCCAACAGCCGCATCCTTAAATTAATGAAACGCCCGGCGGCCAGCGAAAACAATCTGGAGCGCATTAAAGCTTGGCGTGAGGTTTGTCCTGACATTACCTTGCGCAGTACGTTTATCGTCGGCTTTCCGGGCGAAACCGAGCAGGAATTCGAACAGTTGCTGGATTTTTTGAGCGAAGCGCAACTGGACAGAGTAGGCGCGTTTGCCTATTCACCCGTCAAAGGCGCAATCGCCAATGACTTGCCCGACCCGATACCGGAACAAGTCAAACAGGAACGTCTGGCGCGGTTTATGGCGCATCAGGCCGACATCAGCGCCGCGCGCCTGCAGCAACGGATTGGCCGGATTGAAACCGTGCTGATTGATGAAGTGGTCGAAGAAGGCGCAGTGGCAAGAAGCAAAGCCGATGCCCCGGAAATCGACGGTCAGGTGTTTATTGATGGCGCCACCCACCTTAAAGTCGGCGACTTTGTCGAAGTCGAATTGGAAGAAGCGGATGAATATGATTTGTGGGGACGGCTCATTCATGCCAAGTAAGGCGATTTCCTGGAAATAATAACCCCTGATGATCATGGCCTGTAAAAACAAAGTCCACGCTTAGCGCGAAAACCGCGAAAGCCGCGAAATTTTCGTGTTTTTCAGGCTAAGCGTGGACAATTTTTGGTATTTCGTTAATGGGACATTACAAAAAAAACCGCCACCACTTTTTACCCACCGGGATTCACACATGGACATTCTATTAATAATTAAAGCCATTATTTTAGGCATTGTTGAGGGCTTGACCGAATTTTTGCCGATCTCCAGCACCGGGCATTTAATCCTGGTCGGCGACTTGCTCGATTTTAACGATGACAAAGGCAAACTATTTTCGATTGTTATTCAGGTCGGCGCCATCCTGGCGGTGTGCTGGGAATACCGCATCAAAATAGCCACCGTCATCAAAGGCTTGCCCAGCTCTGCGGCGGCGCGGAAATTTGCCTTTAATTTGATCATTGCTTTCATACCGTTGGCAACATTGGGCCTGCTATTCGGGAAACACATTAAAGCCTTATTATTCAAACCAATACCGGTGGCACTGGCGTTTATCATTGGCGCATTCGTGATTATATGGGCAGAAAAACGCGAACATAAAATCCGCATTTTTGAGATTGAAGATTTGTCAGCCTGGGATGCTTTGAAACTGGGCATTGCCCAGTCTTTTGCATTGATTCCGGGCACATCGCGTTCCGGTTCAACCATCATCGGCGGCCTGCTATTTGGGTTATCGCGCAAAGCGGCCACTGAATTTTCGTTTTTTCTGGCGATTCCGACACTGATTGCCGCCAGCATCTACGACCTGTACAAACACCGCGATTTATTGGATTTAGCCACCGACGCGCCTTATTTTGCCGCCGGCTTGGTCACCGCATTTTTCAGCGCGCTGTTAGCCATCAAAGCCTTATTGCGTTATATCAGCCACCATGATTTCATTATTTTTGCCTGGTACCGCATCGCCTTCGGCCTGATTGTCATTGCCACCTCGTACAGCGGTTTAGTGCAATGGACGGTTGATTGAGATTGAATTCAATCTTGATTTTAAAAAATCCCGATAAATCAGGCTCTGCAATCATAAGAACCATTATTGATCACCTAAATCTATTGATGAACGCTAGTCGCGACTATAGCCAATACATTCTTTTTTGTACAAGTTGGCTATCAACTTAATGCGGGACAGACCTTCCAGGTTTTTACTGGAGCCGCTCCCGGCGGCTCCAGCACTTCCGCCATCCATGGCAGTCGTAAAACCTGGAAGGTCTACTTCGGCATGCTTGTCCCGCTTTAAATGGGAAGCCTACAAGTTAATAAATTTTCATTCCTTAATCAGTGACCACCCGTTTTACTTGTGCCCCAGATGGGTATCAATGCCATCCATGTTCCATTTGGTCATTTTTTAACAACCGCTGAGAGTTACATCAAAATAACATTGGCCCAAATAGAGACAAACCGTGAATAAAACCTGGACAATTAAACAATCCGCCGAAACCTACGCCATAGACAGCTGGGGGCAAGGTTATTTTTCCATCAATGCCGACGGCCATGTTTCGGTGAAACCCAGTTCCGATCAGGACGTGGCGCTGGATTTGTACGAAATTGCCCAATCGCTGAACGACAAACAACTGTCATTGCCGGTGCTGGTGCGCTTTACCGATATTCTAAAAGACCGCGTCACCCAGCTGTCGCGCGCCTTTGACAAAGCCTGTGCCAATAATGACTATCAAGGCCGCTACACACCGGTTTACCCGATTAAAGTCAACCAGCAGCGCAAAGTGGTCGAAGGCATTTTGGCGGCCGACCATATCGGCCTCGAAGCGGGCAGCAAGCCGGAATTGCTGGCGATTATGGCGCTGTCCAATAACGGCGTGGTGGTCTGCAACGGCTACAAAGACCGCGCCTATATCCGGCTGGCGCTGATAGGGCTGAAAATGGGCTTGAACCTGTATCTGGTCATTGAAAAGCCGCTGGAACTGGAGTTGATTATCGAGGAAGCGGCGAAGCTTAACATCACGCCGCAACTGGGCGTCCGGGTCAGATTGTCCAGCATCAGCGCCGGAAAATGGCAAAACAGCGGCGGCGAAAAATCCAAATTCGGCCTACATGCCCACGAACTGCTGCAATTAATCGGCCGCCTCAAACAGACCGGTTTGCTGGACACGCTAAAACTGATGCACTTTCACATGGGTTCGCAAATCGCCAATATCCACGACATCAAAATTGCGCTGAAAGAAGCCGGGCAGTTTTATGTTGAATTGCACCGTCTGGGCGCGAAAATCAAGGTCGTCGATGCCGGCGGCGGCTTGGGTGTAGATTATGACGGCAGCCATTCACGGCGCGAGTCGTCAATCAATTACAGCCTGGAGGAATACGCTCAGAATATCGTGCGCAGTTTTGCCGACATTTGCGCGGAGAAACAGGTACCGCAGCCGGACATCATCACCGAATCGGGCCGTGCGCTGACCGCGCATCATGCGGTGTTGATCACTAACGTAACCGATATTGAATCGATTTACACCAACCACGCCGAGCTGGAAGCGCTGCCGGAACCGCATAATCCGGTCGAGTATTATCACGATGCGCAATTCAATTTAGCGGAAGCCAGAACCCAGTTTACCCAGGACAAACTGAGCATGACAGGCTTGGCCGAAGCGGAAAATAATTATGCGCTATTATGCCATCAACTTCAGGCCAAACTGAATCCGCATAATCACAGCGAAGCCGCGATATTGCAGGAACTGAACGAAAAACTGGCCGACAAGGTATTTTGTAATTTCTCCTTGTTCCAATCCTTGCCCGATGTCTGGGGCATAGACCAAATTTTCCCGATCATGCCGATACACAGGCTCGATGAACAGCCCACGCGCCGTGCGGTGATACAAGATTTAACCTGCGATTCCGATGGCCGTATCGACCAATATATTGAAGGGCAGAATATTGAAAAAACCCTGCCGGTGCATAACATCGACAGCAAACAGCCGTATTTAATCGGTTTTTTTATGCTCGGCGCCTATCAGGAGATATTGGGCGATATGCACAATTTGTTCGGCGACACCCATTCCATCAACATCGAACTCGACGGCCAGGGCTATCATTTTTACGATCTGCACGAAGGCGAGCATGTCTCCGATTTGCTGGATTATGTGCATATCAACAGCGAGGAGCTGAAAACCGCTTACCGGAAAAAACTGGCGGACAGCGGCCTTAGCGAACAACAGCGGCAGGATTATGAGCGGGAATTAATTACTGGATTGACGTCTTATACTTATTTGGAAAAATAGACAGGCGGGACAGGTTTAAGGTGATCGAAGGCTGTGAAAAAACGGCATTAGGCGATTTCCTGAAAAAAACAGCCCCAAATAATTGTCCACGCTTAACACGAAAATCCAAAAGCAGGCATATCCAGGCGATACGAAAATAAGCAAAGCTATATACTTTGAACGGTTAAGTTTTCGACTTATGTTAGGCGAAAAAACTGCCGAACTACAGACCTTCCAGGTTTTAAAAACCTGGAAGGTCTAACTCGCAACGTTTTGAAAGATAAAGCTTTTAGTTTTTTAGCGCGGAATAGCTAACGCTGATTGCAAAAACCGAAAACCTGAACGTTTAAAGTATAGCTTTCGTGCTTTTCATGGACTCTGTTTTTCTACAGCTTTCGATTATCAGGGACATTTTTTATTAGAAATCACCCAATCACCTTATTGCATGGGCAATTCAAACCAAAACACACAGCCCTGCCCTGCGCCTGCCGATTCTGCACCAATACTGCCGCCGTGATGCTCGACAATCTTCCGGCACAAGGCCAGACCCACGCCGGAACCCTCGAAGCGGCTGTGCGCCTGCAAGCGCGAAAACACCTTAAACAGCCGGTGCATTTGCTCAGGCTCAATACCGATACCTTGATCGCGCACTTCCACCCGTAACGATGCCCGGTGCACCGTACCATGCACCTCTACCTGCGGCGGCTGCCCATCCTGATGATATTTAAGCGCATTGCCGATGAGGTTTTGTAGCAAGCGCGTCAACTCATCACGGCTGGCAAACAGTTCCGGCCAATCACCGCTTACTTTAACCTCGCCATGACAAGCACTGATTTCCGGCCCCAAAAAAACCAAGGCCTCATCCAAAGCAGCCTTGCTGCTCAGCGCCACTTTGCTTTCAAAAACACGCCCTATCCGAGAATAATCCAACAACGACAAAATCATGGCATCCATGCGTTTGGCGCCATTGATTGCAAAATTAAGGCACTGCTTGGTTTCTTCATCTAATCGTCCGGCCAGTGCATTTTCAATCAAGAATAAATAACTGGACACCATGCGTAATGGCTGGCGCATATCATGGGAGACCGCGTAAGCGAATTGTTCCAAGTCGGCATTGGAACGGGTCAGTTCGGCTTCGGCTTGTTTGCGCTCGGTAATGTCACGAATATAAGCGCTAAAAAAATAACGGCCTTTTATGTTTAACGCACTGATGGCCAGCTCGATAGGGAATTCGGTGGCATTGGCGCGCAAACCGGTAATTTCCAAACGTGTGCCGATAAGCTTGCCTGTGCCGGTCGCCATAAACCGGGCCATACCTTGCCGATGCCCGTCCCGGTAAGCCGGAGGCACAATTAAATCGGCTATTTTACAGCCCACAGCCTGTTCGCTGGAGTAACCGAAAATGCGTTCGGCCTGGGTATTCCAGGCTATGACACTGCCATCATGATCCACGCTAATGATGGCATCAAGCGCCGAATCCAACAGCAATTGCATACGCGTCACCGTGTTTTGTAACGCTACATTGGCACTATGTAACGCTTCCTCAGCGGCTTTTCTTTGTTGCACTTCAACTTGCAGCCGTGCGGAACTGGGCAAAGCCAAAGCCTGCGGGACAATCCGCAGCATCATGATGGCAACAGCAACCGAAATAACCGCCGTGACTATTTTCAATAGGCCATCCAACCAATATAAGGGTATCCAGATGCTAATCGCCGAGAACAAATGGGTAGTGCCGCAAGCGACAATAAAACCGGCAAACATCCAAAATAGCCACGGATAAGGCATGTCTTTACGCTGCCGAATAAAATAAATGATCGTCAGCGGGATGGAATAATAAGCCAGCGCAATCAACAGGTCTGACAGGACATGGAGCCACAGCAATACCGGGCTCCAAGACAGGCAATAGCCATGAGGAATAAGGCCGTCAAGGCCAAAAAAATCAATTAATTCTTGCATGTTAATCTTTAAAATAAAAGGCGGTCACAATGCCGGCCTGTTGTGCCTGTTTGCGTACCATTGCATAAAATAGCCTTTAGGCAAATGCACACCGTTGCACACATAAAATAAGTTATATTCATTATTAAGCGTCGCATTCAGCAGCCGTCTGGCCGCCCCGGTTCCGCAAAACAAGATTTGGTCGCCGGCTTTAATTTCATAATCATCAGGCGGCAGCACATAGACTGTTTCAGCCGACTTCACGACAAAGGCAACCAAATCCAAAGGCCGGTTGATATTGTCGGGATGCGTCATCACATCGCCTAGCAGCACCCGCCCGCCTTGTTCCAAGCAGGCCACCACTGCGCTGCAACGCGCCTTGGTCACATTGACGGTTATCAAATGGGGCTGCCTTTGGCCTATTTTTTGCGCTAGCTGTTCAATGACTGCGTCCATTTCTTCTTTTCTGCCCGGCGCGTTTTCCAAAAGATACTGAAAAAATGGCTTCAACAATGGCGCAACCAGCAAAAATAAGACGCGCCGCGCTGTGACCAAAGTAGGCTGCATAATCATATCGATTTGCGAAGCTTCGAAGGCTATCCGGTTCTCATGGCGGTTTTGCCGCACCAGCATAAACACGTTGGCGTTCAGTTTGCGCGCATTGAGCAGAATGCTCAAATTGTAGCCGTCATCGTCAGTGCCGACCAAAATACCCACGGCATCGTCAATACCGGCCATTGCCAGCGTCTTAGCCGTAGCCCGCCCGACAATATAATTATCGGCTCCGGTATCTTTATTATCATGCGGATCGATCACCACCGTTTTCATGCCTTGCTTTATCAATGCCCGATTGATTTCATGCCCCATTCGCCCGTGACCGCAGACAATCCACTTGCCAACCGGCGGCTCAATGGAATCCTTTAAATAAACGCGCGGCGCCCTGACCAACCAGTCATTCAGGGCATAGAAGCGGGGATGGGTCATCGTCGACACAAAAAATTTCGCAAACATCTTGAACGGGTCGACGATATGAACCTCACCGCCCAGATTAGCCAGTGTTTCCTCGAAAACATCAACTTTAGACATCGTGATGATTCTGATATTGGGATTCAACAGCCGCGCCAATGCCGAAATCCTTAAATTGATTTCTTCGTTATTGGTAATCGCCACAATGGCTTGGCAATTGTCACGCCTGATACCGGCTTCCAGCAAATATTTAGGCGCGCTAGCATCAGCGCATAAACCCGGCATCGGTACCCGGTAATCCCTGAACGATAACGCCCGTATCCGCTCCTCATCGGTATCGATAAAAACCGCCGGCACACCGTAATCGCTTAAACCTCGCGCCAACACGCTGCCGGTATCGCCGAAACCGCAGATTATGAAATAAGGCGCCGATATTCGATGAACCTGCCGGGAAAAGTGGCGTTCCGCAACAGCGCGCAGAAAAAAGCGGTTCTGAAACAAACGGACAATACTACCGACTGCGTAAAACCAGGTAATGACACTGACATACAGGCAAGCCATCGCCCAAAGCCGTTGCGCATCGTTGAATTCAAAAGGAATCTCGCCAAATCCTGTGGTCGTTGCGGTATAACTCATGAAATAAAACGCATGAAATATACTTAAATATTGCACCTTGCCGTCAATTTCATTGCCGGGAATAAACACCATGCCCAAAACCGACACCGCATAAACCACAATCAAGGCCATCACCGGACGGCGCATTTCGCGCATAACGATAAACCTGACCCGGCTTAAATCGGTAAATTCCGCCATAAGCTATCTCCCGAAACCTCGTTAAAGCCTTGACATCAACGTGTCGGAAACCAAAATAATCACCGAGATAAAATTAGCCAGCAAAGCGCCGCCGCTCAACGAAATGATGCTGGCCATCACATCGGGCGTCAGCCCGGTTTCGGTGACATGCACCACAACAGTCCAATAGGTTGCCGCCGCGATTAAATGCAAGTCGGCCACCAAACTGGTCGCCAGCAACACCGCGCCAACCTGCGAACGGTCGCCCAACTTTAAACCGGTCGCAATAAAGTTGACGACAATAATGGCAAACAACTCGAAAACATTATGATGTGCAACATTATCAATATCCCCTAGAAAAAAACCAAAATTCAAGGTTAATGACAAGACAATAAAGAACCCGAAAACGACCTTCTCAAAATTCATGGCAACGGCTCCAAGGCAAAAAATAGGCTATCAACTTAACACGGGACAGACCTTCCAGGTTTTAAAAACCTGGAAGGTCTACTTCGGCATGGATTGTCCCGCTTTAAATGGGAAGCCAAAAAATAAAAGCGCACATTCTACCTTAACCGGGACTCAAATCATGCCTAATACCTTACACCGCAACTTATTCACCACAGCGGGGCAAAGGCAAATAAGGTTGTTTTCGAGTAACTTTTCACTAAAAAGATTATCGCCACGAAGGTCACGAAGATCACAAAAAACAAGAAAATTTCGTGTTTTTTGTGTGCCTTCCGTCGACATTAATCGGCCTGCTTATAATTCCATATTTGCAACACACTTAACGTCGCCAACATCAAAAAAGCCAACAAAGTCCAGGCCGGCATACTGAAGCCAAACAGCGTCCAATCGACCTTAGCACAATCCCCGGTACCGCTGAGCATCAACTTAACCGTTTCCAGCAACGGAAAATTTTGCAGCACATACTCCAATCCGGGGCCGCATTCAGGCACTTTATCAGGCGGCAAATGCTGTATCCAAACATGGCGGGTGGAAATCGCGCCGCCACACAAAGCCGTCACCGCACCAGCAATGGCATAAGCGGTGACACCGCGTTGTCCCGGATTATGGAGAGCCGCCACCAAAAAAACCAGACCGGTCAGCAAGATGGCAATGCGCTGGGAAATGCACAACGGGCAAGGGTCGAGGCCGCCGACAAACTGAAAATAAGCGCCCATGGCCAGCAAAAAAACACAACCGAGAAAGCCCAGGGAAAACCAGATTCTCGAATTAAACCTTAATAATTTCAACATAATCAACTGCCTTTATAAAAAGTTTACTTATCGTTCACACAGCGGATAAGTATAAAGCGCTTTGCCGCATATCAAATGCGCTATCTGCAAAAATGTTTCCGCCGGGCATAAAAAAAGGCTGGAGAGTATCCAGCCTTTTTTGTTGTAGACGCTTTAATTTTAGTGCAATAAGCCCTGCAACAAGCCGTTCAGTTTATGCACAAAGGCCGCCGGGTCATCCAGCTGCCCGCCTTCGCTGAGGATGGCCTGGTCGAACAGAATATGGGTCAAATCGGCAAAACGGGCATCGTCTTGCTCTTCTTTCATTTTAACCACTAACGGATGGGTCGGGTTAAGCTCGAAAATCGGCTTTCTGCCCATGCCCATACCAAAGCCCTGCCCTGCATCTTTCATGATGCGTTCCATGTTCAGGCTCATGCCGTAAACATCGGCAACCAGACAAGCAGGCGATTCGGTCAAACGATGGCTCAATTTGACTTCGCTAACCTTATCCGCCAACACGTCCTTGATTTGCTTGAGTACCGTTTCAAAATCCTTGCTCACTTCTTCCTGAACGGCTTTGTCTTCTTCAGCATCCAAAACACCTAAGTCCAAATCGCCTTTGGCGACAGACTGTAAATGCTTGCCGTCAAATTCGTCCAAATTGGACACCAACCACTCATCAACACGATCCGACAGCAATAAGACTTCAATGCCTTTTTTACGGAAAATTTCCAAATGCGGGCTGTTTTTTGCCGCTGAAAAGCTGTCGGCAGTGACATAATAAATTTTGTCTTGGCCTTCCTTCATGCGGCTCACATAATCTTCCAGCGCCACATTTTGTTTGTCGGTGTCGGCATGGGTCGAGGCAAAACGCAGCAATTTGGCGACGCGCCCTTTATTGCCATGGTCTTCAATCGGGCCTTCTTTAATGACTTGACCGAACTGCGCCCAGAATGTTTCGTATTTTTCTGGATCGTTTTTGGCCAAATCTTCAAGCATCCCCAACACCTTTTTGACCGCGCCGGATTTGATTGAGCTGATTTGCTTGCTCTGTTGCAAGATTTCCCGCGATACATTCAGCGGCAGTGAATTGGCGTCGATAATGCCCCGGATAAAGCGCAAATAACGCGGCATCAACTGCTCGGCATCGTCGGTGATAAATACTTTGCGGATGTACAGCTTCACGCCGTGTTTAGCATCCCTGTCCCACAAATCGAACGGCGCGCGCGACGGCACATACAGCAGCAAGGTATATTCATTAGTGCCTTCGACCTTGCTGTGGACATGGGTCAGCGGGTCTTGGAAGTCGTGGCCTACGTGTTTGTAAAATTCGTTGTAGGCCTCGTCGGTAATTTCCTGACGCGCCTTGGTCCATAAGGCCGACGCCGAGTTGACGGTTTCTTCGACGATTTCCGCCGGTTTTTCTTCCTCGCCTTCCTCGCCCATTGACGGTGGAACTTCTTTGTCCATGACGATAGGCAAGGAAATATGGTCGGAGAATTTTCTGACGATGGAACGGATGCGGTAACCGTCCAGGAACTCGCTTTCGTCTTCTTTCAGATGCAGCACGATTTCGGTGCCGCGTTGGGCTTTTTCGACCGATTCGATGGTGTAATCGCCCTCGCCCGCCGACTCCCAACACACGCCGTCGCTCTTGTCGGCGCCGGCCTTGCGGGTGGTCAAGGTCACTTTATCGGCAACGATGAACGCCGAATAAAACCCGACGCCGAATTGGCCGATCAGTTCGCTGTCTTTAGCCTGGTCACCGGTCAAAGCCTGAAAAAATTGTTTGGTGCCGGATTTGGCGATAGTGCCGATATGCTCTTGCACTTCCGCCCGGGTCATGCCGATGCCGTTATCAATGACAGTGATGGTGCGTTTGTCTTTGTCGTATTCCAGACGGATTTTCAGTTCGCTGTCGCCTTCATACAGGCTGTCGTTGGACAACGCCTCAAAACGCAGCTTGTCCGCCGCATCCGAGGCATTGGAAATTAATTCGCGCAAAAATATTTCTTTGTTGCTATATAATGAATGGATCATTAAATGCAACAGATGTTTAACTTCAGTTTCAAAGCCTAGGGTTTCTTTTTTTGTTTCAACAGTCATCATTTTAATCCTGATTAATTATTAAGATTAACGCCAATATTGGGACACATTGTTTTTTTTCAAGACCAAACCAGCAGATGAAATACAAGGCCAACTAACCCTTTTATGATCCTAGACCTCTCATCAAAAAAAACATTAGTCGTCGAAGACCAGGCGATCATGCGCGAAACCATTAAGCATATACTGGGTTCATTCGGCATACGCCATATTGTTGAAGTGGAATCGGGCGTCAGCGCAATAACAGCAATGAGGATAGAAAAATTCGACATTGTGCTCTGCGATTACAACCTGCTCAAAGAAAAAAACGGCCAACAGGTACTGGAAGAAGCCCGCTACCTTAAATTATTGCCGCTCAACTCCATCTTTATCATGGTCACGGGCGAACAGAACCAAGACATGGTATTGACGGCTCTCGACAACAAACCCGACGACTACCTGATCAAACCGTTTAACTGGCAACAGCTGTTAAACCGTATCCAACGCTGCTACTCCCGCAAAACATACCTGTCCAGCATTGAACATGAAATCGATAGCGGCAACCTTTACCAAGCCATCGATAATTGCGAAAAACTGCTCCAGACCAATGATAAAAAAATGCGCATGCCGCTGTTAAAAATGTATGCCGAACTGACCATTAAAGTCGGTGATTTTAAAACGGCTGAAACCATCTATCAGAACATCCTGCAAGAAAGGGAAATTCCCTGGGCCCGGCTAGGCTTAGGCATCACCGCCTTTTTTCTCGGTTATTACGACCAAGCCATCGACACTTTTCATGGGCTCATCAACCAATACCCCATGATGCTCGAAGTTTACGATTGGCTGGTCAAAGCGCACGAAGCACAAGGTAACGACGAACATGCCATATCGTCATTAAATTCCGCCGTCACGCTGTCGCCGATGTCCATTCTAAGGCAAAAAAAATTGGCTTTTCTGGCCGACAAGACCGAAAACCTGCCGGTCGCAAAAAAAGCCTACACAGCAACCATTAAACTGGGCAAATACTCCATCCACCGCTCACCCGCCGACTATTCAGGTCTAGCCAATGTGTATTTGAAAAGCAACGCCTCTAATGAGGCGCTCAAATTGGTGTATGAGTTAAACCAGCAATTCCATAACAACCCCGAAGCACAACTGCGGGCGGCGCTGCTGGAAGTCAATATCCACCAGGCGAAAGGCAACAAAGGGCTAGCCCAGCAAGCCTACAGCAAGACTTTTAAACTCAACGAAAAATTCGGCAAGCAGGTCTCCAAATCGTTACGCTTGGACATGGCAAAAACTTTTTATTTGAACGGCAATGCCGAAGTTTGCGAGCAAATTATCCGTGATTTGATTCAAACCAATATTGATGACAAGCCATTCATCAAAGACCTCGTCACCCTATGCAACACCCTTATCGACGAAAACTACGCCAACAACCTGATCCAACAAGCGCAAAAAGAACTGGTCGACATCAACAATAAAGGTGTCATCCTGTTCCAAGAAGGCGACATCAAAGGCGCACTGGCCGTTTTTGAACAGGCCATTAAAAAAATGCCCGACAACCACACCATCATTTTAAATATGATAAAAATCAGCATCCATGACATTAAATCCTCCAAGCCTAACGCGGAAAAGGTAACGCACGTCCAGTCCTATATCAATAAAGCCATTGAAGTGGGCATCCCCCATGAACAAATCAGCGGGCTGCAAACGGAGCTGAATACCATTTCACTGCAAAAACAACCCATAACCCGCCAAAATGTCTAACACCCCTACCCCCCCCATCGATTTCCCCGCCATTTTAGCGTCATCGGTACATGATATAAAAAACTCACTGACCACACTCAGGGCACTGCTCAGCCAGCTCGAAAACAGCTATCAGGAAGGGGTTAAACCTAAGGAATTCAGACAGCTGGAGTTTGAAACCAACCGCATGAACAATTGCCTGATGCATCTGCTGACGCTGTATAAAATCGACTTGTCCCGGTTTAGCCTGGCGATCGACGAACATAGCGTCGCCGATATTGTCGAAGATGTGGTCGCCCAGCAATCCACTTTATTGGACTTAGGTAACGTCGAACTCCTGACCGAATACGATGACCTGTTTTGTTATTGCGACAGCACCCTCATCAGCCATGCCTTGTGCACGCTGGTTAATAACGCCCAGCGTTATTGCCGAAATAAAGTCCTGCTCTCTGTCACCGAGGAAGACGGTTATATTGTTTTTTCCATTGAAGATGATGGCTTGGGTTATCCGGCCGAATTCATATCATCCGATGGCGAAACCCTGCATCAGCTTGATTTAGCCAACGGCAACACCGGCTTGGGATTATTTTTCACCAAGACCATTGCCCAACTGCATACCCAAGGCGATAAACAAGGATTCATCACTACCGACAACAACAGCCAACTGGGCGGTGCCCGGTTTAAACTGCATTTGCCCTAGGAGAAAAAAATGGATGTCATCCAACGTATTGCCGAAGAATTAGCCGTCAACATCAAACAGGTCAGCGCCGCTGTCGCATTGCTCGATGAAGGCGCCACCGTCCCGTTCATTTCCCGCTACCGGAAAGAAGTGACCGGCGGCCTGGACGATACCCAATTGCGCTTGTTGGAAGAACGTTTGGGTTATTTGCGCGAACTCAACGCACGGCGCCTTAGCATACTCGACAGCATAGCCTCCCAAGACAAGCTGACGCCGGAATTGGAACGGGCCATCAACGCTGCCGACACCAAAACGCTGCTGGAAGATTTGTATCTGCCCTACAAACCCAAGCGCCGCACTAAAGCACAGATTGCCCGCGAAGCCGGACTCGAACCGCTGGCCGATGCCTTATTGGCTGACCGCAGCCTGATTCCAGACCAAATCGCCGCAGGCTTTATCGACGCCGAAAAAGGCGTGGCCGATACTGCCGCAGCGCTTGACGGCGCACGGCAAATCATCATGGAACGCATTTCCGAGGATGCCGAACTGCTGGCCGAACTGCGCGAACGCATCTGGCAAAAAGGAATCGTTCATGCCAGCGTTGCCAGCGGCAAAGAACAGGCGGCGGAAAAATTCAAAGATTATTTCGATTACCAGGAAGCCATCAACAAAATTCCGTCACACCGCGCGTTGGCGCTGTTTCGCGGCCGCAACGAGGATTTGCTGAATTTAGCGCTGAAACCCGGCGCTGACGATAAACTGGAGCATGATATGTGCGCCCAGTTTGTCGCGCGTCGTTTAAATATTACCGATACATCAAAACAGGCCGATGCCTGGCTAGCAGAAACCGCGCGTTTCGCCTGGAAAGTCAAACTTTACACCCGCATCGACCTGGACTTAAAACTCCGGTTGCGCGAAGCCGCCGAACTCGAAGCCATCCGCGTGTTCGCCAGCAATTTACGCGACTTGTTGCTGGCCGCACCGGCAGGGCCAAAAGCCACGATGGGGCTTGATCCCGGCATCCGCACCGGCGTTAAAGTGGCAATCGTCGACCCGACCGGAAAATTACTGGCTACCGACACCATTTACCCGCACCCGCCGCGCAAGGATTGGGATGGGGCAATCAATACACTGGCCAAACAGATACAAAAACACAGCGTCGATTTGGTCAGTATCGGCAACGGCACCGGCTCACGGGAAACCGATCAGCTGGTGGCCGATGTGATGAAACAGCACAGCGAATTGAAATTTACCAAAATCACCGTGTCGGAAGCTGGCGCCTCAGTGTATTCAGCGTCAGAACTCGCGGCCAAGGAATTTCCCGAACTGGATGTGTCGTTGCGCGGCGCGGTGTCGATCGCCCGACGCTTGCAAGACCCGCTGGCTGAACTGGTCAAAATCGACCCCAAATCCATCGGCGTCGGCCAATACCAGCACGACATCAACCAGGTGCAATTGGCCAAAGGCCTTAATACTGTGGTCGAAGATTGCGTAAATGCGGTCGGCGTTGATGTGAATACCGCCTCGGTCGCGCTGCTGAAACAGGTGTCCGGCCTGTCCGCCAGCATCAGCGAAAATATCGTCGCGTTCCGCAATGAAAACGGCCCGTTCGCCAACCGCAAGCAATTGAAAAAAGTGCCGCGTTTGGGCGACAAGGCGTATGAACAGGCAGCGGGATTTTTGCGCATCATGAACGGCGACAACCCGCTCGATGCTTCATCGGTGCATCCCGAAGCCTATCCGGTGGTTGAAGCCATCATCGGCAGCACCGGAAAATCGATACGCGATTTGATCGGACAAAGCCAATTTTTAAGAGGTTTGAATCCCGCCAATTTCACTAATGAGCATTTCGGCTTGCCGACGGTCACCGACATCTTGCAGGAATTGGAAAAGCCTGGCCGCGACCCGAGGCCGGAATTCAAAAGCGTCGAGTTCAAGGCCGGCATAGAGAAAATTACCGACCTTGAAGTCGGCATGAGGCTGGATGGCGTGGTCACCAATGTCGCCAACTTCGGCGCATTTGTCGACATCGGCGTGCATCAGGACGGTTTGGTGCATATTTCCCATTTGTCCGACACTTTCGTCAAAGACCCCAGAGATGCAGTCAAAACCGGCGACATGGTCAAAGTGCAGGTAATGGAAGTCGATGCCCTGCGCAAACGCATTTCGCTGTCGATGAAAACCAATCCCGAAGCGAGTGAAGCCAGACCCGAACGCGATAACTCAAGGCAGGCGGCACATAAACCCAAAGCCCAAGCGCCGGTGCAAAGCGCCATGGCGAGCGCCTTTGCCAAGGCGCGAGTTAAATAACGCTAACAAAAAAAGCCGGGGAGGACTGACCTTCCCGGCTTTTTTATTCTCTTGAATGAATATAACGGCTACCGGAGCAACAGCGTCTTAGTATCCTTATCAATCGGTATTGAATAATCCTGGGCTGAAATGACAATCCCACTATCGGCGTTAATCACTTTTGCCGTGATATAGACCCGAGTTTCGCCGACCGCATAGGTTCCAACGATGACAGCTTGCGCATGATGGCTGTTGGAAATATCTTTTAACTCCCTCGACAGCATAAATTCGCCGCTGTCTTGTTTGACATAAATATCTTTACGCAACAACAGTTCAAAAACCTGATAACCATTTGAAGTGAAAACGGTGGCAAACTGCTGCGAGATGCTCCGGCCTAACGCCGATGATTCGCTTAGGTTATTAATATTGACAAAACTGGCCGCTATCAACGGATCCCTGCTTAAGCGGTTTTTCGCATGATCGACCAACTGCTGTGCCGCTGCATGATTGTGATTAATCGAATAATATTTATTATCTAATGTTTGACAGCCCGCCAAAACCAAGCCCGCTGCCAATACAAAAAACTTCATCAATGTCCTCATGATTATTTATCCCTTGATTAGCGGTCTGTGAGAGTAAAACGATGTGGAAGCGGGATAGGCGCCTGATGCGAATAATGCGCTAAATTTCCCTTGTCGACATAATAAACCCGTGAGTCGGAGTTAAGTACGCGCCGCTCTTTGATGATTTGTGTGGTGATAACCACTTCAACCGAAGTAGAAAAACCGGGCGCGACCTGATTGCCGAACGCATAAAAAGGCGATTTGACAATTTCCATCGCGGTGGTGGTCACGTCGTAGGCGCCTTTGGCCAAATAAGTGCCCGCCAGATAATACACACCCTGCGCCAACGGTGTGGCTAACGCCCTGTTTTCCCGGTAGCGCGGTGAATGCTCGACCACATCGACCACATAACTAATAGTCGCCGCATTTAAGTCGGGTCGGGTAACCACCTGCACCCCTTTTTCCGCCAAACGGCTGGTCAGTAAATGGTGATATGCTCTGGCAAAAGGAAATCCGGCCTTAGGCTCCTGAATAAAAACAGGTAACGATGATGCTGATAGCGTCTGTTTTATCATGTCGGCTTCGTGTTGCGCCAGCACATCCCAGTGCGATGCTGAGTTTAATTTGAGTTGATCGGTCGATTCAAATGCCTCGCCCTTAGGCATCTCATGTGCGCAAGCGGATATTAATAATGCCGCTGAAAATAAAGCTATTCTTTTCATTAACCTCTCCCTAAAAATTCGTTTTTTGAACGGTAAGCGTAGACTTTAAAATGCCAAAATCAAACACCCAAGCCACGCATAAAAATCTGTTTAATCTGTATTATTCGTCAGACAAACGAAATACATTGTTATATTGAGTATCAACGTCAAAATCATCCCAAATCAGCACAGGATAAACGATAGATTTAGTCGGTATAGGCGCGGTAATTAAATCAGCCACGCCAACGCCCATACGCCCTGCCATGTGTACCGTACCTTTTATAATACCGCCAAAAATACCATAGATCACATTACTTTGATTGGTGGTGTTAATCATATTTTTGGGTATTTCCAGCGGCGCGGTGAGAATATTGGCAAAACCGTTACCGGCCTTATCAAGCACATTACGCGAATAGTTTTGACGCTCTTCAGCATGGGCAACCGATAGCGATAGCGTTAAAACTGTAAGCAAAAAAGCAGGGGATTTTTTCATTAAGATAACTCCAAATTCGACTAAATTGCTGGCAAGTATAGCAGAAAATGAAATTACCAAGAGTTGCCAGAATCAGTGAATAGGGCTAAAAATTGCGAACTCCAGTTACAACGTAGGCGCCGCTCCCAGTGCGCCCAGGATGGCACAAAATCAGCACACTATCGACGTAAACCATAACGCGTCATAACTGAAAGTAACTGCGTCATAGCGATGTGGTGTGGAGGGCAACTGGAAGCAAGCCGAAGGTAACGAATCAATCCAAATTTATGGACTGACAGGGTAACGCGGAGTAATGAAGTTCACCCATAATGGCCACGCTCAACCTGTTAGGAATTAAAGTTTTAAATTGAGAGTTGCTGGCACTTTAAACCGCTTCAACCGCGCCTTCATTTTTGTGGTAATCAACAATCCGCCCAACTTCATTTTTCGAACCTAAAATAACCGGGACTCGCTGATGTAGCCCGGTAGGCATGATATCGAGAACCCGCTCGCGGCCGGTAGAGCACGCCCCGCCCGCTTGTTCAATAATAAACGCCATGGGGTTAGCTTCATACATAAGGCGCAACCTGCCCGCTTTGGACGGATCGCGCAAGTCGTACGGGTACATAAAAACGCCGCCGCGCGTCAGTATCCGGTACACCTCGGCGACCATCGACGCAATCCAGCGCATATTGAAATCTTTTTCACGTATCCCTTCGCTGCCCTGTAAACATTCATCAATATAGCGGCGCACCGGCTCTTCCCAAAAACGCCGGTTGGACATGTTGATCGCAAATTCACAGGTTTCATCAGGAATTGTCATGCCGGGGTGGGTCAGGATAAATTCGCCTATATCCTGGTCGAGGGTGAAGCCGTTAACACCATGGCCGGTGGTTAACACCATCATCGTTGACGGCCCGTAAAGGACGAAACCTGCACACACCTGTTCGGCACCTTTACGTAAGAAATCCTCTAGTTCCGGTTCTACGCCTTCCCGGCAGCGCAAGATTGAAAATATAGTGCCTACCGCCAAGTTGACATCAATATTGGACGAGCCATCCAGTGGGTCAAATAAGGCCAGGTACTTGCCTTTAGGATATTGCGGCGGGATACGGATAATGCCGTCCATTTCTTCCGATGCCATGCCGGCCAAATGCCCCGTCCAATTCAGCGCATCGACCATAATGTCATGGGTGATAATGTCCAGTTTTTTCTGCACTTCGCCTTGTACATTTTCAGACCCGGCGCTGCCTAACACGCCCACCAGATCGCCCCGATTAACCAAATGTGATATTTTTTTACAGGCCGTTACCACATCGTTCAAGAGCGAGGTAAAGGTGCCTGAAACGCCCGGCAATTCGCGCTGTTGCTCAATAATAAATTGGGTCAAAGTGACATGATTGGTCATTGTTTTGCTCCGTAGCAAGTGATCGTTAAAATGGCTGTGCACGATACGCACAAAGCAGCTGAAAGGCAAAACCCTTTCGCTTGGCTAAATCCCTTTACTGCGGTTTTCCATGCGCCGCAATAACTCCGCCATGACCAGGCGGTACAGTTCGTCACCCAGATATTTGTCCTCGATGCCGCTGTCGATGTTGGGGTTGTCATTGACTTCTATCACATAACCTTTGCCGCCTTTTTCTTTAACATCGACACCGTACAAGCCGTTGCCTATCGGCAAGGTCGCTTTTAAGGCCGCATCCAGCACAGCTTTTGGCACTTCAAACGTCGGCAAGGTGGCAAAGTTGCCGCTATCGATCCGCCCCGCGCCGTGGCGATAAATCTGCCAGTGGTTTTTAACCATGTAATAACGGCACGCGTACAAAGCCTTGTTGTTGAAGATGCCAATACGCCAATCAAAATCGGTGTAGAGAAATTCCTGCGCCAGCAGCAGCGCCGATTTTTGGAACAGTTCTTCCACTTTAAGTTCCAACTCTTTGCGGTCATTGACTTTAACGATGCCGCGCGAGAAAGAGCCGTCCGGGATTTTGATCACCACCGGAAAACCGGCCTCCGCTTCCACCCTATCCAAATGCGCCGCATTGCCTTTATGCAGCAGCCACGTCTTCGGTGTCGGGACTTTGTGGGTGCGGAACAAATCGGCCAAATAGACTTTATTGGTACAACGCAGCATTGAAGTCGGGTCATCGATGACGACCAGCCCTTCAGCCTCGGCTTTTTTCGCAAACCGGTAAGTATGGTGATCGATGTTAGTGGTTTCGCGGATAAACAAGCCGTCAAACTCAGGTAAACGCACATAATGTTGCTGGGTAATCAGCTCTATTTCAATACCCAATTCCCTGCCGATTTTGATAAATTTTTTTAGCGCCCCCCTATTGCTGGGCGGCAATTGTTCTTCCGGGTTAACCAATATCGCCAAATCGAAACGCGCTGCTTTTCGTGTGCGGCCCTTACGCCAGACTTTCTTGCTGAATTTATCCAATGCCTCGGCAAAAACAGTTTGCTTTTCATCATCCAAATGCCGATGTGACACCGCCTTTAAGCCGATAATTTCCCAGCTCTGCCGGTAACGCAGCGTCACCTCCAGAAGGGGGCAAGAGAAGCGTTCAAACAACAATCTAGTCAGCTCTTGAAATACCGGATCCACTGTGGTGCCGAAATAACTCATTAAGGTTATTTCGCTATGCTTATCGACAGCTTTAAAGGCCCGTGCCAATGTTTGCGACAAATCTTCAAGCTGCAGCCGGTACAGCGCCTTTTTACCCAAATCATTCAACACCTTAACCGAAGGGATGACGTGATGCCCCCTGGCCTCGGCCAGCAACGAGCAATAATAACCGTCGGACAAATAACGGTAGCTGCTGCAAAGGTTAATGATACGGACACGCTGTTCAGGCTCTCCTAAGCCCGCCGCAAGATAGCCTTCAAAGGTGATAACCTGTTCACTCGGATAATAGGGGTTCCAATCAGCCAAATCATCGACAACCAAAAGCGTGCGTGCCATAACAAAACAATCCGTAAATTAAGATGAGGCGTAATTCTGGAACCAGTCCGTTATTTGCACAAGGTGTTTTTATGGCGATTGAAAAATACTTTTCAACCGCCATAAAGCCAACCCAGCGCTTTAACTTTCAATAATTTCCGGTGCTTTTCGGGTTTCACCCTTGCCTATGGTCAATAAATCCCAAACCAGCAAAATAAACCCGGCAAAGGTCATGCCGCCAAAAAACAAGCGCCAGATCATCGCGCTTTGAAATGACGGATGGTTTTGCGCGGTAAAGTAACCGCCCCAGGTTGACCCTTCTACCGCCCGTTCGATAAAGGACTGTTCGTAACCCGCTATCAGCAGCGCGATGGTCATGCCGAGAACGCCGCCATTGAGCAAACCTAAAGCCCATTTCCAACGCCAGGCATTTTGGCTGCCCCCGCCCATCCAGACATCGCCGCGCCAGTGTTGTATGGCCAGGTAAAAGAAGGCAATGTTAATCGTGGCGTAAGCGCCGAAAAAGGCCAAATGGCCATGAGATGCCGACCACTGGGTGCCATGGGTGTACAGATTGATTTGCGGCAGCGTGTGCATAAAGCCCCAAACGCCCGCGCCAAAAAAATTGCCAAAGGCTTGGGCGATAATCCAGGCTAAAGCGGGGTGATTGCCGCTTTTAAGGGCGTGGCTGCCGGAATCGTAAACCGCATGAACCACCATCGCGACCAGCGGAATGGGTTCGAGCGCCGAGAAAAAACCGCCGATGGTCAGCCAGTATTCGGGGGTGCCGATCCAAAAATAATGATGCCCTAAGCCTAAAATACCCGAACCGAACATCAACGCGACTTCAATATACAGCCAGGTTTGGACGATTTTGCGCCTGACGCCTAACAGTTTCATTAGCGACCAGGCCATAATCACGCCGACCAAGACTTCCCAGGTGGCCTCGACCCACAAATGGATGACCCACCACCACCAATATTGCTCATGAGTGATGTTGGTCATGTAAAACATACCGGCCGTATACAAACCCGCCAATGCGACCAAATCCAGGGTTAGGACGCCGGCAATGCCCGACCATTTGCCTTTGCTGAAGGTGGCGACCACGTTATAGAAAAAGATCAGCATGACCACGACAATGCCGATGTCCGCCCAGCGCGGCGCTTCGATATATTCGCGGCCTTCGTTGATGAACCAAAGGCTGGAATCCTTGCCGGGGCCTATTTGCACCAACAAATAAACCAGCACCACCAGGGTAACCGCCGCAGTCAGCACCCAAAAGGCGATATTGCCCAGCTTCAGGCCGACAATTTCCGTGCCGCTCTCTTCTTCAAGAAACCAGTAAACGCAGCCGATGAAACCATACAACATCCACACGATCATCGCGTTGATATGGATCATGCGGTTGACGCTGAAATCCAGGATTTCATAAAGGAAGCCGGGGAAGATAAATTGTGTCGCGGCCAACAGGCCAAACAGGATTTGCGCGAAAAACAAAATAACGGCGACGATGAAATATTTAACCGCCAATTGTTGCCCGTCGCTTAAATTACGGCTGTCCAACTGCACCCAGGCTTTGAAATCGTTGACACAGGCACGCGACTTCTCACATAAAGCAGCCGCTTTTTGCGCGGCCTCGTTTAATCCACTTGTATTCATGCTCATTCCTCGGCATTAATGGTTTTGAAGTTATAAGGGAAGCCGTTGGTATCAATACTCGACATCCACTTTAAAAAAGCAATAACGCCTTTTGCTTCCTGTTCAGTGATCTTCAAATTCGGCATTTTCCGGTTGCTGCCATAGGTACGGGCATTATTTTCAGGATCCATTAAAAACTTCACCATCATATCTTCACGCATTTCCTTGGAAATCCAGCCTTTATCCAGCCAGGCTTTGGTCAAATCAGGGGCGTAATAAGCGCCATTGCCCAACAAGGTATGGCAATTCATGCAATTTTTGGCTTGCGTGGTTTTTTTGCCTAAATCGACTAACTGCCGCGCTTCCTCCTCGCTGTATTCTTTTCCGAACAGAAGCTCGGTTTCACCGATGACCGGCATAAATTTATGCAGTTCCTTATCGTATTGGTAATCGATTTTTTTGTTAATGACACTGTAGGCGGGTACCCGCTTACTGCCTGCGCTGGTTTTGCTTAATGAATCCATGGTCAGCACCACTAGAATTAAAAACGACCCGGCTGTTACCCATATTGCCGTTTTCTTCCAGAATGATTCCGAAGCCCATAAGGGTGTTTCATTCATAACTTATCCTCTGTTGTTATTGTTGTTATTGTTGTTATTTTTTAAATTAGAACCGGCATGTGTTTTAACACACAGATGCCAAATGCCTATCGGTGCAAAAAAATAGCCGACCGCCATCAACACGGAAATAATCAGCCAATAACCTTGAAAATGGGCGGCCCGCGTTAATACCGCCACAGCGAGCACCAACACCGCATAAGACACATAAGCCGCAATTTTTATCCGAATTGATGGATTTACTTTAGACCAGGAAAACAATAATGCATAGCCCGCGCCTGCCAGTATGATTAACGCGGATGAAAAAAAAGTAATAAAGAAGTCTTCTAAAGCGACAGGTTCTATCATGTGGGTTAATCCGAATAACGGTTATTGGAAGTGGCGAAAAGTGAATGGCGTTAGCAATTGATTGCCTTATTTTATGCCTACAATTGATTGGCAAGGGCCGCCACTTGTTCATCATAAAGCGCAGCAATTAAATTCGCCTGATACACCATGCCTACCAGACGGTTTTCGCCATTTACAATAGGAATTTGCCGGTAGCCTTCGCCTTGGCTGGACATTAGCGCAATCAGCTCAACGATATGCGTAGTTTCAGGCATTACGGTCACCGATGCGCTCATGATATGGCCGACAGATTCCGGCTTGTCGGTTGATATATCCGGTGTACGGCGGATAAAAGCGCGGAACTTGTCCTGAAAATTCTCATAAGCGCCGAGGGAGACAAACTTAAAAAAATCATTCCAGGTGACAATGCCAATCACCCGCCGCGCCCTATCGATGACCGGCATAGCCTTGAGTTTTTGCTTATGCATCATATTCCAGGCCTCTTCGACTTCTGTCCCGTATTCAACCGTCAACACCTCCCTGACCATAATATCCCCACACGTGATATTACCCTTAACACGTTGAAAACTATGTATTTCTGCATAGTTCAACAGCTTACGTAAGTCGGCGGCGGAAACGTCCATGAACATATCCATATTATTCAATGCCCGTTTCAAATCCTGGTCTGAAATGCCGGATTGCCGTTCAGGCGTCACTGCGGCACTTTTCTTGCCGGACACAGTAGGGTAGTCATGCCGCAACAACCAGCGATTAATGATGATTGCCATCACCAGCATAACCAACACATTTAACCCCACCGGCATTAGCACAAAACCATAACCCAAAGAACCGCCTGACAAAACAGGCACCAGTGCGGTGGCGGCGCCGGGAGGATGCAGGCAACGCAGCAACAGCATGGCAAAAATGCTGCCGCTAACCGCGCAGGCCGAGGCGATAGCGATGTCAGCCAACCACTGTGCGCACACAACGCCGATAATGGCCGACACTAAATGTCCGCCCAAAAGCGACCAAGGTTGCGCCAAAGGACTGCCGGGGATGACAAATAAAATGACTGCGGACGCCCCCATCGAGGCAATGAGGACTGGGTAAGCTGCAGCGGTGACCAATTCTTGGGCAACCAACGCCATAATCAAAATGGCACAAAAACTGGAACCGACAGCGAGGAGCTTGTCCTTAAATTTCAAATTTACCGGCTCAACAATAATGAAACGGATCAACTGGTTAATGGTCATGGCTTAAAACCCCTTTATTTTTAGCGCTATTTTATCATCTCTTTCCAACATCATTTTACCAAAAAAGTCCGTAAAGCCCCCTTCCTTCAGCAATTATCATCATGGGAATTCAAATAAAATCAAATAGATACTGATTTGATTTTTAAAATTGAAACGCGTTCTACCGCAATACTTGCAAGGTAAGCGAAGAGTCGAATGGGTAGCAATATCAGACCCCTTGTTCTATAAGACTTTGCAATACCTATGAAAAATAGAATTCTGTAAAATGAAAAACAAATCAGGGGGATTTAATTTACAACGCTTTGATTAACATATATTTTACATAATGAGAATTGCTGGGTTAGGCGATTTCCTGAAAAAGATATACCAAAAATTGTCCACGAAAAGTACGAAAAAAACACGAAAATTTCGTGGCTTTCATGCTTTTCCAGCACAAGGTTAAAAATGGCGCTTTTAGCCGGTCATTGTCCTGTCAATTAGGGTGTTGGAAATAACCCATCGGCGCCGTCTGCTCGGCCGGGTTTGCCGCCGGGGGTAAAGGCATCAAATAACATCCTAAGCCCGATTTGCCCGGTAGCGTCGATTCGGCCGGTATCCCGGCGCTGTTCGTCGAGTTCGGGCTGCAAACCGAAGGTGATGTCGAGGTTGATATAATCGCTGGGCAGCCAGCGCACGCCGAATTGTCCGGCATATTTAGGTTCGTTCAGTTCCAGCGGGTCGCCCGCGAAGGCCTCGCCGATGATTCTTACCTCAGGATGAAAGGCTTGGGCATCGAAACCGACGCCCCAATACGGCGTTATCCGCTGCGGGCCGTTGCGTTCCCTGTCCATGCGCGCACCGTAGTTAATATGCAGCATCAAGGCATCGTCATAGAGACGCCAGCTGGACATGCCGGTCAGATAATAGTTGCTGCCTTTATGGTGCAGGTCGCCGCGCCCGGTGTCGATGGTCGCGCCTGCGCCTAGTGCAAATCCGGGCATAATGCTGTCGATTTGGGCTTTATTGAGCAATAGTTTCGATTGGAACGCAGGATTGGCAATGGCCAATTGGTCGGCCTCGCCATCGCGGCCTATGGCGCCGCCGACGATAACTTCCAGCCATTGGTTCAGCGACGTACCCAACATGACATTGTAAGCGGGCGCGGGCGACCATGTTCTGCCGCCATAACCGGTCTCAAGCCAGGTTTCCGCTTCGATTTGGCCTTCATCAATAATACGGGCATCGTCGGTCACGAAAGGGCGCACAGCCATCGCATCGCTTGCAGCCAAGGCAAGTATGGCCAATAGTACGGACGGTGCCTTACGGATATTGACCTTGGCGGATAAGGGAATTTTTTTAAATAAGATGTCTGCAAAAATCGGATTTTGCCTTCTTACTAAGCCTTGCATAAGCTATTCCAGATTGAATTGAAAGATAAACAGGAGGCGCAGGCGATTTTCGCCTGGGCAATTGATTGTCGGCGATTGTATTGGGAGGGCTGATGCTCAGGGTGCCGGCAAATGCAGCACTAAGGTGGCAATCCAAAAATAAATGACTACGCCAGCCGCATCGGCAATTGTGGTGACTAAAGGGGTGCTGGCGGTTGCCGGATCAAAACCAAAACGAATCAGCATGAACGGCAGGCATAATCCGACCAGGCTACCTGCCAGTACAGTACAAATCATGCTTAAGGCAACGACCAATGCAATGTCGGGGCCGCCGCGATAAGCACCGATCAGCGAAACGGCCGCAGCCATGGTCAGACCCAGCCCGGTTGCCACAATCAGTTCCTTTTTGAGCAACTTGCCCCAGTCGCGGAGGTTGGTATCTCCGGTAGCGATACTCCGAATCACAAGGGTTGCCGCTTGGGAGCCTGCATTGCCGCCGCTGTCAATCAATAGCGGCAGAAAGAATACCAGCACCACATAGGTGGCGATAATATCCTCAAAATAGGCAATACCGGCACCGGAAAACAGATTGCCGAAGACCAATAAGAGCAGCCATAAAATACGTTTACGATACAGGGTAAAAAAATGGGCATCGCGAAAATTAACGGCTAAATGGCTGACGGTTGCTCCCTTGTGTATGTCTTCCGTTGCTTCAGCTTCGGCGACATCCATTGCGTCGTCATAAGTGATGATGCCGACCAAGCGGTTGTCATCGTCAACCACCGGCAGCGACATTAAGTCATAACGGCTGATCAGCTTGGCGGCTCGCTCCTGGTCGTCCATCACTGGAATAGTGATCAGGTCGGTAGTCATAAGGTCACGGATGCAGGCGCCGGGTGCGCTGAGGATCAATTCGCGCAAAGATAGAGTGCCCAACAAATGATGGTGGGCGTCGACGACATAAAGCTGATAAATCAGCTCGACGTCCGGCGCGGTTGAACGCACAATCGTCAAGGCCTTGCCTACGGTGACATCGGCGGGCACCGTGGCATAGTCACAGGTCATGATGGCGCCGGCGGTGCTTTCCTGATGGCCGGCCAGACGACGCAAATTTTCGCGTTCCTTGCGGGCGATAGAGCGCAACACACGGTCATGGCGTTGCTCGGGCAAAAGATGGAGTAAGTCGGCGCCTTCATCGGCATCCAGGTGCCTGAGCAGTTGCGACACCTCGTCATCGGCCATTGCCGTGGCCAATTGTTGTTGCCGGGATGCCGGTAAATGTCCGAAGGCGTCGGCGCGCTGCTCATCGGGAAGATAAGTCAACAGTTCGTGTGCATTTTCAATCGATTCAAGCTGTAATAAATCGGCTAAATCGACAGCCTGGAATTCGCTAAGGAATTGACGGACGGCAAGGTAATCCTTACGCTCTATGGCATGGCGCAGGTAGGCATTCAGAATGGCGGTTGACATAGGCATATCTCCAGTTAAGGCGCGGTTGTTTGACCGCCCTGGAGACAACCTGAATTAGACAGTCAATTAACGGCGGGGCAATGATGCGCGTAAAAACATCAAGTGGGTATTTTGTGGCTCAATAATGAAATATCGACTGGGGCTTTCCATAACAAACTCGTTAAATGGCGCTGATCAATTCAGCGCGCAAAGGTTACTGGATAAACAAGAGGGCGTCAACCGCGAGGGCGGGGCTGTAACACAACTGTAAAGTTTTCCGATAGGAGCCGAGTTGCCGGGCAGTTTTCCCGTGGCTGTTCAGTGAATACTCGGAGCGCTTGGGCGATTTTTGAGAAATAACATCCCTTGATGATCAAAAATTGTCCTTTTCAGGAAATGGCCTTATCCGGCCGTATCCTAAAAAATAGCGCATAAAGCACAGGCACGGCAATTAAAGTCAACAGCGTCGCGAAGGCTAGACCGCCCATAATGGTCACGGCCATGCTGGCAAAAAAAGCATCGTTCAATAATGGCAGCATGCCCAGAATGGTAGTGCCTGCGGCTAAAAATACGGGGCGGATACGGCTGACGCTGGCATGTAAAATGGCCTCGTAATGATCCTTTTCTTCGGCGATTTGCGTGTCGATTTCATCGACCAATACAATCGCATTTTTCATCAACATCCCCGACAAACTTAATAAGCCGAGCAAGGCCATAAAGCTGAACGGTTTGCCGAATGCCAACAAGCCGATGACCACGCCGCAGACCGACATCGGCACAACCAGCCAGATAATCAGGGGCTGGCGCACTTTGCCGAACAGCAAGATACTGATAATCAGCATGACCAACAGGCTAACCGGTAGTTTCGAGTTCAGTGCGGTTTGTGCATCGCGTGAGCTTTCATATTCGCCGCCCCATTCCATTTTATAATCGGCGGGTAATTCAATCGCCTCGATTTGGCTTTTGATATGCTTAAAGGCCTGGTCGGCGGTTAATCCAGCCGCCGGGTCGGCCTGTGCCGTCAGTGTGCGGACGCGGTCGCGGCGATGGATTAAGGTGTCCTCGCTGAGGGTGTCAATGCGGTCGACCACTTGGGTGATCGGTACAAAGGTTTGGGTGAGCGCGCTATACACCAGACGGTCATTGAGGCGGCTGGGATTATGGCGCTCTGTGTCGGGCAACCTGGCTACGATAGGGATTAATTTGTCATGTTCGCGGTAGGTACCGGCCTCCACGCCGGTGGTGGCAAATTGCAGGCTGGTGGCGACTTCACGCAAATCAATGCCCGCTATTCTTGCGCGTTCGGCATTAAAAATAGGTGCCAAAACCGGTTCTTTTTGCCGCCAATTGGTGCGCACATCAATCAGTTCCTTATTGGCCGCCATAATGTCGGTTGCTTTGGCGCCCAGTTGGCGTAATACGGCCGGGTCGGAACCTGAAAAACGGGCTTCTATTTTTGCGCTGGCACCTGGCCCGAACACCAAACGTTGGGTGCGAATTTCCGCATTCGGGTAGGCCGCGCTCAGTTCGTTTTTGAGTTCGGCGGCGAGGGCATCAATTACAGCAATATCGGTCACGCGGATAATAAACTGCCCATAAGAACTGTTAGGCTGTTCGGGGGCATAAGTCAGCATATAGCGGCTAGCACCCTGGCCGACAAAATCGGCCACAGTAAGCACATTGTCTTTGGCGCGGATCAAGGCATCAATTTCGGCCATATCATGCGCGGTCGTGCGAATATCAGTCCCTTCCGGTAATTGATAATCGAGATAAAACAGCGGCGTGTTGGAATACGGAAAAAACTCCTGTTTGACTGCGCCAAAACCGGCAAAACAGGCGACGGTAATCAGCATCAAGGCAATGAGGGTCAGTACTCTGGCATGTAACACACCTTCGAGCAGCGACTGGTAAATTTTGTACACCGGATTGGCATAAGGGTCTGCCTCGCTATTTGCGGCGTCCACTTTGAGGAACAGATAACCGAACAGCGGGGTTACGGTAATCGCCAAAACCCAGCTTAACAGCAGGGAAAAGCTGATGACCGCAAATAAGGAGAACAAAAACTCACCGGTGACATCGGATGACAAGCCGATACCGGAAAACGCCATAATGCCGATGACAGTCGCGCCGAGCAAAGGAATCTGGGTGCGGTCGGTTGCCGTGCAAGCGGCTTCTTTAGCCGCTATGCCGCGCTGCATATTAATCAGCATGCCTTCGGCCACGACAATGGCATTATCCACCATCATACCCATGGCAATAATCAACGCGCCTAGGGAAATCCGTTCCATATCAATGCTGAACAGGCTCATAAACAACAGCGTACCCAAGACGATGAGCAGCAGCGTCGCGCCGACAATCAAGCCGATGCGCCAGCCCATCATCAGGCACAACACCAAAATGACAATCGCCACCGAGACAACCAGATTCTCAATGAAGCCATTAATCGATTCATCAACGACCTTGTGCTGCTCGTAAATAGGATGGATCTCAATACCCGCCGGAATGCGCGCTTTGAGTTCTTCAAGCCGCGCTTCAACGGCGTGGCCAATATTGACAATATTGGCGTCGGCCACCCCGGAAACGGCCAGCGTAAAGGCGTCGGCACCGTTGAAACGCACCAAATGCCGGGGGATTTCTGTGGGTTCGCGGCGTATCTCGGCAATATCGATAAGGCTGATTTGCTCGGTGCTGCCGGGTTTGCCGATACGCAGCGCTTCAATTTGCGCCAGAGAATCAAAGCCGCCGCTGGACACAATGCGGATACGACGGCCATCCAGCGTGATGGCGCCAGCTTCAGCAACGGTATTTTCTGCCTGTATGGTGGCAAGCACCTGTTGCGTAGACAAACCCAGGCGGGTAATGCGGTCACTGGGGATTTCGATGTAAATGGTTTCCTTGCGCTCACCGGCGGTTTCTACCTTTGCTACATTAGTCACGGTTAATAGCTCGCGTCGCAAAAAGGTGGAAATATCCAGAATTTCCTGCGCTGAAAAATCCGCTGCCGTTACGGCATAAAAGATGCCGTAAACATCACCGAAATCATCATTGACAACCGAAGGGCGTACGCCTGACGGCAGGTTTTTTTGCGCATCATTGACCTTGCGCCGCAATTCATCCCAGACCTGCGGCATGGTATGGCTGTCGTAGGTGTCTTTAATTTCGACGGTAATTTCCGACATCCCCGGTTTGGATTTCGAGGTAATCCTTTTGACCTGGGGCAACTGCTGGATTCTGGATTCCAGCAACTCGGTGACTTCCTGCTCCACTTCAACCGCTGTTGCCCCCGGATAAGCAGTGACCACTAAGGCCTGTTTAATGGTGAAGGCCGGATCTTCCAACCGGCCTACGCTATTTAACCCCCAAAGCCCGCCAATAAGGCACAGTAAAATCAGTAACCAAGTATTAACAGGGCGTTCAATGGCGCTGCGCGCAATAGCAAAACTCATAGCTCAGGCCTCTAAAATGAAATGAAACGGCGCACGGCCATACCTTCGCGCAACAAATGCGCGCCAGCGGTCACGATTTGCTCGTCTTGTGTTAAGCCTGATAACACCGGAATGGTATTTTTTTTGATGGCGCCCAGCGTGACAGCACGCGACGATACGGTTTCCGTTTGCGCATCGAAAACCCACACCCGGGGCGCGCCTTGCTCGTCGTAATCAAGAGCAGACACCGGAATGGCTAGTTGCGGCGCTTCTATGCCTTCCTTTTTGCTGATAATGACAGTAACCGTCATGCCCGGCAGCACATGGCGGTTATTGTCCCTGGCTAAACCGAAAATCACTTCGTAGGTTTGCGCCACGCTACCCGCCTCGGTGATATGCTCACGGTAACTGAGCGGAAAACGCTGTTCTGGCCTGTCTTTAAACACCGCTTCCGCTGTGAAGTCTGTGGTCTGTGCCAGTAGCTTAACCATGTTTTCCGGGATATTAATGCGCACGCGTAACTCGCTTAATTTTTGCACACGGACGACCGCCTGATGCGCGGCCACATTGGTGTAATTGTCTTGCAGGCGTTGGCTAACCAAACCATCGAAAGGCGCGACAATGCGCGTATATGACAGATTGCGTTCGGCCGTTTTTAACGCCACCTGATTTAAGGTAAAGGTGGTTTCGGCTTGATCGAGCATGGCTTTCGGCAGCGAACCCGATGTGAACAGATTGCGTTTGCGCGTCACATCCAGCTTGGCCAGATTGAATTGCGCCTTCGCCTGTTCGACTGCGAGGCGAAAATCGCTTTGGTCTAAAGCGGCCACCAGCTGGCCTTTAGCGATAAGCAGGCCTTCTTGGGCAGGCAGTTGGGTTATCTGTCCCGGCACCTGAAAAGACAAATCGACCGTGCTGACCGCATCGACACGACCGACAAACTGTCGTTGCAACAAGGTAGTGTTAGCCGATACGGCTTCAACGCGCACCGTGCGTAGCGGTGGTTCAGGGATGTCGACGCTGTCATTGCAGGCGGATAACAAAGCCAGCAGCATTAATGCCGACAGCCCGCGCAGGGAGAAAAAACCGAAGGATGAAGAGGGTTTGGAGGTGTGGAAAATCATGCGTTAGCCTTATTAACTGGATTCGAGAATGTCTTTTTGCGCGGACTTTAAAGATAGCTGGAGTCCAAAGCTGGCTTTGAACTCCGACAGGGCGGCGGATGTTATTGTTTGCGCGTTACCTTATGTGTATTCCTTACAAAACGCCCAGCGCCCGGCGCAAGTTCAGCGTCGCCATCACCGCGTCATAACGGGCGTTATTGAAATTATCGTAGGTTCTGATACGTAAATCCTCCGCATCCAGCACCTCGGTATGTGCGGCAAGTCCTTGCTGATAACGCTCGGTACTGACTTTTAGGTTTTCATCGGCTTGAGCAATCGCCTGTTCGGCAACATTGACCCGCTTTCGGGTCTCTTGAGTATCCAGCCACGCCTGCCGCACCTGCAGCGTAATCGCGCCCATCAAATCATTGCGTTGGGAGGTTAAGGCAGAGGCTTGATGGCTAAAGGCATTGCTGCGGTGCGCCGTGGAACCGTCATAGATTTTCCAATCCACCGTGGCATTAGCCACCCACATGCCCTCGAACGCCTGATAGCGGTTTTGTTGGTATTGATAGCCGCCGTTCACATTGACTTGCGGCCACAAATGGGCTTTTTCGCTGGAGGCCTGCGCTTCAAGTGCATGTATTTGTTCCCCCAGTGTGATGATTTCAGGGCGTTGGGAAAAGGCCTGTTCATTCAGTTCTGCCAGAGTACCGGTCATGGCTTCTGGAAATTCTTCGACCAGACTGACCTCCGTCGCCAAATCGCGATTGAGCAATTGGTTAAAATTTGCTTTGGCAATATTCAGCTGATTTTCTTGTTGCAGTACCCGTTGTTCGGCATTACTGAGTTCGACCTGAGCCGCCAATAAATCATTGCGCGCCACCATGCCTTCTTGGTAAAAATTATTAACATCTTTAGCGTGAGCCTTGAGCGTCTCGACATGGCTCTGCGCCACTTGCAGCGCTTTTTCCGTGCGGAAAATAACAATAAAAGCGTTGGCCACCTGTAACTTGACATTTAAAGCGGTCGTCGATTCATTGTGTTCGCTCGCCATCCTATTCGCTTCGGCGGCTTCAATGCTGCGGCTGATGCGGCCGCTAGTGAAAACCGGCACGCTGACGATGGCCTGGGCATTGGCACTGCCGGATTGTGTCGTTGCAAAGACAGCCTGCTGCCCGCCTACTGAGGTTTGTGCTGAAGGCGTTTCGCTCAATTGCGTGTAGCCGCTGCGTACATTGAACTGCGGCATCCGTTGCCCTTGAGCCGCAAAAAGTTGCTGTTCAGCGGCCTGGCTATCGGCTTTCGCGGCAACAATATGTTGGTTTTGGTTCAAGGCCTCGGCAAAAGCCTGTTCCAAGGTTTCCGCCGCCACAACTTGCCGGGAAAACATAACAGCCATTAACAGCAGGCTATTTTTAGTGTTCATAAGTGAAGCCTTGCAAGTACAAACTCACCACTTGATTAATTAACACAGTCTTTTCTTCAGCAGAAGGCGGGGCTTTTATGCCGAGCAGGCATTGGAAATGCAAATCGCCTTTTAACAGGCTAAAAAAAGCGTCGGCGGCAAATCCGGTATTTGGAATATTGACCTGCTTGCGCCGATTAACATTTTCCAAATAGAGCTCTAACAGCGTCAGTGCATTTTTCGGCCCGCTTTCGTAAACCAAGCGACCCAGCTCAGGAAAAACATAGCATTCGGCAATGACCAGCCGATAGATAGCCAGCGACTCTTCGGCGAAAATCAAATCGATAAAAGCCGAAGCAATGGTTTTCAGATTGTTTTCCACATTGCCCGAATCTATCACCAGCTCGTCCATCACTTGCAACAGTGATGTGCATAACTCGTTAATCACCGCTGCTAACAGATCATGTTTGCTGTCAAAATACTTGTATAACGTGGCCTTGGAAACCGGCGCCGCTTGGGCGATTTTATCCATGCTCACCGCATTAAAGCCATGGCTCAAAAACATCGCGGTTGCACCTTTAATAATGCTCTGCCGTTTTGAATGGCTCAGTCCTGCTTCCATAATGTGATTCGCCAAGGGAATGTAGAGTGAGGCGCTCATTATAAACTGAACCGTTTAGTTTACAAAGAGCCGGATGAAATGTAACGGCTCAGCGAAAAAAGAAATAGAACGCGGAAAACACAGATTAGACGGATTTACACGGATTTTGTCGGCGCTCATTGTTATGCACAACTATCTGCGGGGCGCACGCCTTGCCCGGTGTTACCGTGAAACAGGCCGGTATACAGACCTTCCAGGTTTTAAAAACTTTGGAAGGTCTAACTCGCAACATTTTGAAAAGATAAAGCTTTCAGTTTTTTGGCGCGGAATAGCTGCCGCTGATTGCAAAAACCGAAAACATGGACGTTTAGTCCGAACGGTCGATTTTTCGGTTTTACATTTGCCGAAAATATTGTAGAAGAGTGGGAGATTAACGCCCTGGGTACCTATGATTACCTTAGAACTGACCGAGCAACAACTAAGGCGGATTAATCGGGATGGCGTACCAAGCGGGTAGTTTTTGGCGGTATGGGTCACTGGATCCGCTGGCGCATAATTCGCACCAGTGAAACCCCGTAACGGAAAATATCTGCCACGGCTTGAAATCTGGCGGCACTTGAAAACTGTTGCAATAATCAAAGCCGGTTAATGCCGGTTTTTTGTTGCTGAAATTCTGGCAAGTGTTGCGGTTGTTTTTTAAAAGTACGCCAAAATTGCGCCATTTTAAATTCCAGGCATAAAAAAATCCCTTCGCCTGAACGTAAGAGATTAATTTTTATGGTGCTCGGGCCTGAGTCGAATTGACCATACAACATAATGATTTTTAATTGAAAAAATTAAATTGTTTTTTAACATACCAACAAAAATACCAACAAATAGCACGTGTTAAAGCGGTTTTGTATGGTGCGTCATGGAACAAAAAACAGATTTGTAACCGCAAGCCTTGCCCTATTTTTTTCTTAATCACATCGTTCTTAATAGTGCCGGCCAGTATGGCGCTATCAGCATATCGAAACGTAACGGCTCTTACCGGAATATACTTTTTAAAAACTCTGGTAAAGCCGTTTAATTTGTCTGTAGCTGGTTTTGCATATCAGCCGGTTTTAAAATAAATGGCGGCTCAATACATCCCGTATAGTCTTTAATAGTCCCGGACAAATATTATAGCTAGGCTGTATCAATGCCGGGTTAATGCCGCTTTCCTGATAATTTCATTTATACGGCGCTGGCTTAATTGGTATTTTGCCTGTTAAAAGCCTGCTGTGAAATTATTTACACGGTGGACTAGAAAGAAGATTTAACAGGCGCACAAATTCAAGGCAAAAAAAAGCCGCTCGTTTCGGCGGCTTTTTCGGGCATCTCTAAAGCTTCGTATGATAGGGGCTGGATTAGATCGGCTGCGAAAGGTCGGGCTTGCCGGTGCGGGTTCAGGTAACTTGATTGGTGTTACATCATTCAAGTTGCCTGTTAAAAGCCTGCTGTGAAATTATTTGCACAGTGGCTTAGAGAGAAGATTTAACAGGTTCCAAAATTCAAGGCAAAAAAAAGCCGCCCGTTTCGGCGGCTTTTTCGGGCATCTCTAAGGCATCTCTGCCGGACTGTAAGCCGCGTAGATCATGCCTGATTCATGGGGCATTAAATTTTAATGCCTTGCTCAATCATGCCTTGCTTCAATAAGTTTATGGCATTTTCCTCGTTTAGCTTCACGTTGTTCATGTTGGGGATTTGATAAAACCACCAATCACCGGGGAATAATTCGGTTTCTACGCGCTTGCCAGACGTTGAAATAATCGTATCCAGCGCCCTTAGTTCAATCAACTTTCTACCAAGTTCCTGAATTATGCGCTCGTAGTCTTCGCGGGATTTTTTAGCCATGTCCATCAGCACAAAATCAAAGAAAATAGGCGTTCTATCGTTTAGGTCTCTGATTCTGTACTTAACGGTTTGGGCTCTGCGCTCAAGTCCTGCAATGGTGTTTTTGGCATCAGTAATTATATTTGCATTGCTGGTCTGTTCGGCTTCTTGCGCTTTTCGCGTCCGGTCTATCTCGTTATCGAGTTTGGCAAGATTTTCGGCGGGGGTTTTGCCTAGGGCAATATCGGCCATTAATTCCTCGCGCTTACTGATAAGCGGCGTTACCTTGCATTCCTTAGCGGCTGCGCCTGCTATTTTACTTTCTTGTTGATCGATAAGAGACTGGTATTTATCAAGCTCTGCCTGCGCCGTTTCAATGGCTTTTTGATGCTCTAAAAGGTCTGACACGTTCACGTTCGAATTGCATGACAATAAATCAGCCTCTAGGGTGGCTATTCTTTGATTTATTTTTTTCATTATTAACTGGTCGGTATTCAGATCATTTTCAATCAAGCTTATTTCTTCATTGGCTGTTTTATACGCCACTGTTTCGTAGCTGTATAGGGATTCTGAAACGGCTTTTTTTTCAATCAAACGGCTTTCTCGGATTTTTATTTTGCCTAGTAATAGGTCGGCTTCTTGCTGTTTTAGTTTCAACTCACTTTCAAGCTGTTCTCTTTTTTCCACATTTTGTTTCAATGCGGCGTAGCTTTTATTTTCCATTGTTCTTTTCCGGTTGGTTGATGGGGTTGGTTTTGACAAATAAGCCTTAATTTCATTTAGCATAGAGCCGGATACTTTCGGCCATTGCCTGCTGTTCTCTTATGGTTTTCTTGATTTGCGCTTTATACGCCGGGTTATCCTTGTATTTTATTCTCCGGGTCGGCGGTTTGGGCTTAATGGAAATGCCGCAATGTTTCATAAAACCTCTGTAAAAATTAAATGGTGATGACGGGGAAATAACCGGCAGGCCGGTTAATCGTTACGCGTTACGATTATTAAAACGGGATTCTTTTAATTTAATGAGTCGGCTTATTATAACGTGCTATTATTTTATTTAGTAACCTAATTCATTAAATATCAATAGGTTGTATCAAATAGCATCAATCACGTTCAAGCCGTATCAAATAGATTTATAAACCCTTAATCAATTAGCCTAACAATGAACGAACTTCCAGAAAATTACCCCGAAAAGTTGACCGATATGCACGAAAGGCTGCGCCATGAGCTGGATAAGCTAAAGCCGAAAACCAGCTATGAGGTTGCATGGTGCGTTACTGAAATGATTAGAATCCATTATTCAGGTACGCCGCTGTATTTCCCTAAAGGCGATAACTACCAAAAAAGACAGCGGGATATTGAAATTTATGAAAAATACAACGGGAAAAATACGGATGAATTACACAAAGAATACGGCGTAACCGTTAAACAAATTTATAGCATTATCAAGCGGGTTAATACTGAAAAAGCACAAGCGCGGCCTTGTGCATAATTAAGCCTGTTTTTAATAAAATCGTCGGCGTTAATACCCTGTTAATCTACGACAGCATTAACAGGGTATTAACGTTTTTGGCGGCCTAGATAATGTCTTTCGGCATTATTCTTAATTGCTCGTTCCAGTCCTTGCGGCGGGGTCTGTCTTGCATAACGGTTACGCCATCGCTCGCCGCATAACCGCACAGAATCTTGTCGGCAACATTACCGCCGCTGTCGCTGTCAAACGCACTGAACACCGGCAATTTGTTTGCCTTGGCTATGTTGACGGCTTGCTGGATGATTTTATGGTTTCCGTTCCCGGCAATGGATAGCGTTATCATGTCCCGGTGAATCTGCCGGTAACTCAGCGCGTCTATGGCCGATTCAAGCACGGCAACGCCAACAGGTAAACGCGCTGGCAAAATAAAGCCGTGTTCAATCGTGCCGTACACAGAGCGCCATTGAACCGCGCCGGTGCCACGCAATTCCGCGCCCTGGTGCCCGTATCTGAAAACGCAATTATTGCGGCAATCGGCATAAATCAGGCCTTTGTCCACGCACCATTGCACCAATGCGGCATTTAACCCGCGTTGCTCGGTGAGGTAGGCCAATATCCTTGGCAGGTTGTTTTTATTGGGTGTGGGCGGCTTGGTTGCTGCTGCAGTGGTTTTTGCGGTGGCGGCCTTCGTCGATGCCGTGGGCAGTTCGCCGCCTGCACTGCTCAAATAATTGGCTGCAGCCATAAACGACAAATGCTTAACGTGCATGACCAGATCAATTGCTCCGCCGCCCCCTTTCCCGGCGCTATGATCGAACCACTTTAGCCCTGTAACGCTAATCCTAAAGCCATCGGTTTTAAATTGCTTCGGGTCTTTTTCGTCCCGTTCCAAGTTCAGCAACGAACAGACCGCAGCCAAGTCCAACACTCTTAAATTTTCAATATCCATTGTTAAGCTTCCTGTTAAAAGCCTACCGGGGAAAAGAAGAGGTTATTCATGGCTGCCTGATGCTTTGCGCTGCTTAAGGTCGTACACGCTGAGGCACGATGACACTGTTACGTTGAGGCCGTGTTTTGTTTGGCCGGTGGCCTTGTCCGTCCACTGGCTCGGCTTTAACGCGCCAATAACGGTGACGGCATCGCCTTTTTTTAGTTTGGCTATGCGTTCCGCCGCTTCATTAAAGGCAATGCACGATACTACCGCCCTATCCGGTTCGTTTATATCGACCGATACCAAGAAATTGCAGTAGGTAGACTTGGCTCCGGTCTTAAGCTCTGCATCCTTTATCATTTTTCCGCTTACAAGTGCTTCAATCATAATTTTTTACCTGTTGTTGGGGGCTTATGCTGCCCGGTGGTGAAACGCTTTTTACCTCTTCTTTTCCCCGGTAGGCTTTTTTTGTTTTTAAAAGTTTGCTGTTTTTAGTGTGGGTCGTGTGGGTTTTATATAAGTAATTGAGTTAAAAGGCAGAAACGACCCACATTAAGCTAAAAAACGACCCACAGCACCCACATTACCCACATCAAAAACCCACAGACCCACATGAAAACCCACAGCTAACCCACACTACAAAATCTCTATAGGCCGCGCCATTACTAAAAACCCACACTACCCACACTAAAAAACACAAAAAACTTTTTTTTTATGAAATGGGGGTAAAAAAAACGGCCTGAAATGTTTCAAGCCGTGTTTCAAAAGTGTTTCAATTATAGGCCGTCTATTTCTTTGGTTATCCAATACCCCCGTTTGTTGCTGGTTGATTGGACGTTCTTAAATCCTTTGGCTTCCAAAAATGCGCGGGCTTGCTGCAGTTGCGTTTTATTCGGGCTGTCTATGCCTGATTCTCTGATAATTTGAATGGCCGTAAGATGCTCAAACCGTAAAAAATCGCGTTTCACCGGCTCGGACACATTAAAGGCCTCGCTAATCATTTCGATAACAGGGCTATCTTCGGCATGTTCGGCGTGAATATCTATAAGCAATCGCTCAAGCTCTGGACTTGACCACCACTGTGAACCGTTTATGTACAAGTGCCAGACTTGCGCCCAAATTTGTTGAATATCATGGCTGATCGGTCGGCATTTGCTAATGGCCAGCGGCAAAAAACGCCTGGCGCCGGTGTCGTCCACAAGAAAAGTCTTTGGGTTTACGGAAGCGCCGAACGATGTTCTCCGCATAAATGACGAATCGGCGCGGTCGTAGGGCAGGCGGATATTATCCCGCTCACTGGACAAAAACGCCTTTAACCGGGCAACGTCGGCGCGTCTAAAGGTTGCATCAAGTTCGCCTAATTCGCATATCCAGCAACTAATACAGCGTTTCACCGTGTCCTTGTCGGCGGGGTCAAGGTGTGCGCCGTCAACGATATAGGCGCTCATGTCTTTGGGCAAAAGTGACCTAAACCACGTTGTCTTTAATGCGCCCTGTCCGCCTTGCAGCACCAACACCAATTCAAATTTGGCCGTGGCGTGTTTGATCGGCGTACTTTTTGCGCTGTCGGCGGCGGCTACGCATTGCAAAAGCCACGTCCTAACCGCTAAATCCCGGTAGCCCTCGTCTTTCGCCTCCACTTGCAGTGACTCATAAAACGTAGGTAGGCGGTCTTTTCCATCCCACGGTTCGGATTGAATGAATGCCAGCACCGGATTAACAATATTCCGTTTCATCAGTGACGGGATTAAGTTCAGGCAAGAAACCGGCATATCATTCAATGCTAAAGCGCTTTGTATTTCCGCTAATATTGCATTGCCGCTTAGGTCGTTATCGTCTTCGGCGTTGGCGGTTGCAATGGTTTGCTTCTTCAGCATTTCATCGTATTGGCAAGTAATACCGTAGGATTTGAACAGGTGCGCAAGGTTGGCAATAGTGGCCTTAATTCGCCCTTTCTCTGACGTGTGCGGGAATGATTCACGGGCAAGCGGTTTGCTTAAATCCATTTCGTGCCCTCCTGCATTGCCTCGCCTAGTTTCCCGGACAAATAGCCCAGCAATAGCGCCAGATCGGCGCGGTTAACCGCGTGTAGATCGGTGGCGGGTTCCATCAAATCGACCACAACCGATAAACAGCGCTGCAGTTCGTGGATTTTGTCCTCCCGGTCGATGTCTCGGATGATGGTATCTACGTTCATAACGCACCGCCTTCAACATCACTGTAAAGGTCTTTAGCGGCCAATGACAGCTTGTCTAAGTCGCTAATCAGCCATTGCAGGCGGTTGGTGATACCTTTATCCAGTGTACCGGCTTCGATGATAGCGCCATAGTCAAAGCAGACTTTGGCAAAGGCCAGGGTTAAATCGTTTAGGGTTGGGGTGGTTTGCTCGGTTTGAGCTGAATGGTTTTGTGACGTGTTCATGCGGTGGCTCCTGTATAGAGGGGATAACCGCCGCCCATTGGTGCGAGTCGCTGGGTGGCGGAATGTATCAAGTTCGCACTACCGGTACAGGAACCGGCCAACCTTTTGAGGGGTTGCTCAATACATCCCGCCATAACAGAGTACACACGGCACAAGGCCGCCTGTGTTTTTGGTGGGCACAAAAAAACCACGTTTGATAGTGGCCTGTTGTGGCCTGTTTTTGCCGGAGTGCGAATCCAGTCTTTCACATTTTGCGAAAGCGGGGCAATCATAAAGCCGCGCTCGCGGGCTGTCAATGCTGTTATAATTATCATCGTAGGAAATAGAATTGGTTGGTGAAGTGAGCCGGTGGAAATGTGATGGTTTCCACTGGCTTTTTTATGTCTGGAGCACTGCCTACAGCGGCGGTTCGGGTTTCCAGCCTTCGGGCACTGAGTAACGGGCAAGGCCGTTGCCGCCGTCCTGATCGGCCACAACCGGCCAGCCTCTTTCTCTTAGCCGGTAGATGATTGCCGATAGCCGGGTGATGCAATGTTGGCTAAATGCGGTCACTGAATCAACGCGCCGGCCACTGAGCAGATCGGCTTTGATTTTGTCGAGTTGGGTGTCATGTTTCATTGTGCCAGCTCCTTGTCTATGACCGCATAAAGCCGCCTTAGTTGATGGATGCTAATATCTGGATAGGTTTTGTGTAACTGCGCCAGCATGGCCTTGTGTTTTTGTTTGGGGCTGCGCTGTCTGATCGAATGCGCCAGCGAGTGCCAAGGCTGTGAGCCGACTTCTTTTTGACGCACCAAGGGTAACGAATGGCCGCGCTCTTTTCGCTGTTTAACCCATTTGCCATAAGTTGATTCGGTCAGGATACAGTCACGCGGCTTTTGCCATGCCAGGGCGGCTTTACGCTGTAGCGTTTTCGGTAATCGTCGGGCTGCGTATTGCACGTTAAACCAACTGATTGCGGCGGCAATGGAACCGCCTGCCTTGTGGGTTTGTTCGACGTAATCAAGGACACGCGCCCGCGCCTCGCCCATTTCTGCTAAGGAAGTCATTACGCGGCCGCCTTGCTTGCCAGCCATTGCAATATTGAATCTGTAGACCAGACAGTAATTTTTTCGCTCAATTTTATGGGGCGTGGAAAGTTGTTTTTTGGGTCTCTAGCCAACCGCCATATGGAATTTTTTGACATGCCAAGGCAAGCGGCTAAGACTGCCACGCGCAAATAGCACCCTGGTTTTAAGTGGTCAATTGTTGGGGTTTGGGGGTCGGTTGTTGGGGTTTGTGTAGCCATTGTGTGAGCCTCCTTAGGGCTGTGTTGAACAACAATAGGCTAATTATGGGGAGGTGTAAGGCGGGGAAATAGGGCTAAATACCCCCTATTTCATACAGGTGTAAATAGGGGTATTTAAAAAATCATGACTTTGGCTTGTCTCCACGCCTGAGTTTACAAAGCTGTTGAGCTGTCCAAAACTTATTAAATTGACTATCAGATAAACTATCAAACAAACTACTTTTATCGGTCAAAAATTTCCTCATATCTTCTTTTGAGTGAGCCAATGCCTGTAGATTTAATTGCCCGTTGTTTTTCGCGTTAAGTTCATCAAGCAACGTAACCAATACTTTTTCCCTTTCTTGCTGAACTGTAACGGCAATGGATTTATCCATATTTTCAATGTGCTTTGTGTTTGCCGGTTCTATAGCTGCTTGGCTGCTTTCGCGATTACCGATAACAGCTTGCGGTTGTGAACAAATGGCGTGGCGTGGACGCGCTCCGTTAAGCCACCAATGCACAACGCCCGGCAAGGTAAGTTCTAGCTCTAGGGCTAATTCCGTTAGCAATTCTGTCAATACCTGATCGTTATTGTAAAATGACCAGTATTTATATTTAGCTCCAAGGCAATAAGCAATAATCTTTTGCGTTTTCTCGCAATCTGGCATAACAAGCCTAGCGATTTGGATAGCGGTTAATGTATCCGGGATAGCTCCGGTGGGTGGTATGCCAACAATTGCACAAATTTCCTGCTTGTATCGAACATGCAATTTATATTGCTCTTCCTCATCAGCTAGAGCTTTAGCGCGTTTAACAATCTCAGTAAGACTCATCATGCACACCCAAAAATCAGGCATTCATCGACATAGCTGATTTCAGCTTTAAGGTGTTGTGATTCTTTCATAATCATCCTTTCAATGATCGGCCTTTCAAAAAGAAAACCGCGCCAATGGGTGAAAGGTTGCCCATGTTCGCCCCGTCGGGCTAGGTGCGGTTTAAACTGGTTTTAATGCGGCATCGCGGCTCGTTGCACGGTAGGCGCTCCGGTTTTCCGGGCTTGCCATAGATCATAGGCGGCTTGCTGGGCTATCCATGTATCAGCCCTGCCGCCATTCTCTACGCCTAGCCACCCCTCAATTCTTAGCGCCATTTCAGGCGATATAGCGGCCTTTCCATTCAGTACCCGCGATAATGCCGCACGGGTAACGCCTAACTGTTTAGCTGCTGCGGTTACAGTCAGTGATAAACCGGGCAAAACGTCTTCGCGTAGCGTTTCGCCGGGGTGTGGTGGGTTGTGCATTTGCGTCATGTGGGATGCTCCTTAGTGGTAATCCAGATAATCGACTAAAACAACGTCTTTGCCTTCAAATTTGAATGTTATTCGCCAATTGCCATTAACGACTATCGAATAATGACCGGACAGACCGCCAGTCAGTGTATGTAATCGCCAGCCGGGTAAATTAACATCGTTGACCGTTTGGGCAATGTCCAATCGTAGCAGTTGGCGGGTTAGTTTTTGGGCATGATCCGGTTTAATACCGGCTTTGCTGCCGGTCTCGAAAAAGGACTTTAAGCCTTTGTGCTGGAATGATTTAATCATGCGACAAAGTGTATAGCATGGCGTTTCAGTGTTCAACGCTATTTTGATTTGTGACGTTATTGGACTTTACCGTAAAGAAGCCGCGCCAATGGGTGAAAGGTGTCCCATGTTCGCCCCGGTGGGCTAGGTGCGGTTTATTCGGGTTACAACTTGGCTTGCAGTTTCTTGTCCAGCGTCAACAGCTCAAGGTCGTAGCCTTGTGCGGTGGCGGCAATAATGGCATCGGGTAATTTAGTTTGATGTTGCCGCCTAAATTGGATCGTCAGTTCTTCAATGACGGGCGTAAGGCTTAAGTGGGTCATCCTGTCCAGCAAGGCCTTAATCGTTCGTTCTTCGTAGTCGGTAATGCCGACAAAGCCCAACAGTTCCATACGGGTAATGGCACTATAGGCGCATTGGCTGATACCCACTTGCTTGCTTTGCATCAAGGTAATAACCGCCGCGCTGTGTTGGTACATACCAAGAATGATATTGGTATCCAGCAAATATTTAACGCCATTCATTACGCATGGCCTCTTGAATGGCTAAGGGGTCTCCGGCAAAAGTGGGCAGGCAGGGAAGTGTGGCGATAATGTCCGTTATCAGTTCGGGCGGTTCTGTTTGCCTTGCGCCTTGGTAGCAGGTAAGTGCTTGTTTGATTAACTGCGTGGCTTCGGCATGGGACTGTCTCATTAATTGGTTAAGCAATCCGGCTGTTTCGTCGTCAAGCTCTATGGTCATCATGGGTTTTAACTCCGTTGGTTGTCTGCGGTTTTGGACGGGTTTATTAGTAAATTTTCATGCCTTGAGCGCCTATGCCGATTTAATCTGAAACGGCACAACAACGCCGCCAGCTTTCAGGCTATCCAGGTAATCAGCCCACCATTGCATCATCTTTATCCGCTCCGGCAAGTATTGAGCGCGGTTGTAAGCGGCTCTGACGCTGTTTTGTTCACCGTGGGCAAGCTGCCTTTCGATTGCGTCAGGGTGGAATAGGTGCGCCTCATTGAGCCGCGTTGATGCCATGCCTCTAAAACCGTGGGCGGTCATCTCGTCGCCGGTATAACCCAAGCGCCGCAATGCGCCGTTAATGGTATTTTCGGACATTGGCCGGGCATGACTGCGGACAGACGGGAATACATAATGTCCCGCCCCGGTTAAGGGCTTTATCTCGTTAAAGATGGCGATAGCTTGCCGTGAAAGCGGAATAATGTGTTCATCTTTCATTTTCATTTTAGCCGCCGGGATTCGCCATTCTGCCCGGTCAAGGTCTATGTCTGACCACTCCGCTTTTCTGACTTCACCGGGTCTCAGCATAACCAAAAACGACAAGTGCAAGGCGCACCGTGTAGCAAAATGTCCGGTGTAACTTTCGCAGGCTCTTAGTAATGCGCCTATCTGCCCTGGGTCGGTGATAGCGGCATGATGTTTTACCTTGACCGGCGTTAATGCGCCCTGCAGATCGGGCACCGGATTTCTAACGGCGCGACCCGTGGCAATTGCAAAGCGGAAGACCTGCCCTATGATGCTCTTGGTATTGTGCGCAAGGTCATTGGCTCCACGCTGCTCAATCCGCCGCAAGACGGCGAGAATGTCGGGGGCTTCAATCTTGGTTATCGGCAACTTACCCAGCCAAGCGAAAACATCCTTTTCCAGCGCGGTTAGCGTCTTCTTTGCGTGTTTTTCGCTTTTACTGGTCATGTGGGTAAGGTGCCACTCACGGGCTATCACTTCAAAGCAATTGGCCGCTACGCCGTGCATTGCCACCTTAGCCGCTTGTTTGGCCGCTGATGGGTCTATGCCATTGACCAACTGTCTTTTAGCTTCTTCTCGTTTTGCCCGCGCATCAGTAAGGGACACGATGGGGTACTCACCGATGGACAAGGTCTTTTGTTTACCGGCAAACCGATAAGCTAACCGCCATAGTTTCCCGCCTTGTACGGTGACCAACAAAAACAATCCTCCGCCATCGCTGAGCTTTTGTGGTTTATCGGTTGGCTTGATTCTTCGTAGTTGAATATCGGTCAGCATGTTAAAGCGCCTAACGGTTACGGGTTGTGGTCTGGGGGGTGTTTTGTTGGTATCCGGTGCTGGTAAATTGCCGATACCAACACAAGTACCAACACTTTGTTGGTTATTTGATGATACGGTAAGGTGTTATTCGGGGCAATAAAAAACCCGCTAAACCTTATGGCTTGCGGGTTATGTTATTGTCTGATACGGCCTGATTCTGTGATTTGGTGCCTCGGGCCGGAGTCGAACCGGCACGTCCTTTCGAACGAGGGATTTTAAGTCCCTTGCGTCTACCAATTTCGCCACCGAGGCATCGATAACGTTGGTAAGCGGGAGATTATATAGCATCAAAAAAAAATAAACCAGCCCTTAGCTAAAAAACATCGGTGATGGTGCGGCCCATGTAACGGGCGTCCGGTTAGGGCAATCGCATTAAAAATTTCTTCCAAATCATTGGCTTATTTTTTCACTTCTCCCAGCGCCCCTCCCAGAACGACTTTTAGTAAGTAATCTTCATCCCAACCCGCTTTGAGGCGCTTGTTTTTGACCCCAACCCTTGCGGTTTTTTCTGACTTGAGCAAATTCAGGGCGATATGTCGATAACCGCCATGTTAGCGGCACTGTTACCTACCCTTGTGCGTTGGGAGTCTTCATCAAAGGCATAGTCCAGCACCCAGCACCCAATGCAGGTTATGTTCAATGCCCCAGTGCGCTCGGACAACCTGTCCTAACCGTTTCGGATCGGAGGCATCCATGCTACTAATAAAGTAACGGGTCTCTTCTGTCGTTTTGTCCTTGCCTTCGCGTTTGGCGGTCACCGCCACAATGCTCTTGA
>JAUXXQ010000202.1 GCA_030684815.1 Methylobacter sp. | reverse complement strand
TTTCGACGCTTTGTCAAAACGCCTCGATGCGGCCGTTATCACTTCGCAAAATACTGTAGGCGGTGATCAGGATTCTCACGGCGGGATTGTTGAATTGTTGCAGGACAGTCAGCTGGAGTTGGGCTCCATCACTAAGGCGCTGGGCGCATCACTGGAAGAAAAGGAGAAATTGCTGCGTTCCATCGAAGATTTGTCCGGTTTTACCGAGCTGTTGAGCAAGATGGCTTTGGAAGTCAGTAGCATTGCCAGCCAGACTAATCTTTTGGCATTGAATGCGGCCATTCAGGCGGCGCGGGCAGGGGACGCAGGACGCGGTTTTTCTGTGGTGGCCGATGAGGTGCGGAAATTGTCACGCTCGTCCGGTGATGTCGGCAAGAAGATTACCCAAACTATCGACTCGGTTAATGAAGCGATTGAAGACACGTTAAAAATTTCCCGGAAATTCGCCAGACAAGACAAAGAGACGCTGAGCAATGCGGAGCAGATTATCGCTTCGGTACTGCGGCGTTTCACCAGCGCGGCGTCCGGGTTGTCGGAGTCGGAAATGTTGTTGCGCACTGAAAACACTGCCATCAACGATGAAATATCCGATGTGTTTGTGGCCTTGCAGTTTCAAGATCGGGTCAGCCAGATTTTGGCGCTGGTCTGCGACGACCTGAACAAACTCGAACAGCATTTAAACCAACTTAAACGCGAACAAACCAGCCAAGGCTTATCCCCGTCGGTGAATGTCGAGCAATGGCTGGAAGATCTGGCCAAAACCTACACCATGGAAGAGCAGATGGCGGCACACAGCGGCGCCAAAACCGAAATCAAGACCCAGCAAACCAACATTACATTTTTTTGAGGAACACAACATGGCCAAAACGATATTATTTGTAGAAGACTCCGCCTCCGTCAGGCAAGTGATGAACAGCACACTGACCCGCGAGGGCTACGATGTGATTACCGCTTGCGACGGCCAGGATGCGATGACCAAGCTGGACGGCAGCAAAATACACCTGATTATCAGCGACGTGAACATGCCCAACATGGACGGCCTCACTTTTGTCAAGGCGGCCAAACAACTGCCTGCCTACAAATTTACCCCGATCATCATGCTGACTACCGAAACCCAAGAGGCGAAGATGAATGAAGGCAAAGCGGCCGGGGTCAAAGCCTGGATCGTCAAGCCCTTTCAGCCCGCGCAACTGCTGGCTGCGGTTTCGCAGCTTATCCAGGCGTAAACCTAAAAAAACAGTAAATAGATAGCGTTTTTCCAGCATAAATGATGGGAGCAACCGATGCCTAACCTGAACAATAAAACCGAACAATCCGGCCGCCTCGCCATAGACGGTGAGTTGACCATTTATACCGCCCTGGAATTGAAAGACCAGTTGTTGGCGGGCTTGTCGGCAACGGAAGAACTGGAGTTGGATCTGTCCGCCGTCGGCGAATTCGATGCCGCCGGGTTGCAACTGCTGGTGATGGTTAAACAGGAGGCGTTGGCCTTGGGCAAAGCCCTGCGTTTTACCGGCCACAGTCCGGTGGTGCTGGATTTGCTGGACTTGTCAGGCCTGGCCGGTTTTTTCGGCGATCCGTTGCTGTTTGTCCACAACGCTGTTGAGGGGAAGGCGCTATGATCCCAGACGAATATTTACAATCCTTTGTGGTCGAATGCGGCGAATTGCTTGAAGCGATGGAAGAAGCCCTGCTGATGGTGGAGCAGGCGGCAGAAGACCCGGAAATCATCAACGCCATTTTTCGGGCGGCGCATACCATTAAAGGCTCGGCTGGTATGTTCGGCCTCGACCCTATCGTAGCTTTTACCCATGCCGCCGAAAGCGTTTTAGATCAGGTGCGTAGCGGCGACATGGCCATGACCTCGGCGCTGGCGGCTTTGTTTATCGAAGCGCACGACCACTTGGTCATATTGGTCTGCCATATTGCTGAGGGCAGCCAGCCGACCGATGAAACCGACAATCAAGGCAAAGGCCTGATAGCCCAGTTGGAAGCCTATTTGGGCGGCGCCGCCGTTGCGGAAGCGTCCGTCGATATGCCCGCAGTCCATCAGGCCACCGTAGAACGGGAGGGGGGCGATGCGGTCGGCACCGACCATTGGCATATTTCTTTGCGTTTTGGTACGGAAGTGTTCCGCAACGGCATGGATCCTTTTTCCTTTGTACGCTGCTTGACCACTTTGGGCAGCATCGTGGAACTGGTCACCCTGATAGACGCCATTCCACCCGCCCAAGAAATGGATCCGGAGACCTGCTACTTAGGCTTTGAAATCAGCTTCAGCAGCGATGCCGACAAAGTCGCCATTGACAGTGTTTTCAACTTCGTCCGCAGCGACTGCTTGATCCGCATCCTGCCTCCGCGCAGTAAAGTTTCCGAATACCAACGCCTGATTCAGGACTTGCCGGAACAGGAAATGCGCCTCGGCGAAATCCTGCTCAAGTGCGGCACCTTAACGCCGGAAGAGCTCGAACAGGTTCTGGATTTTCAGGCGGCACAAGGCGAAAACCAGCAACGTCCGATTGGCGAAGTGCTGGTTGAACAGCACATGGTCAGCCCGCCGGTGGTCGAGGCGGCGCTGGAAAAACAAAAACAGGTCAAAGAAAACAAAAAGACCGAAGCCAATTTGATCCGCGTCGATGCCGAAAAACTCGACGAACTGATCAACCTGGTCGGCGAACTGATTATTGCCGGTGCCGGCACCAATATGATTGCCCGGCGTGCAAATATGGCCGATTTGACCGAATCCACCGCCACCTTGTCGCGGCTGGTCGAAGAAGTGCGCGATTCCGCATTGGCCTTGCGCATGGTGCAAATCGGCGGCACCTTCAACCGCTTCACCCGCGTCGTGCGCGACGTCAGCAAAGAACTGGGCAAAGACATCGACCTGGTCATCAGCGGCGGCGACACCGAACTCGACAAAACCGTAGTCGAAAAAATCGGCGACCCGTTGACGCACCTGGTGCGCAACTCCATGGACCACGGCATCGAAAACGCCGAACTGCGCCTTGCCCGGGGCAAGCCCGCCAAAGGCACGCTCAGACTCAACGCCTACCACGACGCCGGCAGCATCGTCATCGAAGTCAGCGACGACGGCGGCGGCCTGAATAAAGAAAAAATCCTGGGTAAAGCCATCGAACGCGGTTTGGTCTCTGAGGGCGCAAACCTGAGCGATAAAGAAATCTACAACCTGATTTTCGAAGCCGGCTTCTCCACCGCCGACACCGTCAGCAACCTGTCCGGGCGCGGTGTCGGCATGGACGTAGTACGCCGCAACATTCAGGCCTTACGCGGCAGTATCGATTTGGACAGCATCGAAGGGCAGGGCAGCACCATCCGCATCCGCCTGCCGCTGACGCTGGCCATTATCGACGGCTTCATGGTCGGCGTCGGCAACGATGTGTATGTCATCCCCTTGGACATGGTGGTTGAGTGCATCGAATTGGATGCCTGGGCCGGCGACGAAAGCGACGGCCAATACCTGAACCTGCGCGGCGAAGTGTTGCCGTACCGGCGGCTGCGCGACCATTTTGATAAAGAAGGCGATAGGGTGCAGCGCGAGAACGTGGTCGTGGTGCGCTATGGCGAGCACAAGGCGGGCTTGGTCGTTGACAAACTGATGGGCGAGTTCCAAACCGTGATCAAACCCTTGGGCAAGTTGTTCCGAAGCGAAAAAAGCATCGGCGGTTTTACCATCCTAGGCAGCGGCGAAGTGGCGTTAATTGTCGATGTGCCGGGGCTGATGGGGCAAATAGAACATGAAAGGGAGGCAGGAGAGCTTGTATCGTTTCCGCGCTCCGGTGCTGTGTAGTGTTGTAGAGCGTTTATCGTTCCCACGCTCCAGCGTGGGAATGCAGGAGTGGACGCTCCAGCGTCCCGGAACAGTGCGGGTCAATGCGTTTTTTACCGGCAAGGCGATGTTTCGCAACGCTGGAGCGTTGCTGACTGAATTCCCACGCCGGAGCGTGGGAACTATGTAAATACCACAGGGCGCAAGTAAATTCTGGGGCTGGACGGGGTTTGCAACCCCGTCCGAAATATTTGCCGGATGGAGATATTGCAGTAGTTATCGAAAACGGTGGGGACGGGGCTGCAACCCCCGTCCCGCTCGGTAAAATAGGTATGTTTTTATAAAGCTTTTATCGGGCGGTTGTTGGACTTTAGTGCCGTATGCATGGCCTCGCGGGAGCGTGGTCATGCGAATTTTAACTTAAGAGGAAAAATAGATGAGCACGATGAAAGTTGGAACACGGTTAATCATTGGATTTTTATTGGTAGCCATATTAACTGCCGTTACGGGGGCGGTCGGCATCACAAACATGGGGAAAATAAATACCGCAGCGGACGATTTGTACCAAAAAGAACTGCTGGGGGTGTCTTACATCAAGGAAGCGAATATCAATCTTATTTATCAGGCACGCGCGACCCGCAACTACCTGCTGGCCCAATCCACCCCAGGCGTTGACGCAGCACCTTATCTCTTGGCGGTGGAGAAATACCGCGAGGGCGTGCGTGACAATATAAATAAAGCCCGTCCTTTGTTCTACACGGAACAAGGCAAGGAAAAAATGGCAGAGCTGGAATCCGCGTACAAGGCCTACCTTGAGACCCAGGGCAAAATCATAGAAATGGCCAAGCAGGAAGAAACCGCCGGTATTCAGCAGCAAGTCAGGAAATCAGTGGTCTATGCGATGGCAGAGGGGCGGGCAGCTGCCGACAAAGCTGACGAAATGATGACTAATCTGGTTCAAGTGAAAGAGGCAAATGCCAGAAAGGCGTCCGACGATACCACCGAACTTTATCTGGCATCGAAATGGTTGATGATTGCCGTGACCTTGGTTTCGCTGGCGATTGGCGTACTGCTCGGTTTCTTAATTACCCGTTCCATTACGCGCCCGTTAAATATCGCCATGGATACCGCACAAAAAATTGCCGGGGGTGACCTGACGACGAATATTGACGTGACGTCCAACGATGAAACCGGCCAGTTGCTGGCTGCCATGAAAACGATGCAAGCCAACCTGACCCAGATTGTCACCGAGATCGGGGAAGTCGTCCGCGCCGCCAATAAAGGTGATTTCAACGCCAAGATAGACCTGAACGGCAAGGCGGGCTATACCAAAGAACTGTCTGAGCTGCTGAATCAACTATCCGATACTGTCGACACCGCCTTCAATGATACCATCCAAGTAGCGCAAGCCTTGGAGCAAGGCGATTTGACCCAAACCGTCACCCGCGATTATCAGGGCGCATTCGACCAAGTCAAGCAAAGCCTGAACAATACTGTCGCCAAGCTGTCGGAAGTGATCGGCGAAGTCAACAGTGCCGCCGTCAACATCGCCTCGGCCAGCGAAGAAGTCAGCGCCACCGCGCAAAGCATGAGCCAGGCCACCAGCGAGCAGGCCGCCAGCGTCGAGGAAACCAGCGCGTCAGTCGAACAAATGTCAGCATCCATCGACCAAAACACCGAAAATGCCAAAGTCACCGACGGCATGGCGGCACAAGCCAGCAGCGAAGCGGTGCATGGCGGCGAAGCGGTAAGAGAAACCGTAAGCGCAATGAAGAGCATTGCCGGAAAAATCGGCATTATCGACGACATTGCCTACCAAACCAATTTGCTGGCGTTGAATGCCGCCATTGAAGCCGCCCGAGCCGGTGAGCACGGCAAAGGCTTTGCCGTTGTCGCCGCCGAAGTGCGCAAATTGGCAGAACGTAGCCAGATTGCCGCACAGGAAATTGGCGAGCTGGCTGAAAGCAGCGTCGAAATGGCGGAAAGCGCAGGCAAACTGCTAGACACCATCGTGCCTTCGATCAAGAAAACGTCCGATCTGGTGCAGGAAATTGCGGCCGCCTCCGAAGAACAGTCGTCAGGCGTCAACCAAATCAATACCGCAATGGATCAGCTCAACCAAATCACTCAGCAGAATGCCAGCTCATCGGAACAATTGGCGGCCACCTCCGAAGAAATGAGCGGGCAGGCGGCGCAATTGCAGGATCTTATTGCGTTCTTTACCGTGGCCGGTTTCTCAGGTTCGGCATCGGCATCTCCCAAGGCCAAGTCGGCCAAACCGGCAGTTAAAAAAACGGTGGAGGCACAACATGCGCCTAACGAAGCTGAATTTGTCCGGTTTTAGGGGGCGGCATGAATGTAATCGCACAAACAGCTAACCAGGCCGAGGGTTTGGCGCTTGAGGAAGCGCAGCAATATTTGACCTTTATGTTAAGCGGCGAAACCTATGCCATCAGCATACTGCGCATCAAAGAGATCATCCAATACGGCCAGCTCACCGAAGTGCCGCGTATGCCGGACTTTATCCGTGGTGTCATTAACCTGCGCGGCGCGGTGGTGCCGGTGATAGACCTAGGCGCACGCTTCGGCAAGCAGGCCACCAAGGTCGGGCGGCGCAACTGCATCATTATTATTGAAGTGGAACTGGGCGAGGAAACCCAGAATGTCGGGGTGATGGTGGATGCGGTCAACGCCGTGCTGGAGATTCCCGGCAGCGAGATTGAACCGGCGCCGACCTTCGGCACCAACATCCGCGCCGATTTTATTGCCGGCATGGGCAAAATCAACGGCAAATTTGTCATCATCCTGAATATACAGCATGTGCTGTCGATGGATGATATGGCGGCTTTAGTTTCGGTGGGTCCTTCATCGGCGGTTCCTGCTGCCGATTTGGTACAGGTTGGGGGTGGATGACGGGGCCGTGTCCGGCTCAGGGAACAGGCGGGATGTTGCAGGATGCAGGCCGGAATAAGGCTACCTAAGCGCGCCTCTCTTCGTTCTTTTTAACCTGAGCAGTTTTTAATCCACATTCGACTTCATCTATTGAATGGTAAAACCATCGGCAGATGAGGTCGGTGGATGGCCTCCCGGTGAACGAGGGGGTTACCCGAGGATAACGATGCGAATACATCGTTATTGAACTTAACGAATCCCCCTAAAGGGGGATGTTTCAAACCAACAAGGAAATACAATGAAAGTCAATATGCCGGTAACTAATCAGGAAGTCCGGATGAAAAAAGGCGCGTTATTGATCACGCGGACTGATTTAAAAGGTGTGATTACTTACGCCAATGATGAGTTTGTCGCCATCAGCGGTTTCTCCCGCGATGAAATCATCGGTGCGGATCATAATATTGTCCGCCATCCCGACATGCCGCCGGCCGCTTTTGAAGATTTATGGCTGAATTTAAAAGCGCTTAGACCCTGGAACGGCATAGTCAAGAACAGAACCAAATCCGGCGATTATTACTGGGTGGACGCGAATGCTATGCCGGTGTTTAAAAACGGCAAGGTCCATGAATACCTGTCTGTGCGCCGTATGCCCAGTCGTGACAAAATTGAACAAGCGGAACAGCTGTACCGCTTACTTAATGACCAAAAAGCAACCATCAGGCCGACCGGTTTGGCCGCAATGGTTAAAGCCATTAAGGAAATGGGGGTCTGGAAAAAAATGGCTGCGGCGCTGGCGGTGCTGTTAATCCCCCTGCTCTATTTGATGGTTCAGCTGTTCTTGGCGCAAGATTATCTGCTGGTAGCGGCCATTGCGGCGTCAGTCATCATCGCATCGGCGATAGTTTTCACGGTGGTTCAAAGTTTCACCACGCTGCTCAATAAAACCATCGGTACCTTTTACCGCCTGGCCGAAAAACGCTTCGGTAATGTGCAGGATTTGGCCCGGAACGACCTGATCGGCGACTTTCTGCGCGGCCTGTATTCGATGGAAGTGAACTTGAGCCTGGATTTGGCGCAAGCTCGGGAGGAAGCGGCAAAGGCCATGCGGATTAACCAGGCGTTGGATAACGTTCAATCCGGCGTGATGCTGGCCAATACTGATTTTGAAATTATCTACACCAACGACAGCGTTGAGCGCATATTCAAAGCGGCCGAACAGGAATTTCGCCAACACTTGCCGCATTTCGACACCGATAAACTGATCGGCGCCAGTATCGACAGTTTCCATCAAGATCCCGCGCATCAGCGCTACCTGCTGGAAAACCTTAAAGGAAACTACAGTTCAGAACTGCTGATTGCCGGCCAACACATGCATGTTATCGTCAGCTCGGTGATTAACGATGACGGCGAACACATCGGTTTTGTTGCGGAATGGCAGAACAGGACTCAGGAAGTAAAAATCGAACAGGAGATCGGACAGTTAGTGCAGGATGTGAAAGCGGGCGACTTGAGCACCCGTATCAACATGGGCGACAAGCAGGGCTTTGCCGAAACGCTGTCGTCCGGCATCAATGAACTGACCGACGTGATTGAAAGCGTTTTTAACGATATTAACCGCGTCATGGAAAGCATGGCGGAAGGCGACCTGACCCGTTCCATTACTAACGATTATCAAGGCGTCTATGCCGAGTGCAAGAATAACATTAACGGTACGCTGACCAATTTAAGCAATTTCATCATTCAAATTCGCGATGCAGCCGATTTTATCGATAGCTCATCGCAGGAAATGGCCAGCGGCAACAACAACTTGTCCAGCCGTGCCGAACAGCAGGCGGCCAGCCTGGAACAAACTGCGGCCAGCATGCAGCAGCTGGCCAGCACGGTCAGGAACAATGCCGAGAACACCCAGCAGGCCAATCAGGTGGTCAACGCCGCCCGGCAACTGGCGCAAAAAGGCGGCGAGATCGTCAGTTCCGCGATTATCGCGATGCAGGACATCAACGACAGCAGCAATGAGATTGCCGAAATTATCAGCGTCATTGATGAAATCGCTTTCCAAACCAACCTGCTGGCCTTAAATGCCTCGGTCGAAGCGGCCAGGGCCGGGGAACAGGGCCGCGGCTTTTCGGTGGTGGCGACCGAAGTGCGCAACCTGGCGCAGCGTAGCGCTGTTGCCGCCAAACAAAGTAGCGACCTAATCCAGAACAGTGTGCAAAAAGTGCGCGCAGGTACCGCCTTTGTCAACGAAACCGGCAATGCGTTAAAAGAAATCGTCACAAGTGTTGCGCAAGTCGGGGAACTTGTCGCCCAGATTGCCGGAGCCAGCACCGAGCAAACGGCCGGTATTGACCAGGTCAACCAGGCGGTTACGCAAATGGATGATATTACCCAACAGAATGCCGCCTTGGCCGAGCAAGCCGCAGCGGGCAGTATCGCGATGAGTGAACAATCGACCAATATGACCCATTTGCTCGGTTTTTTTAAAGCGGGCTCAAAAAGGGCGGCCGTTCCGGTTAAAACGGTTGAGCCGGTTAAAGCCACCGTTGCCCGTGCTGCGGTGGCACAGCCGCGCCGCGCCGTCGCTGTCCTGGCCGATAATGACGAATGGGAAGAGTTTTGATTAGAGGCTGGCCGGAACCACCGTTTTATGATGATTGGGAGGCATTGATATGACAAAAAACAGGCAACTTGAAAGCGAACTGAACCGAAAAACAAGCGAATTAAATGACTGTATGGATACTCAATATTTGTTGCAGGAATCCCTGAAAAATAACACGAAAAGGCTGGGGGAGATTGAAAACATGCTGAAGCTGATAACCGTCAATTTAAAACATTCAAACGAACGTTTTAACGAGCTGAAAAAAGAAAACCAGGGGCTTAAATTATCTTGTGACATGTGGATGCAGCGGGCGATAAAGCTTGAGTTTGATGTTTTAAGCGCCCGCGATGCCGACAATAAATAGGGTCAAATTGGACTCTAGCCCGGCAATGTCGGTTATTGCGGGTACTCGCCAAGCTGGGGCTTAGCGTTCCCAGCCACTTGCTTAAAACTGCCGAACTGCAGACCTTCCAGGTTTTAAAAACCTGGAAGGTCTAACTCGCAGAAAAAATAATAGAACAGGAATGGGACATTATTGATTGACCGTAAATCGATCAGGACACCAAGCGCCAAGTGGTTGCGTCTGTTGTCGCTGCTGCGTCCGGGCGGGTATTTTTTGGTCGGCCATTCCGAAACGCTAAATGGCATTAATGAAACCTTGCGGCCGGTACAGTTGGCCGTTTACAGGAAGACATAACATGATAAGACCGTTGCACCCGATAGAGATATTTCTTCAGCCTGGTGATTATTATTTCGCCGGCCGGGATACCCGCATCCGCACCGTATTGGGCTCTTGCGTATCAATGACTTTTTGGCACCCGCAACTGCTGGTCGGGGGGATGTGCCATTACATGCTGCCGGGTCGCCGCAGCGAACGCAGGGCAGGCGATTGGCCCGTTCCGAACGGGCGTTTTGCCGATGAGGCGGTTGCCCTGTTGTTGAGCAGAATGGATAGGGTCGGAACTCCCCATCAGGAATACCAGGTCAAATTATTCGGGGGCGGCGATATGTTTCCTGAAACCAATCAAAATAGGGATGAAATGCCCCGGATAGGTGTCCAGAATGTGCAGGCCGCGAGGCGGCTGGCAAAAAAATACAGCTTTACCTGTGTGGCCGAACACTTAGGGGGTATCGGCCATCGCACTGTCATTTTTGACGTGTGGAACGGCGAGGTGTGGGTCAAGCACTCTGAGGTGATGCCCGTCGTCGGGCATGGCCTGGCAAACAGAAGGTTGGGGTGACCCAAATTAAAGTATGGGTCGTTTTAGCGGTGCTGCCGATAGCGGTGCCGGCGCAACGAGATGAAAAGGCTGATGATGCAAATCGGCAGCCTGTTGAACCTCGACTGGATTTATGCGCTGCCTGACATCGAACCGCCATTGCAATACCAGCCGGAGGCTATCAACTTAACACGGGACAGACCTTCCAGGTTTTTACTGGAGCCGCTCCCGGCGGCTCCAGCACTTTCGCCATCCATGGCAGTCGTAAAACCTGGAAGGTCTACTTCGGCATGCTTGTCCCGCTTTAAATGGAAAGCCCCAGCCGGACGAAGGGCTCGTGGCACCGCCTATGGAGGAAATGAAGGTTTTGCATCAAATGGCGCTGGAAGGCAGCATGAGCGATATTGCCGATCAAGCCCAGTATTTGCAGGAACTGGATGACCGTTACCGTCCGTTTGCCCGGCAGCCGCACAAGTTATGCCAAGATTACCAATCCAAAGCTATCCTGGATTTGGTCGAACACTATATCAACAGGAGCTCTACAACATGATTTATACACTTCTTGCCGTAACGGCTGCTTTCTTCGTCCCGGTTACGGTTAAATCGGGTGTGGTGATAAAACATTTTGAAACTGCGTTGAACGGGGGTAATCATGAATCGTCTTAATGCCGTAGATGGCAAACCTGTCATTTTGATTGTCGATGATACTCCGGTTAATCTGGCCATGGTGGTGGATAGCCTGGAAAACCGGGGTTACCGCTTGCTGATTGCCCAAGGCGGCAGGGAGGGCCTGCAACGCGCCAATCTGGTAAAACCGGACTTGATTTTGCTGGATGTGATGATGCCGGGCATGGACGGTTTTGAAGTGTGCCGCTGTTTAAAAAGTAATAGCGATACAGCCGATATTCCGGTCGTTTTTATGACGGCTCTTGTTGATAGTGAGCATAGAATCAACTGTTTTAAGGTGGGCGGTGTTGATTATCTGACCAAGCCGATGCAAATTGACGAGGTGATTGTGCGGGTCGGCACGCATCTGAACTTGAGGGTCATGCAACGGACGCTGCAACTGCAAAATGTGCAGTTGCAGCGGCATCAGGAAGATTTGGAGCAGCAAGTGGCGCTGCGTACTGCCGAGCTTAGCGACAGTAACCGCCTGTTGCGCGAGGAAATCGAGGAGCGCAAGCGGGTCGAACGCACGATGAAATTTATTGCCCAGCGGGGCTGGATGGACGGCGGGAAAGGGGCGTTTCTGTCGGCGCTGGTACGCTATCTGGGGCAACTGCTGGAGGTGGATTATGTGGTTATCGGTAAGCTGGCCGCAGATAAGTCCTACGCCGAGACGGTGACACTTTATGTTGGGGGCGAAATCGTGCCTAATATGCGCTATGCCATTGAACACACGCCGTGCGGAAAGGTCGTCGCGGGCGAGCAATGTTGCTATGCCGCTAATGTGCAACAGCATTTTCCTGAAACCACTATTCTTGCCGATATGCAGGCCGAGAGTTATGTCGGCATTCCGCTCTGGGATTTTTCCGGCAAGGTTATTGGCCTGATTGCGGTCATGGACGGTAAGCCTATGAACGACACGACCGCAGTTCTTTCGGTGTTGCAACTGGTGGCAACCAGCGCGGCGGCGGAACTGAAGCAGCGCGAGTCGGAACAGGCGCTTAACGAGTCGAGGCTATTTTTAAGCCGGGTCATCAATACGATTGCCGATCCGGTATTTGTGAAAGACAGGCAACATCGTTGGATTTTGCTTAACCAGGCTTTTTGCGAGTTTATCGGGCAGCCGATGGAAACTATATTGGGTAAATCCGACTATGATTTTTTTCCGGCGCACGAGGCCGACTTATTGCGGATCAAGGACGAAGCTGTGTTCAACAGCGGCGAAGAGAGTGTCAATGAAGAAGAATTTACCAACCGCAACGGTATTATTCATACCATTGTGGCCAAAAAAACCTGTTATACCGATGATGCCGGGCAACAGTTCCTGGTAGGCACTATCCTGGATATTTCCGGGCGTAAACAGATGGAAACGGAACTACGGCAATGGGATCAGGAGTTCCGCGTGTTGGTGGAAAACTCTCCAGATCTGATCTTTCGCTACAATAAAGATTGCCGCCGCATTTATGTCAATCCGGCGGTAGAGCGGCTAACCGGAAAACCGGCTGCCGAGCTGATTCACAAGATGCCGTCGGATGCGTCGGTGTCTAATGCCTGCGAAGGGGAGAGTCTGGTGCAGATGATCCGGCACGTACTGGCTACCGGTTTAGCTGCGGAGAGCGAGGTGGAGTTTATCGTCAGCGACGGGCAATCACGTTATTTTCATAACAGTTATGCGCCGGAATTCGGGTTGCAGGGCGAAGTGGCTGGTGTCATTGTAATCGCCCGCGACATCACCGAACGTAAGCAGGCAGAAAACCTGCGCTATCAGCGCGAGCGCGAATTGCGGACGCTAGTGGATAATTTGCCGACCATGGTGGTGCGTTACAGTCGTGATTTATGCCGCGTTTATGCCAACCCGGTTTATCTGCAAATTACTGGCCGCACCGAAGCGGAAATACTTGGCAGTCCGGTCAACGACTTATGGGAGGCTGGCAACATTTCCGTAGATGCATACATCGCTATTTTAAATGGGGTCATGCATAGCGGTAAGCAAGCTGAGGCATTGCTCGAATGGACGGGCAGTGATGGACGGCTGGTCAGCCATGCAATAAAAATAGTGCCGGAATTCAATGTCGATGGCGAAGTTGACAGCGTCTTGGCGTTGGGTTTCGATTTAAGCGAACGCCGCCAGCAACAGATCATCGAAAATAACCGTCAACGCGTGTTTGAGAAAGTGGCGCATGGCGATAATCTTGGCAGTATTCTGGAACAGGTGGCTTTGTATATCGAGTCTTCAAAATCAGGGCGGTTGTGCGGTATTTTGTTGTTTGATGAGGAGCGGAAAGATTTGCAAATGTTAGCCGCACCTTCGTTTCCTGAATCGTATAAGGCAAAGTTTAATCTGCAGTTGTATAAGGAAAAGTTTAATTTGCAATTGTTGGGCAAAGAGGGCGCGTGTTGCCATGGCTGGGTTGCCTCGGCCTTGCGCGGCGAAAGGGTTATTGTGAACGATATGAGCCAAGATTCGTGCAGGTCGCTTTGCCAAGGGTTTGTGCGCGAAAGCGGGGCGGTTGCCTGTTGGTCCGAACCGATTTTTTCCTCATCCAAGCAGTTGTTGGGCGTCGTAATCCTTTATGTCAACCAGGACGGGGCTCCCGACGAGGCCGATTTGATCCAGTTGGTCCAAGCCAGCCATTTAAGTTCCATCGCCATCGAACGTAAGCGCTTCGAACAGCAAATGTATCGTCAAGCCAGTTATGACCAGTTGACCGGCTTGCCCAACCGGCGCTTGTTCGGCAACCGCCTGCGCGAGGAAATTGCCCTGGCTGAACGCGGCGGTTACAGCCTGGCGATGCTGTTTATCGACCTGGATCATTTTAAGGAAGTTAATGATACCTTGGGGCATGAGTCTGGCGATGATTTGCTGATGGAAGCCGCGCAACGCATTCGGTTATGCGTGCGGGAATCGGATACGGTGGCACGATGGGGGGGTGATGAATTTGTGGTGATTTTGCCTAAAGTCGATGAAACCGTGCCGCAGGATAGGGTGGCGCAAGCCCTCGTCGATATGATGGCCAGGCCGTTCAAGCTTGGCGAGCATAATGCTTATGTCTCTGCCAGCATAGGTATTGCCGGTTATCCGCACGATGCCGATAACGCCGAAGTCCTGATCGGCTGTGCCGATCAGGCTATGTATGCGGCCAAGAGTATGGGGCGCAATTGTTTTAGCTTTTTTACCCACGGCATGCTGGAGCAATCCCGTCAACGTTTGGAACTGATCAGCGATTTGCGCGATGCGCTGGGGGCAGGCCAGTTTGAGGTCTATTATCAGCCGATAACCGAAATCGCCAGCGGCCGGGCGGTCAAGGCTGAAGCGCTGTTGCGCTGGCATCATCCCGAACGGGGCATGGTGCCGCCCGACCGGTTTATCCCTATTGCTGAAGAAACCGACCTGATACAGGAAATCGGTGCCTGGGTGTTCCGCGAGGCGGCAGATATGGCCAAATGCTGGCATGCGCTGGGCGGTGCGGATGGTGTGGGGAAGATCAGTGTTAATATGTCGCCGCGCCAATTTACCAAAAACAGCTGCGTTCAGGCTGTCATTGATTATTTGCACGAAGTCGATCTGGATCCTTGCTGTGTTGTTGTCGAGATTACTGAAGGTTTATTGCTGGATGACAGTTCGGCCATTACCGAAAAATTGGAGCTGTTGCGCCAGGCAGGGATTCAGCTTTCTTTGGATGATTTCGGCACCGGCTATTCGGCGATGGCCTATTTGAAAAAATTTAATATCGACTATTTGAAAATCGACCGCTCCTTTGTCCGCGATTTGGAAACCGACCCCGGCGACCGGGCGATAGCGGAGGCTATTGTGGTGATGGCGCACCGCTTGGGTTTGAAGGTGATAGCGGAAGGTGTGGAAACCGAAGGCCAGCTCGCCTTGCTGGCTGAAGCGGGCTGTGAATATGTGCAGGGCTATTTTTACGCCAAACCGATGCCGGGCGAAGCGTTTTTAGCGTATGTCACGGGATAAGGCGATTTCCGGGAAACAATATCCCTTGATGATCAGGGTCTGTAAAAAAATTGTCTTTTTCAGGAAATTGCCTAACTGTATTTTTTCTGATCATGGTCATCACTGACGCTAGTGGCTTTCAGCTCACTGAGGAATAGAATTGTATTCTTGCTGGCATTTGCTGACTCGAGTGCTGCCAGCCTTGTTTTTTCTGCCAGCTTACGAATATCGGCAATAGCTTCAGCCTGTTGTGCTTGTCGTTGGGCCTTGTGGCTTAATTGCCGTGTTTTTTCTGGTAAGGCGTGGGCAACAACTGTTTTCCCAGCATCAAGAGGCTGTAGTATTGGCATAACTCGGGGAGGCTCTGCAATGGCATAAGTTGTTGCGGCATGTGTTTCTGCGGCTACTGTGTTTGCCGCAGTGGCTGCCGCCGCTTTGGGTGGGGCGGCTGCTGTTTGGACAGGGTTGTCGGCAGGCGGCTTATGTTTATGCCAGCGATGATTATAGCCGGTTAAATCCCAGCCATGCGCCGCCAACGTTTTATTTGCCGCTTCTGTTTGGGCCGCTTTCAAAGCAAGCAGTTCCTTTTGTTGTTCTGCTTTCGCCTCATTCACCAAATCAGGGGCGGCAGAAGAAAGGTCAGATACGGCAATGGAATAGCCTTTTTTTGGGTTGCCATCGATAGGCAGTGCATCGACGCCCGCTGTGAGTTTTACCAGCGTTGCCCTAACAGAGGATTCAACCATCCCTTTAGGAAATACAAACGAGCCTTTATTCCAAAATGACGATTCATAACGTACTTGTACGCCAGTACGCTCCTTTAGTTTAGCCGCTTCCAACTCAACCTCCCGTTTATGGGCGTTGGATTCAGCATAATCAAATTTTTTCATGGCATCAACAAACGTTGATATGGCTTTGTCTTCCAACGCTTTCTGTTGGGCACGTTCCAAACTGTTCTCTGGATACGTTGTGTTACGAAGTTGGTCGATAGTAAGAGGGTCAGAAGCCATCATTTTTCACCTTATGCTGAGTACCAGCACCAAAATACTTTAAAGCGTCACCCGGTTCCACTCGGTATCGCTCAGTTTTGGCTATTATTAAAAACTTATTCTTGCCATCTGGCAATCACGTTGCACTTGAATGGGGACCCAATTATAAATTTCATTAACGTGCACTTTAGGCGATTTCCGATAAATAACATCCCTTGATGATTATGGGCTATAAAAACATAGAGTCCGTGTTTATCACGAAAGCCGCGAAATTTTCGTGCTAAGAGTGGACAACGTTTGGTATGTTTTTTTTTCAGGAAATCGCCTTTCAATGGCTGTTCAGTGTTTAGAGATGTTGAATGTTGCCTGCAGGTAATGGGACGCTACTAAAAATCAATTTAAGTCACTATCACGGCTAACAAATTAAGGCATTTCCATTTGCCCAAATGCCACCGCACAACATGTGTAATTAAACATCGATCTTATGCACCATTTTTGTGCGCCCCTGGACGGATAACATCTGTTTAGCCCTTATCCGTGTACAGTATAAACGCATGGCCTATATCTTGCTTTCCATTGTGTCATCGATGTCTCCTCTCCTTTTTAACGCATAACTAAGGATAAATCCCATGCTGTCAGAAACTGAACGTTTCGAAACTTTCTCCCCCTATATTCGGAGTGTTGCCCAGTGCAAGGAAATTCTCCGCGACTTGAACGGAACCTGGGGACTGGTGTCCGCCATTGCGGAAATCAGCTGCCCTGCAGAAGCCGCGACTATATTGCCGGCAATGGAAGCGACCAAAAAAGGTTTTGCCGATCTTGAAAGCAAACTGACCAGCCAGCTGGTGTCCGAAGAAATCAAAAAAACCTGTCTTGAACTGGAATCCAAAGCCCAGGTGTCGATAGATATTCTGGTGCGCAACCTGTATGAGCGCACCGCAGACATCGGTTTTTTGGCGACCAACGCCGATATATGCAATTTCGTGCTGGCCTCGGTAAGCGGTGAAAGAACCGATATTAATTCGATTAACCAGCTGCTTGACGAATACTGCTTAAAATACAGCGTCTACGATGACATTGTCATCCTTGATACCGACAGCCGCATCCTGGCCCGGCTTGACCGCAACGCGTCGGCAATCGCCCAGAGCATTTCCGACCCGATCATCCGCAAAACTTTGAATTCGATAGAGGACTATGTCGAAACCTTCGGTAAAACCAGCTTAAGACCCGGTACAGACCGCGCCTTGATTTATTCGAAACGCATCGTCGACCCGGTCGATGACTCGGTGATTGGTGTATTGTGCCTGTCATTCCGTTTCGATAACGAGATGGAAGGTATCTTCCGCAGCCTGCAAAAGAAAGGCGACAAAGCCGTGATGCTGCTGCTGAACGCGGATTCGGAGGTGATCGCCACCAGCGATTACGACCATATCCCAATCGGCCGCGTTATTGAAGCCGTTCCCGAAGGCGACGCCTACGGCATGACCGATTTTGCCGGGCGCGAATACCTGTCGGTCACGCACCGGGGACGTCCCTACCAGGGCTATGCCGGACAAGAATGGTACGGGCATGCGATGATCCCGTTGCACTCGGCATTCGGCTTTTCCGCGTCCGACAAAGAGATCAATGCCGAAATCCTCCGCCATGGCGACTCGCTGTCCACCGAACTGTCCAGCCTGATTGCCGACGCTGCCGAAGACATCAACCTGTTCCTGCACCGCGTGATCTGGAACGGCCAAGTCATGGCGACTAACGAGCACGGCAACCTTCTGTCGCTGAAAGCAATCCTGAAACAACTGCGTTCGATGGGCGCGCGCACCGCCCAAGCGCTGGCCGATTCCAGCAGCAAGCTGCATACCACGATGATTACCTCCGAACTGCGCAATGCCGAATCCATCGCGCGGCTGATGATTGATATTAAGGACCGCAATCTGTACGAGCGCAGCAATGATTGCCGGTGGTGGGCGCTGACTTCGGAAATCCGCCGTATTCTATCCGAAGGTCGCCTGAGCGCCGACGACAAAGCCAAAATTACCGACATCCTGCTCTACATCAACAAGCTTTACACCGTCTACACCCGCCTGTTCATCTATGACATCAAAGGCACCATCGTAGCTGAGTCCAATCTGCATAACGATCCGATGGACGCCGTCGGCAGGCAGGTGCATGCCTCGTATGCACAGGAGACATTTTCCTTGCGCTCGCCGCAGGAATACCGGGTTTCTCCCTTTGAAGAATCCTGGCTGTACGGAAGCAAGCCCACCTATGTTTACAATGCCGCGATCCGCCATATCGACGACATCAACAAAGTGGTCGGCGGTATCGGCATCGTTTTCGATTCCACGCCCGAATTCAAGCACATGCTTGAGGATTGCCTGCCCGACAAACCCGGCGCGTTTGGCCTGTTTGTCGAACGACCCAGCGGCCGCATTATTGCATCGACCGATGCGTCCAATTACCAGAACGGCGATGTGCTTTGGATAGACCCAGATTTTTTTGCGCTGCCGGAAGGCACGGGAAAATCCAAGATCGTGCTTTACAAAAAAAAGTATTATGCGGTCGGCTGTTATTCGTCACGCGGTTACCGCGAGTTTAAAACCACCGGGGATTATCATAATGACGTGGCTGCATTCGTGTTTATCCCGATCGGTGAGAAAACCGAAGCCGCCGATTCCGAGCAACGCGTCGCCATCACTTATCCGCAAGAGCCGGTCAGCGGCGATGTCGTCGATCTGGCAACGTTTTATATCGGTTCGGAGGTTTATGCATTTTATGCCGCCGAGGTACTCGAAGCCATGGATGTTGCGATGATCAACATGTTGCCCGGCGTAAAATCCTATGTTGTCGGCAGCGTCATGTATTGCGATAACAGCCCCGACGGCATCAACGAAAAAATCCCGATCATCGTCATCAGCGGCCGGATTCTGACCAACACATCCGTCGATTCGGATAGCCTGGAAAAGAATGGCGGTGCAATCGTCGTTGTCAAAACCCAGGTGGGCCCGATTGGCCTGTTGGTTGACGGGCTGGATGCCATTCCCAGCTTTGAGAAATCGCAAGTCCAACCGGTTAATGAGCTGTTACGCGGTGACGGCGGTTATGTGAAATCGTTGGTGAACATCCCGGAAAGCAGCACGACCGGAAGAATGCTGGTCGTATTGAACCAGGAATTGATTCTTAGCTCGGTACGCAAGCAATAACCATAGCTTGCCTGCAACCTGTCCGAAGCAAAGAAAGGCAAGTTTCAGTTTGTCGAAACTTGCCTTTGATGAGTGAGAAGTTACCGCTGTCGCGAAATTTGAAAAAGGCGGGTCTTTACGGCTGCCGGGTTCAGAAAAAATGCTAGCAAATATGGGCAAAGCCCTGTTTTGCCAGTTCCGCATCCAATACCGATTTGACCAAGGCAGAACAGGCGCCGCAACTGGTTGCGGCTTTGGTTGCGGTTTTTAGGGCGTCCATTGTGATGCAACCGCTTTCAATGGCCGAACAAACTGCGCCTTTAGTCACGTCGAAGCAGGAGCAGATTTGCGCCGAAGCGGGCAACGTAGCAGGGTCTAGGTGGGTCAGCGCGTCGTAACGGTGCGGCAAAATCAGCGTATCGGGATAAACCGGGAGTTCAATGCAATTTAGGTAATATTGCAATAGCGTGCCGTAATCCGATACATCGCCGACTAACACTGCGCCGAGTAAAAAAGTTTTATCCTGGCTGACCACCAGCCGTTTATACACTTCGCTGTCGCCATTTTGGTAGCTGTAAACTATCGCCCCCGGGGTTTTGGCATGGGTATCGCCGATGCTGGCGACATCGACGCCCATCAGTTTCAGCTTGGTGCTCGTATCCGCACCGGTAAAGCTTGCATAACCGCCCCTCAAATCAGCTACCACCGTGCGCGCCATCGCATAACCGGGCGCGACCAAGCCGTAAGTTATGCTATTCCACAACGCACATTCGCCGATGGCATAAATGTTTTCATCTGAAGTGCGGCACTGGTTGTCGATGACGATGCCGCCGCGCTGGCCGACTTCCAAGCCGCAAGCCCTTGCCAGTTCGTCACGCGGACAAATCCCCGCCGAAAACAACACAATGTCGGTTTCCAGCTCTTCGCCGTCGGCAAAGCACATCTTGTTCACGCAGTGCTCGCCGTCGGTGATGATGCTGGTATTTTTGCCGGTATGCACGGTGACGCCCAAATTTTCAATCTTGAGCCGCAGCATTGCACCGCCTGCGTCATCGAGCTGCGCCGCCATCAAGCGCGGCGCGAATTCGACCACATGGGTTTTTAAATCCAAGTCCATCAATGCCTTGGCCGCTTCAAGCCCTAACAGACCGCCGCCGACCACGGTGCCGACCTTGCTGGTTTTGGCAGCGGAAGCAATCGCTTCGAGATCCTCAATAGTGCGGTAAACCAGGCATTGCGCCCGCTCATGCCCAGGAATGGGCGGCACGAACGGATAAGAACCGGTCGCCAGCACCAGTTTGTCGTAAGCGATGGTTAGGCCTTTGGCCGAGGTGACGGTTTTGGCAGTCCGGTCAATGCTTACGGCCTTGTCGCCCAAATGAAGCGTGATGCCATGCCGCTGAAAAAAGCCGTCTTCGACCAATGACAATTCCTCTGCCGTGGTGCCGGTGAAAAACGCCGACAAATGCACCCGGTCATAAGCCACTCGGGGCTCTTCGCAAAAAGTGATGATTTCGTTGTGTTCTTTAATGCTGCTTTCCGCCAAGTTATCCCGAAAATATTGCCCGACCATGCCGTTGCCAATGACAACCAATGTGTGTTTTTCGCTCATGTACACCCTCAGTGACGCTGTTATGTTTGAGCCTATAAAGCAAAGATTGCGCCATAAGCGGTAAGTCATAATTAAAGGCCTGTTGAACTGCTAAGTTTCAATTTAGCTGTGCTAATGAGCCAAAATAGTGCGGACAAATAAATGTTGCCCGCTAATTGTGCAATGTCGGCTCATATTTCAAGGGATTAAATGATGATTGCGGGCTGTAAGGGCGTGACATCAAATCGACCCAACCGGACAAGGCCATTGAAGGCATTTTCTGCGCACAACGTTTCGATGTGGATTGAAACATTTTCAGGGCAGTGGCTGTTATTGGACTAAAATGGCAACTACTCAGGGATTGTTAAAAATGACTAAATAGAAACATGGATGTCAACATTAAGCGCCTCTAAGCGAGATTTCCTGAAAAAGACATACCAAAAATTGTCCACGAAAGGCACGAAAAAACACGAAATTTTCGCGGCATTTTGTAATGCTGCAAGCCGCGATCATCTCACCTAATGCCGTTAAAAAATTGATTCGAGGGATTATGACCAAGCAAACCGTTTTAAACTACCACAACCGTACCAAACATAGCCTGGAGCGCTACGCCAAAGCCCCGGAATCTATCGACTGGGAAGACCAGCCCGATCAATTCCGGCGTTTTTCCGGTTGCGAAATTGTCACGCTGCCCAAACCCGGCGTCGAACTTGACGCGTTGTTTAGCGATCTGGACAACCCGGAAACCATTCCGGCAAAACCGTTAAACCTGATGAATGCTGGTTTATTGCTGGAATTGGCCTTTGGCCTGTCGGCATGGAAACAGTTCGGGCCAAGCCGCTGGGCATTGCGTTGCAACCCGTCCAGCGGCAATCTGCACCCGACGGAAGCCTATTTGGTCAGCACCGGCGATGATTTTATCAAGCCCGGTGTTTATCACTATGTCAGCCACGACCATCACCTTGAACAGCGTTGCCGGTTTGCCGACAATTTGCCCGATTCCGGCCTGGTGATAGGCTTGTCTTCAGTCCATTGGCGGGAAGCCTGGAAATACGGCGAACGGGCGTTCCGTTATTGTCAGCATGATATTGGCCACGCCCTGGGTGCGTTACGCTACGCAGCGGCGGGATTGGGTTGGTCGTTGGAATTGCTGGCCGACGCGTCGGATGAGGACATCGGCCGCTTATTAGGGCTTGATCGGGATGATTTCAAAAAACAGGAACATGAATCGCCCGATATGATTTGCCGTATCATTACGTCCGCTTCCGGCAATCCATTTGATACCGAAGCGCTACGGGAAGCCGCACAATCAGGGGTCTGGTTCGGTAAAGCCGACAGCCTGCGCGCCTATCACATGTATCACTGGCCGATCATCGATGAAGTTTCAATGGCCGCAAGCAAACCGCGAACGGAAGAAGCTGATTGGCAGGCTAACAAACAGCAACTTATGGCATCAGCCTGCACCAAAACCGCAAGCCAAATCATCCGCCAACGCCGTAGTGCGCAACAATTTGACGGCAAAATGCCGCCAATGCCAATCGCTGATTTTTACCGGATGCTGGCCGCCGTTTTACCGGGTACAGCGGCATTTGATCTGTGGCGCTGGCCGCCGAAAATCCACCTGTTTATTTTTGTCCATCGTGTTGAAGGGCTAGCCCCCGGCCTTTATGCGTTGCCAAGGGATCATGAGGCGTCGGCAACATTGCAGGCCGCCACTTTGCCTGATTTCGGCTGGCAAAAAGTATCCGAGGCAATACCGCTTTATCATTTGTATTCAGGCGATTGCAGGCAAATTGCCAAAACGCTGTCCTGCCATCAGCCTATCGCCAGCGACAGCGCTTTTAGCCTGGGCATGGTTGCAGAATTTGCCGAAACCATCGAAGCGGCGCCGTGGCTCTATCGCCGATTATTTTGGGAATGCGGTTTGATAGGGCAAACGCTGTATTTGGAAGCCGAAGCCGCAGGTTTTCGCGGCACCGGTATCGGCTGTTATTTTGATGACAGCGTGCATGAAGTGCTGGGCATTAAGGACGACAAATTCCAAAGCCTTTATCATTTTACCGTGGGCAAACCGCTGGAAGACAAACGCCTGGAAACGCTACCGGCTTATGGGCATTTAGAAAATGCCGTGTAAGTCAGGGTGGGCGGGCTTTTGTCTACCGTTTAGCCTTGCAGTATCGTTGCGTGTGGGCAGAAGTCCCACGCGGCTAAGGTTTAAATTGACAAGTGTTCTGATAACGTTCACATTGCCCCCCGTAACTAATTAAATATGCTTAATATCTAAACAGTTGCAAGCCTAATAACAATAACTACAACAAGGATTCCATGATATGAAATTATTAAAAAGCGCTGTCGTAGCAACGACATTGGCACTTTCTTTAGGGACTTTTCCGGCTACTGCTGAAATCTGTTTGGGTATGGCCTGTATGTATAACAGAATGACTCCAGCCGAAGGCATTGATGCGACAGCAGGCCAAATTACTAAGGCACTGCTGGCGATCAATAACAAGGCGGATGACGATGTTGTTATCAATGAGATTAAAGAGGCATTAAAACTGAGTAAAGAAATCAATGCCAATGACAAACTTGACCGTAACCGTAACCGCGCCAATGATTATTTGAAAAAAGCGCGGGTAGCGGTACGTGAGGGTGATTCGGTTAAAGCAACGGAACTGTTAAAAGAAGCTGAGACCCGTTTTTCAGATCTTAAAGGCATGATTGATTTAACCCAAGCGGATAGAAGATCGCAACAAACCAATTTGCTAAATCGTATAACCGGCACTGTCGATAGCGATGCAGGCGCCCGAGCTAGCACCCGATAAATCATATAGCTCTGGGTGGCTACCCACTTAAGCAGGGACAAACTGGGAGCGCCAAGCCCCAGCTTGGCGAGTGTTCGCGCCAAGCTGGGGCTTGGCGTTCCCGGCCACCCATTTAAAACTGTCCCGGCTTAAGTGGGTAGTCCTCTGGGTGGGCAGTTTTTTTTTGCCCACCTTTAGCCGCAGGGTTCCGTTGCGCGTGGGCAGAAAGGCGTTGCCCACCGTGGCTACTTTCACCAAGGTCTGATTTACAGCGTGCTTGCTTCATTTGGAAACGCTTTGGCAAAAGCTTCAATCACTTCCCGCACCACCTTGCGCTGCTGCGCCGGCAAGCCCAGATACCGTTCAATCGTTTCCCGCTCCTGAAAGTCCAACGCTTCGTCCCACTGCCGCCGTTTGGCGCGGATTGATTCCGCCGCCTGTTCGCCAAAGCGCAATGCATGCGGCTCTATTTTTAGCCATTCCGCCAATACTTGTAATTTTTCCTGAGACGGGATGGCTTCGCCGCGTAACCAGCGCGTCACTGCCTGAACTGTCACTGACCGTCCCCAATAACGCGTATTAAAGCCTTTTTCCAAAACAGTCGGACGCGCCTCATAACCGTTAGCTAGCATGGCATTACGTAGACGTTGTGCGAATTCTTGTTTTTCATTTTTTTCATTCATGAACAGGAAGTTAAATTTTTACCATACTTTCATTGAACTTTTTGTTGTATTATTAAACCAACTTTTGGTTGTAATAATTGGTTGAGCCTCATGACGAGGTTAGCCATCTCAGGATGAAAACATGGCAAAGTCGCTACTCGAACAGCTCCCCGAAATCGTCGCTAAAGGGCGGCAAGTCGCAGAAAAAATATTGGAGAATCTGGAAGGCCGTCACCGGGTCGGCCTGCAAACACGGGAATGGGTGTTACCGGCAAAAGACAGCGCAACAACAGATTGGATTGCCGCCAATGAGCGGCGTGGACATCTGTCCGTGGGAGCGACGCCCACGTCGCGATTAGAAACTTGGCAAAACCGCCTGATTTACGGCGACAACCTGCTGGCCATGGCGGCGCTGTTGGCAGGTGACGATTCTACGCCATCGCTACGCGGCAAAATCGACCTGATTTACATTGATCCGCCGTTCGATTCCAAAGCCGATTACCGCACTAAAGTCACGCTGCCGGGCGTAGAACTGGAACAAAAACCTACTGTCATCGAACAATTCGCCTATTCCGACACTTGGGCGGACGGCACGGCCTCGTATCTGGCGATGATTACGCCGCGATTGATTTTAATGCGCGAACTGTTAAGCGATAGCGGTTCGATTTATGTGCATCTGGATTGGCATGTGGGGCATTATGTGAAGCTGGTTTTGGATGAGGTGTTTGGGAAGCAAAATTTCAAGAATGAAATTATTTGGAAACGTTATGCTGCACATAGTCTTGCCACTAATTGCTATGATGCCATTAGCGATACACTTTTTTACTACGTAAAGACACCTGCACAGATATACTTTAAACCGATATATGAAATGCCCACAAATGAGGAATTGGCTGAGAAATTTCCTCATTTCGAACCCGAAACAGCGCGAAACTTTCAGCACGTAGCTCTTGAACAAACTTCAAACGCAAGTAGCAGAGGTGAATTTAGAAATATTCAGAATAAAAAAGTTATTAGCCATATTGGATGGCGTTGGTCGCAAGAAACTTTTGATGACCGCTTAAAAAATAATCCTTATTTGATTCATTGGACAGGCAATGGAAAGCCTCGCTATAAGATTTATGCGGACGAATATAAAGGAACCCCACTTGGGAACGTATGGACTGATATTGGTTATCTATCATCAGGCGATAACCAGAGGATTGGTTACGCCACCCAAAAACCCGAAAAACTTCTAAGCCGTATTATCCAAGCCTCCTGTCCCGAAAATGGCTTAGTCGCCGACTTCTTCGGCGGCTCAGGCACAACCGCCGCTGTAGCCGAAAAACTAGGCCGCCGCTGGATTACCTCAGACCTCGGCAAACCCGCTTGCATGGTCATGCGCAAGCGGTTGATCGACCAAAATGCCCAGCCGTTTTTATATCAGGCCATCGGCGATTATCAGGTCGAGGCCGCCAAATCGACTTTGGGGCGCAAGTTCCGCATAGGCGATTTGTCGAGCATTGTGTTGCAATTGTTCGGCGCGTTGCCGTTGCCGTCGGAAGAAAATCCCAACCGGAATTTGGGTTATGTGCCGGTGGGAGCGGCTTTAGCCGCGAATGTCGCGGCTAAAGCTGCTCCCACAAATATTGCTGCCGCATTCGAGCGCAAAACCAACAAAACTTTAGTGCTCGCTGATTCTCCCAACAAACTCACCGGTGCGGCGACGCTGAAAAAAGCCATTGCCCAGCGCGAGTCGTTGATGGGCGGTTGGGATAAGGTCATTGTGTTGGGCTGGAATTTTGAATCATCCATCGGCCATGATATTCAGGCGCTAAACGATCCGCGTTTGGAAGTGCTGGTGATTCCGCCGGATTTATTAGACCGGCTGAAAAAGAAAGGCGGATTGGATAAATTAAAAGGCTCGGTGCGTTTTGCCAGTTTGCAGTATTTGACCATCAAGCCGGTGCAGCGTGTCGCCGCCCACAGCGACGAAACATTGACCGTGGAACTCGACAATTACGTTTTGCTGTCCCCGGAAGCCATCAATCTCGATGACGCCAACCGCGCCAAACTGCACGGGGTGATGAATGCGGAACCGCTGGCGTTAATCGAATACTGGGCGGTCGATCCGGATTACGACGGCCAACTGTTCCGCTCGGTTTGGCAGGATTATCGAGGCAATACCGACAATGACGGCGATCCGCTGCGCGTTATCACCCAAGCTAAACTGACAGTTCCCGCCAAGGTCGGCAACCGGATGATCTGTGTGCGGGCGGTGGATGTGTTTGGCTTTGAGGCGGAAGTGATTGCTGAGGTGGCTGTATAAATGTGATAGGCCTCAGGTGGGTGATGTGCTGGAGTCCAGAGCTTGCTCTGAACTCCAGACACTGAAAATTAATTTCAACCATAAATAAGGATTCACCATGTCCCAACTGGAACTTGCCAAGGCGCTAACCGCCAAGACCCAACAATTGTGCATTGGCCTTGCCGATGGCGTCTCCGATTTAAGCGATTTGGTCACACCGACTACGGCGGAATTGCTGCACTGGTGGTTTGGCGAGGAGGCGTGTGCTACGCGTAGCCTGAATTTCCATGACGGGCAACGGCAGGCGATTTTAAACACGATTGTTGCGTATGAAGTGTTCGATGCCGCGAATTTGAAAAGTTTGTATCAAGCCGCTGCACCGGATGCGCTGTTGACCGGAACACGTTTAACCGAGGTTTCTCAAGCCAAGCATAATCACCCTAAATATTGTTTGAAAATGGCGACCGGCACCGGCAAAACTTGGGTGTTACAAGCCTTGTTGATCTGGCAGGTATTGAACAAGAATGCGGCGTTGGCGGCGGGTATGGATGATGCGCGTTTTACCCGGCATTTTTTGGTGGTTGCGCCCGGCCTGATTGTTTATGACCGTTTGTTGGATGCGTTTTGCGGCAAGCAAATTGACGGCAGGCGAGATGATTTTACCAGCTCGGATATAGCCCAGTGCGCAGAATTGTTTATCCCGGAAAATTATCGCGAGACGGTGTTTAATTTTGTGCGCGGCAATGTTTGCAGTAAAAGCGAAATTGGCCTGAAAACGACCGGCAACGGCATGATTGCCATTGCCAACTGGCATTTGTTGCAAGAAGCGGGGGAAGAAGTCGATGAAACCGAATTGGACACGCCGGGCGTTGATATTGATCCGGTTGCTGTTATCAGTTCGCTGTTTCCGGTGATGCCCGGCAAGGCGGCGGGCAATAGTCTGGAGGTGCTGGATCGGCGTTTTGCCCGTGGCGGGGTGTTGGATTATCTGGTCGGCTTGCCTGAATTGATGGCATTTAACGATGAGGCGCATCATATTCATGACTTTAAGCGCGAAGGTGAAACCACTGAAGTGGAATGGCAAAAGAGCCTGACGCGGATTGCGCAAAGCAAAGGCCGCCGCTTTATGCAAATGGATTTTTCCGCGACGCCGTATAACGATGTCGGTTCCGGCAAGCATAAACACAAGGTTTATTTCCCGCATATCATCACCGATTTCGATTTGAAAACGGCAATGAAAGCCGGTTTGGTCAAGTCGTTGGTATTGGATAAACGTAAGGAACTTGGCGCGTTGCCGCTGGAGTTTAAGGCCGAACGCGATCAAGACGGCAATCCGGTGTTGAGCGAAGGCCAGCGCATCATGCTACGCGCCGGTTTGCAAAAATTGCGCAAACTGGAAGTTGATTTTGCCCGCATTGATCCCACTCGCCACCCGAAAATGTTGGTGGTTTGCGAAGATACCACGGTGTCGCCTTTGGTCGTGGCTTTTTGCCAAGATGAAGGTCTACACGAGGATGAGGTGATGGCGATCGATTCCGGCAAAAAGGCGGAACTGGGCGAGAAAGACTGGGCGGCGGTGCGCGAAAAATTGTTCAATGTCGACCGACATGCCGTGCCGCGTGTGATTGTCAGCGTGTTAATGCTGCGCGAAGGCTTTGATGTCAATAATATCTGCGTGATTGTGCCGTTACGCTCAACGCAGGCGCAAATTCTGCTGGAGCAAACTATCGGGCGCGGTTTGCGGCTGATGTGGCGCGATGCTGAATACAGTGACAGCAAGCGCGAAAACCGCGAGCGTATTGCTGCCGGTCAGGAGCCAAACAGCCTGATTGATATTCTGACGATTGTGGAACATCCGGCGTTTCAGTCGTTTTACGATGATTTGATGCAGGAAGGTTTGGTCGGCACTAGCAGCGAAGATAGCGACAATACCAGCAGCGTCGGCGATTTAATCTCGGTGGGTTTGCGCGAGGATTATCACGCGTTCGATTTTGCCATTCCGTTCATTTTGCGTGAGGCCGAGCAATGGCTGGAGCATCAAGCACTGGATATTACTGCATTGCCGCCTTTTTCGGCATTGACGCAAACGCAGCTGAAAGAGTTGCTGGGCAAAGGCGATGTGTTTATTTCGCAGGATTTGCAAAGCAGCACCTTGTTTGGCGATTACCGCGTCGATGGCGCGGTGATGAATGTGGCCGGTTATAACGATTTTCTATCACGGGTGACCCGGCGCATCAGTCAGGCTTTAAGCCAGCCTTTGCCGAAAGGCAACAAGATTGCCGCACACTTGGCGAGCCCTTATCTGCAAGTGAATACTGCTGAACTGACCGGTTGGTTGGATCTCTACATTCGCGAGCGGCTGTTTTCCGGCAAATTTGAACCGTTGTGTGATGAAAACTGGCGATTGCTGTTGTTGCAACCGGTCATTGACCACATTATCAAAGTTGTCGCTCTGGCTTTGGTTGAAGCGGAAGACCGGCCACTGGTCGGCGATAGCGAGGTGCGCTACCGGCAGTTATCAGAAGTCGGCAAACTGACTATGCGTGAAAGCAATTCAGTGGAAGCGAACAAGTGCATTTATCAGCGGCTGCCTTATCCGGCGCGTAATGGCGGCTTGGAAAAGGCATTGATTGAATGGGCGAACGTCGATAGCAGTGTGCTGGCATTTTGTAAAATCAGCGAAAACCGCCATGATTTTGTCCGCTTGCGTTATGTGAAAGAAGATGGTTTGCCGGCATTTTATTCGACCGATTTTTTGCTGCGCACGGCGACGGGGATTTATCTGCTCGAAACCAAGGCGCAGGGTCAGTTGTCATCGCCGAATGTGCAACGAAAACTGAAAGCGGCGGTGGCTTGGTGCGACCGGATTAATGCTTTGCCAGTCGAAGCGCGGTCAAATCTGCCTTGGCATTATGTGTTGCTGGGTGAAAACGTATTTTGGGAATGGCGCAATAAGGGCGAGCGTCTGGCGGCATTGTGTGAGTTCGCCAGAATACGCAACACAACGTTGTCCGCAGCGCAAGATCAATTGGAAATCAGAACGTTGTAAGGTGCGTTTGATAATGCCTTCACAGCCTCTCCAACTTGGGAATGAGGCAATCGAGTGCAATCACGTGATGCGGCCCATTCGGTTCATGAATTTCGGTCTCACGCCGGCTTGTTTCTATGAATAGATTCATCAAGCGGCCAAAGAATGAATTCCACCCGTTGAGTTTTAAGGCTAATTCCGAAATAAAAAATACCAGCCATGGCCTATCTTTAGGCGGGTCGAATGAGGATGTCCCAGTTAGGCAATAAAGGATTGCGTAGCAAGCGTGCCTCGATGTCTGCCATGGCCTGCTTGGTCAGGGTGACG
>JAUXXQ010000200.1 GCA_030684815.1 Methylobacter sp. | reverse complement strand
CGTCACCCTGACCAAGCAGGCCATGGCAGACATCGAGGCACGCTTGCTACGCAATCCTTTATTGCCTAACTGGGACATCCTCATTCGACCCGCCTAAAGATAGGCCATGGCTGGTATTTTTTATTTCGGAATTAGCCTTATCCCAGCAGTTGCCTTTGCGGCTCATGCTCTGGACGATGCCATGTTGCTGCAACAGTAAGCGATGACTATCGGAGGCGTATTGACTGCCTCTGTCGGTATGCCAAACCAAGCCTTTGCCGGGTTTACGTTTCCAAACTGCCATCAATAATGCATCGTTGACCAGTTTAGCCCGCATATGTTCGGCCATTGACCAGCCGACCACTTGCCGCGAATATAGATCTATCACGACAGCCAAGTACAGCCAGCCCTCCTGCGTATGAATATAGGTGATGTCGCCGACATAAGTTTGATTCGGTTGCGCCACGGTGAATTGCCGATCCAGATGATTGGGCGCAATGGGTAAATTGTGCTTGGAGTTCGTAGTCGCTTTGAATTTACGCTTGGTTTTACAGGCCAAACCCGCTGCATCCATTAGCCGTCCAATACGACGGCGACTGATCTGCCGGTTCTGTTTGACTAAAGCTTCCTTGAGTCGGCGCGTCCCATAGTTTTTCCGGCTCTTTTTAAACAGGGTCTTAATGACCTCAGTCAGTTTAATATCGTCTTTTTCAGTGGCTGTCTGTGGACGCTCTTGCCAAGTATAGTAGGCGCTACGAGAAACACTCATGTGCCGACACATTGATTTAACTGAAAATTCGCTCTCATGTTTTTTGATCCAGGCGTACTTCATCGTTGTTCCTTGGCAAAGTACGCCGCTGCTTTTTTTAACAGGTCGCGCTCCTCTGTTAAGAGGACGATTTCCTTTTTTAGCCGTTTCAATTCTTCGTATAGGTGCTCATCGGTTCGTACAACTTTGTTTGGCTCCTTGGGCTGGCTATATTTGTTGATCCAGGTATGTAGCGTATTAGGATTAACTCCTAAATCCTTAGCGGTCTGCGCAATCGGCTGATTTGAACCTATCGCTAACTTCACCGAGGATTCTCTAAATTCGGCACTGTATATTTTTGGTTTTTGTTTTTCTTGATCCATTTTCGACACTCTCTCTAATTTCGGGTTATTTTAGATTGTGTGTCCGGTTTAGTGTAGCCACTTCAGTCCGGTATATCAAGGGCTTGAACTTGTTGCCAAGTTCCTTTTTCAATCGAAACGGTACGGTTGCTTTTGGCCGCAAACATAAACCCCAAGCCATAGTTTTTTATCGCTTTCAGATTTTTTGCACAACTGTACCAGCTATCGCCTGTCACCATCGCAGGCTTGAGTCCCCAAGCCATCAGCTCGGCAAGCATGTCCAAAAAATGATCGTTTTTCGTTTTGTGTTCACTTTTATCGACCACTCTAAAATTCACCGGATAATGATTTCCCTCACTATCCGTGTAATACATCGTGACAAGGTTGATGCCTTGGACGCTGGCATGATGTTTTCCAGACCAGAAATAACCAATAAACGCAATATACTTCGCATAAGGTTTATCCAAGACACTGTCATCGACGCTTAATGTACCGCCACATAAATTTATTAACGGCTTGACTTCATTGAACAAGTCTTCGCCATCGTACGATTCCCGGTTTAAAAAACGGTTCACGCTATCATGCGAAATACCCATAACTTCCCCCAAGTGGCGGCAGCTCACATAGTGTGGTTCGCTCAATAAAAAACCGGTGTACATCGGCAAATTGCAATGTGCTG
>JAUXXQ010000159.1 GCA_030684815.1 Methylobacter sp. | reverse complement strand
GTTGTTTAATACTGACTTTCCAGACCTATTTTTATGGGTGCTTGATAAGATGGGGGAGTTACCCTTGCCTCGAAAAGGCCGTGAGCGACTGAATTCTAACTCATTGAAGTTACTGGATGTCCCGTCTTAAGTTGGTAGCCGGTTTCGCGTTCGTTGCGTTCTGTAATCACAGGTGCTTTAGTCACTGTTAATGGCGTGCGATTTTCTTGGGTGCGGAATTGCTCTTCAAAATGCGCTCTAAAACCAATATCAGTTTCATTTTCGATACCAAAGGTTTGGTGATTGATATGCAAACGCGGTTCAACGCCATACGAATTATAGTCACGCAAGCGTCCTTGAGTTGAATCACACGCATCAGGATTGACTAAATTTCCATCTCTGCGAGCGGCTGTGAAATTTGCGCCACATTGGTTGTCGGTTGTGGTGCTCGCTTGCCGCCACCAGTCACGATTAAACTGCGTCCAATAGGCATTGGTTGTCAAAATCAAATCATCGGTAAAACGCAATTCATGTGTCGCCGACGCGCCCCAACGGCGTGTATTCATGGTGTCGTTTTTAAATGGGTTATAACGTGAACCAAAATTGCGATACTCAGCATCGGTTAAGCCTGAATACGTTACCAGTGAATCTTCTTCAAAATAATTTCCGCGTAATGTCAGCGCGTTATGTGAATCGATGTCATAAATCCCTTTGATATTAACATCGTTAATGGCTGAATGTGTGTTATCGCGCGCGCCTTGACTTTCTTTGTGGGTAAAATCAAGCAAACCGCCGAATTTCCCAACCATGCCACCGTAGTTTAAATGTGTGTTATAAAAATCTCTATTGCCACCTGTAAAACTTAAATAGCCTGATGGCTCTGAAGGCGGGCGTGGCGTTAAATAATTGATGGTGCCTGCAATCGTTTGAGGGCCGTATAAAATTTGGCTTGGACCTTTTAACACCTCAATACTTGAAAAGCGTTCAATAGGTGGGTGGTAATAACTCGCATTATCCCCATAAGGGGCATAGGAAAGCGGAATACCGTCTTCAAGCAATAATACTTTTGTTGAGCGAGTTGGATTCATGCCACGAATACCAATGTTGGGGCGCATTCCAAAACCTTCTTCGTCGCGCACATTCACGCCTGGTACTTTTCTTAATGCTTCATTGACATTAAAAACATGGCTTTTGAATAATTCTTCTTGCGTGAGGACATTTGCCGCGCCCGGAAGATTTTGCAGCGCATCTTCTTGTCCGATAATCTCAATAACCGGCATTTGCACCATATCTTTTTCTGTCTCCGCAGCCGTTGCAAATGTGCTGTGCCCCGTTCCAAGAATGAACGCAATTTGGCTAGAAAGTAACCAATTAAATTTTATATGTAATTTTCTCTGACGCATGATAGTTCCCCCAAAAACAACGAATGTTGCGAGATAATAACATGCCATTCTTTAAATGCAAATCATTCTCATTCTGAAAATATTTCACTGTCGCATCGACACACGGTTATCGCTGAATCCCCCCCGATACTACCCCGTTAGGAACGAAAATTAGTAACTACTCAGCGAAAAAAGAAATAGAACTCGGAACACACGGATTAGACGGATTTACACGGATTTTTTAAAACAGGCTGTGCTTTTACAATCCGTGATTATCCGTTTAACCCGTGCCATCCGTGTTCCATTTAGTCATTTTTAACAATCCCTGAGTAGTTACGAAAATTAAATAATTCATATATTGCGCAATGGGTGACCAGCCGGTCGCCTCTACGATTTACGGTGTGTTTAGGTTATTTAATTTTTCATTCCTACGCGAACTCGGATTTATCCCCCATGCGCTTTATCCGAAGATATAAAACGTGGCTCTCACGCCTTCGGTGGCAGCTCGGATGAGCTAAACTGAATCAAAGTTTTTGCTTTCCCATGGCTGATTCAGACCTCTATTGATACTATATGCCCATTTATCGGCAAAATCTGAGACCTTATTTTTATGAAAATCGCTATCGTAAAACTCTCCGCGTTGGGCGATATTGTCCATGCGATGGTCGCGTTGCAGTTCATCAAGGCACATTTTCCGGGTATTCAGATTGACTGGATTGTCGAGGAACGTTTCGCCGAAGTGTTACAACATAATCCCGACATCGATAACATTCTGACGGTCAATTTAAAAACCTTAAAAACCGACAAGAGCGGTATTTTTCAGCAGTTTAAAAAAATCCGCAGTTATGCGGGTAACAATTATGATTGGGTGATTGATGCCCAAGGCTTGATTAAGTCGGCGCTGACCGCGAAGTTGTTGGGCAAGCGCGTTGCCGGTTTCGATGCCGATTCGATCCGGGAAAAAGCGGCGTCCTGGTTTTACGATGTCAAAGTGGCTTGCGCCTACGATGCCAATACTATCGACAGAAATGCGTTGGTATTGTGTAAACCGTTAGGCATTGAGGTCAGCAGCGGGCAAATTTTGGCCAAACAGCCGTTTTTATTTTTCAGTAACGAAGACCCGCAGATTGATGATTTCCTGCTAAAAGACCGGCTTAATGTCGTGCTGGTGATTGGTTCGACCTGGGACAGCCGCAATTATCCGGCTGCAAAGTTTGTCAAAATCGCCGAGGCTTTGCAGCAAAACTGTTTGGTGGTCTGGGGCAGCGAACAGGAAAAAAACACCGCCGAATGGATGGCGGCGCAATCGCGGCTCATTAAGGTCATGCCCAAGCTGGATTTGAACAGCCTGAAAGCGCTGATTGCAAAGGCCGATTTAGTGATCGGCAACGATACCGGACCAACCCACATGGCTTGGGGCTTAAACAGGCCGTCCATCACTATTTTCGGGCCGACGCCGGTCAGCCGGGTTTATCAAACCGACATTAATAAGGTGGTCAAGTCGGCGTCTATCGTCAATCCGTATAAGCTCAACAAGCAGGATGACTCGATTAAAGGCATTAATGAGCAGGTGATTATCGAGCAGGCGAAAAGCTTGTTGGCACTATGAGTTGCCCTGCGATTGTAAATTTGGAACACTGATTAAAACACCGGCCTATTTTTAAAAATCAGTCCTATCTGCGTCGCCTAAAGCGCCTAATGTTGGTGTCCGAGCTCCCTCTAAGCCATTACAAAAAATTTAGCTCATTCTTTAAGACGCAGTTAATATAAAATATCTAGCCTAATAACGGGTTCGCCCAATCAGCCTATATTAGGCTGAAAAATTGAACTCCTTGCCCTACAAACAGTCATCACCCACCGGTTTTTTAATAATGGCGTATGAATCGTTGCTAAGCGTTTTGCAGAATAAACAGAAACTGTCTGCTGCCGAATTAAAAAAAGTTGAACGCGTGCAAAAAACCTCGGTGTCGGAAAGTGTGCCGCAGTTGCTGGTTAAGCTCGGGCTGTGTTCGGAACTTGATGTCGCCGATGCCTTTGTGCTGTCGGGCGCATTTGAAAAAGTTGCGCCGGATCAATATCCGCTGGAAATGCAATTACCGGAAACGGTGCCGTTGCGGTTTTTAAAAAATTATCATGTGATCGGTTTAAGCCACAACGAAGACATTACCGTTGCCCTGATGGATCCTGAAGACAGCTTTGTGCTTGATGCGCTAAAGCTGGCGACCGGCAAAAATATCATCCCCAAAGTCGGCCTGCTGTCGGAAATCGATGCGGCGCTGGAAGTGCAGTATGGCGAAAGCCGCTCGCAAATGGATAAGCTGGTTGATGACCTGAGCGTTGATGATTTGGGCGAAGAAGATTTGGAGCATTTGAAGGATTTGGCCAGTGAGGCGCCGGTGATCAAGATGGTCAACCTGATCATGCAGCGGGCGATTGAAACCCGCGCCTCGGACATTCATATCGAACCGTTCGAGCAATCGTTGAAAGTCAGGCTGCGCGTCGACGGCGTGCTGAAAGACATTGATGCGCCGTCAGTCAAATCGACTGCCGCCGTGATTTCGCGCATCAAGATCATGGCTAAGCTGAATATCGCCGAACGCCGCCTGCCGCAGGATGGTCGTATCAAGGTGCAGATGCTGGGCAAGGAACTGGATTTGCGGGTGTCGACGATACCGACGATGTACGGCGAAAGCGTGGTCATCCGGTTGCTGGACAAGGAAAACACGGTGCTGGATTTTCATGCGCTGGGTTTTACCGGCAAGCATTTGCAGCAGTTTATCGAGGTATTGTCACAGCCGCACGGCATTATCCTGATTACCGGCCCGACCGGTAGCGGCAAGTCGACTACGATGTATGCGGCGCTCAAGCAGCTGAACACTTCCGAGCGCAAAATTATTACCGTCGAAGATCCGGTGGAATACCAGATGGAAGGCGTCAACCAGATTCAGGCCAAGCCGCAAATCGGCCTGACCTTTGCCTCGGCCTTACGCTCTATCGTACGCCAAGATCCCGATGTGATTATGATCGGCGAAATGCGCGATTTGGAAACCGCAAGAATCGCCGTGCAATCGGCGCTGACCGGGCATTTGGTGTTGTCGACCTTGCATACTAACGATGCCGCAGGCGGCGTCACCCGTCTGCTGGATATGGGCCTTGAAGAATACCTGCTGACTTCCACGGTTAACGGCATCCTGGCGCAACGTTTGGTCAGGAAGTTGTGCCCGCACTGCAAGCAAAGCTACACGCCGACGGCGGACATTGTTGACGGCATGAAATTAAGACGCTTTACCGAGGCCGATGATATTGTCCTGTACAAACCGGTCGGCTGCGCGTCGTGCGGCGGTTTGGGTTATCGCGGACGTTTGGCGATTATCGAGTTCCTGCAAATGTCCGACCCGCTGCGCAAATTGATTATGGCGCACGAAGAAGCTGGCGCCATTCAACGGCTGGCGATTGAAGAAGGCATGACCACGATGTATGAAAACGGCTTGATTAAAGCCCTGCAAGGCATCACCACGCTGGAAGAAGTATTGCGCGTCACCTCGGAAAACTAATGTTATTTGCCTACAAAGCTGTTAATAATCTTGGCGAGACCGAAGAGGGTATTCGCGACGCCGTCGATGAACAACAATTGATAACTGCCTTGCAAGCCGAAGGCTGCATCCCTATCCGCGTGGTTCCGGCCAGCGCCAAATCGTTTTTGGGGCTAAGGCTGGGCATCAAACAGTCCAAATTATCGCAAAAGGACATCGCTTTGTTCACCGGCGAACTGGCCACCCTGCTCGAATCCGGCCTGCCGCTGGACAAATCGCTGTTGGTGTTGATCGACCTGACCGAAGACAATGAGCGCGTGACCAAGCTGATCGGACGCGTGCTGGAGAAAGTCAAAGGCGGTGCAACTTTGGCCGATGCGTTGGAAAAGCAGTCCGGCATTTTCAGCAAGTTTTACCTGAACATGATCCGCGCCGGTGAGGCGGGCGGCAGTTTGGGCGAAGTGTTGACGCGGCTGTCTGAATACCTGGAGCGCTCCCGTGAATTGAAAGAAACGGTCAGCACCGCGTTGATTTATCCGGCTATCTTGCTGATCATGTCACTGGCCTCGCTGTTTGTGATGTTGACTTTCGTGGTGCCGCAATTTTCCGAGATGTTTGAAAGCGCAGGGAAAGCTTTGCCGGTGTCGACCCAGATTGTGGTCGGGCTGGCCGAATGGCTGCAAAGTTACTGGTGGGTGCTGTTTTTGGCGGTTGTCTTCGCTACCAGTTATATGAATCTGCAAATGGCCGACCCGGTCAAAAAGAAGGTCTGGGACGGCCGTTTTTTAAAACTGCCGCTAGCCGGGACGATTATCCTAAACAAAGAAACCGCCAACATCACCCGCACATTGGGCACTTTGCTGGGCAATGGTGTTTCGATACTGGCATCCTTAGTAATCGTGCGCGAAACGGTGGACAATCTGGTGTTGGCCGATGCCATTGCCGACACCGAAATGCAGTTGAAACAGGGTAAAAACATGTCCGATGCCTTATTGGAAAAAGGCATCTTCCCTAAAATGGCCATGCAAATGATAAAAATGGGTGAGGAAACCGGGCGTCTGGAAGAAATGCTGTTGCGGGTGGCGACGATTTACGATAAACAGCTCCGGGTGGCGATTGCACGAATGCTGGCATTGCTGGAACCGGCGTTGATAATTTCATTGGGCTTGATGATTGCGGGCATTATCGTATCGATTCTGCTGGCTATTTTGAGCGTTAATGATTTGGCTTTTTAAATTTAGGAGTAAACGATGAAAAAAATGATGGGGTTCAGGGCTAAACAACTGGGTTTTACCTTGCTGGAGCTGTTGGTGGTGTTGGGGATTATTGCGATGTTGGCCGGTATTGTCGGGCCGCAGGTGATGAAACACATGGGCGAATCTAAAACCAAGGCGGCCAAAGTGCAGATTGAAGACCTGTCGGCGGCGCTGGATATGTACAAGCTGGATTTGGGCCGTTATCCAACCACTGAACAGGGTTTGAAAGCCCTGATTGAATCGCCCGACAGCGCCAAACGCTGGAATGGCCCTTATTTGCGCAAAGCCAAAATGCCGCTGGATCCGTGGCAGCAGGAATATCATTATGTGTCTCCGGGCGAGCATGGCAAGTTCGATTTGTTCACCTTGGGCGCGGATGGCAAGGAAGGCGGCGAAGGCGAAGAACAGGATATTGTGAGTTGGGAATAAGTGCTCAGCGATGGCTAAAAATGATTAAATGGAACACGGATGACACAGATAGGACGGATTTCCACGGATTTTTTAAAATATGCCATGCTTTTAATCAGTGATTATCCGTTTAATCAGTGCCATCCGCGTTCTATTTCTTTTTTCGCTGAGTAGTTACCGTTGAAAATAAATGGTGCCTTGACCAACAAAGGCCAGGTACAGCGCGGCTTTACGCTGCTGGAACTGGTCGTGGTGCTGTTTGTCGTGGTGCTGGGTTTTTCGGTGATCGGCCTTAATTTGGCCTCGGGCAGCGACTCCACTGAAATCAGGGCGGCGGCAAGGGATATGGTGTCTGCGTTGCGCTATGCCCGAGGCCAAGCGTTGATGACCCGCGAGGAAACGACGGTCGCCATTAATCTTGACAACAAAAACTATACCGTCAGCGGCCGGGACAAGCAGTATAAAATACCCGAAACCATTGAGATTACCGTAGTCACTGCGCAAACCGAACTGACCGGCGAAGGCGCGGCAAATATCCGCTTTTTTGCCGACGGCTCATCAACTGGCGGCCGAGTCACGCTGGAACGGGATCATAGCGTGTGGAAAATAGACATCAACTGGTTAACCGGTCAGATTGAACTTGAAACTGAATAAACAACGCGGCTTTTCTTTGCTGGAAATCCTGATCGCATTTTCCATTCTGGCCTTGTCCTTAGGCATTTTGTTGAAGATATTTTCCGCCGGGGTCAACACCGCCGGGGTTGCCGAAGAATATACCGCCGCCGTGCAAATTGCCGAAGCGCTGATGGCCAAAACCGGGGTGGAAACGCCATTGCAGCCGGGTGAATACGACGGTCTGGAACATGACAAATACCAGTGGCAAGTGTCCGTCAGCCCGTTCCAGTTTGCCGCCGGGAATCTGGACGCCAGCGCTCTACCTATGGTGCTGTTTAAAGTTAAGGTGACGGTAAGCTGGGGGGATCGCAATGCCCGCACCGATGCCCGGCAGGTTGAACTAATCACCTTAAAACTGGCAAATAAACTGTGATAAAAATTCAGCTTCAAGGTTCAATGCGCCAGCGCGGCTTTACGCTGATTGAAGTCCTGATCGCGATGACGCTGTTGAGCATCATGGTGGTGCTGTTGTTCAGCAGTTTGCGCATTTGCGCGCAAAGCTGGGAACAAGGGGAAAATAAAATAAGCGAAGTGAATGAAGCCGCCGTAGTCTACGGTTTTTTCCAGCGTCATTTGTCCTCAGCCATACCGTTATGGAATGATTTTACCGGTAAGGGGAGTGCCGGGGGCGCCACGCCTGACCAACAAAACAATAAGGCCTTCTCTTTCCAAGGCAACAGGCAATCCTTGCAGTTTGTTTCGGTTTTTCCGGCCAGCGCAGGCCGATCGGGTATGCAGTTGTTTTCGGTAGCGCCGGATAACGAACATGCGGTCAAGGTGACGTTGACGCCGTTTTTTCCGGCGACCGAGGGGGAAGACTGGCGCAAGGAAGAAGTGACCTTATTAAAGCAGGTCAGCGATTTTTCGTTGGCTTATTTCGGCGATGCCGAGGGGCTGGGCGAATACCGCTGGCATGAGCAATGGCTGGAAAAAAACACCCAGCCCAGCCTGGTAAAAATTACTATCAGCACTGAAAATGGCCTATTTTGGCCGGAAATGGTGATCGCGGTTAAAATTGCCAGTGCCGACAACAGTGGCACTAGCAACAACAACCAACAGCAGGGGCAAAATCCGGCCGTTTTTGCCAATCCATTCGAGGCGCTTATCAGATGAGCCGACAAAGCGGTTTCGCCTTGGTGTTGGTGTTATGGGTGCTAAGCCTGTTGACCATTATGGCGGGCAGTTTCGCCCTGAGTATGCGCCGGGAAGCGGCGATTGTGGCGGGCAGCAGCAGCCATGCCCGGGGCATGGCGATTGCGGAATCAGGGCTGGCGCTGGCCGGCCTGATGCTGATGCATCCCGACCCGCAGCAGCGTTGGCATACCGACAGCAGCATTTACCAAGTAGACTATGCCGACTCAAAACTCCGTATCCAGCTGTTAGCCGAAACCGGCAAGATTGATATAAACAGTGCCGACCAAGTGTTGCTGCAAAGTTTGATGGCACAAACCCCGCTGGAGGCCGAGGCGCAAACCCGGCTGGTCAATGCCATTCTCGACTGGCGCGATGCCGATGATCTGGTGCGCATAGACGGCGCAGAAAAGAAAGAATATAAAGCGGCAGGATTAAGTTACCAGCCCGCCAACAAACCGTTCCAGTCCATTGAAGAATTACAGCTGGTGTTGGGCATGAATGAACACGTGTTCAAGCCGCTGGAAAACCTGATTACGATTTATTCAGGACAGCCAAAAGTTGATCTGGCACAAGCGCCCAAAGAAGTTTTGCAGATAGTGCCGGGCATGGATGCCGCCCTGATAGACGCCTATATTGCCGCAAGACGGGAAAGCGCAATTACTGGATTGCCCGTACCGGCACTTGTGCTGAGGGACGGTGTTTATACTTTGAACCAAGCCGACCCCGGCACCGCCGCGCAAACTTTACGTAATGTGCAGCCTGCACAGCAAAGCGGCGCTGCCAACACTGCGCCGGGGCTGTCAGGCGCGATTACCGTCATTAGCGAAGCCTTGCTTGATGACGGCAGCAGCGCCACCCTGAAAGTGCTGGTAAAAAAAACAGATGGTGGCGGTGCGTCGCCGTTTCAGATTTTGAAATGGCAGCGCAATCCCACCGCTGCTGCGCCACTATTTACCGATGAAAAAGATGAGTCACTTGTGAGACAGTATGCCGAACCTCAATTCAACGATTAACCTGGATGCAAAAAAGCTGTTCCGCTGGTGGCTGCGCGAGCTTGCTTTTCTGGTGCCCGAAAAGGTCAAACAACTGGTCAGCGAGCAACAGGGGTTTATTATCGTGCGTCCCGAAAGCAACCGCTTGGCACTGACTTATGTGGCGGACGGGCAAAGTGCGCCGTTGGCCACATTGGAGCGCGACGCAAGCGGTATCGCCCAGTATGAAGCGCTGCTGGCCAAAGACGAGCGCCTGGGCAAAGCGAAGCTGATACTCCGACTGACCGGACAGGAGGCCATTCAAAAAGAACTGGCCTTACCCAGCGCGGTCAAGGAAAACCTGTCCCAAGTAATCGCCTACGAACTTGACCGTTACACGCCGTTTAAGGCGGAACAGGTTTATTTTGCGGTCAAGCCGCTAGAGGGCGAACATGAGCCGGGGCAAATCAGGGTGGCGCTGGTGCTCACGCCCCGGGAAACGCTGAATGCCTTGTATGACGACATCAAGGCCATCGGCATGTCGCCGCTGTTTGTCGATTATGAGGCGACGCCTAATGACCTTGAGCAACCTTATGAGGGCTACAATTTATTGCCGGAAGGGCTGCGGGAAAAAAGCGCCAACACACCGCGCCTAATTTATTCGGCGCTGATTGCCGGTGTATTTTTGCTGCTGGGCACGGTGCTGGTGCTGCCGGTCTGGCTGGAATACCGCACCACTAATGCCTTGCAGAGGAAAATCGATGCCATCGAAAAAGAGGCCAAGGACGTCAAGGCTTTGCAACTGGAGATTGACGCCATGATCGACGAAACGCGGCGTTTGATCGCCGAAAAAAATGCCGCGCCCACCGTGGTTGAAATGCTCAACAGCCTAAGCGCCTTGATGAAAGACGACACCTGGTTAAGTTATGCGCAATACGCTAACGGGAATCTGCAAATACAAGGCGAGTCGCCCGCCTCGTCGGCATTGATCGGCGTATTGGAAGCCTCACCGATGTTCGCCAACGCCCGCTTCGTATCACCGGTCACACAGGACAAAATCAGCGGGCAAGAGCGTTTCCAGATTACCGTTGATGTGATTGCGCCGAAACCAGGGGACGCCAATGACTGAGCTCAAAAGCCAGCAAATGCAGCGTTGGTTAGCGGTAGGCCTGTTGGTTGCGGCCTTGTTGCTGGTCGGTTTGGCCGTTATTGTGCCGGTGGTCAACAAAGGCCTGGAGCTGCACGAGCACAAAAACAATCTGGTTTTCACACTGCAACAATACCAGCGGATTTTGGCCAGAAAAGACGCCGTCATTGACAACATGAACATGATCAAGGAACAGCACCAACAGCGCGGACTGTTGAACCGTCAGGGCACTGCCGCTTTAGCATCCGCAGAAGTCCAGGAATTTATTAAAAAAGCCATTGTCGAAGCGGGCGGGCAATTGAACAGCACCCAGGCGCTGCCGGTCAGCAGCAAAAACGAATTCAACCAAATCACCGTCAGCGTAAGAATGACCGGCAATAGCGAAGTGCTGCGGGCGGTGCTGCACAAGATAGAAACCGCAGCCCCATTAATTGTGATCAACCAACTCGACATCAGGCCGATGCGCGGTGTCAGGAGCAGGGTCACCCGCCAGATTGAACCGAGCAACGAACTCAACATTAATTTTCAGGCCGTCAGTTTTATGCGTAAGGAGCCGGAATGAACATTAAACTCATCAAACTACTGGTCGTTGCCTGCATTGCCTTGTGCTTGATCATTGCCGGGGAATGGCTGTACGCGCGCCATGCCCGGCACCGCCTACTGGCGTCAATCAACGAGGCCAAAGCGGAAGCTTACCAAGCCGACCAGTTGCCCGACATCGAGCTGAGCAAACAACCAGAAGAAAGCTATGTTGATTTGGTTAACCGCCCCTTGTTTATTAAAGGCAGGCGCCCGGTAGACGAGCCGACACCGGAAGGTGCGCAAGCCGCAGCGGCCACAGCGGACAGCTTTGATTGGCAGTTGGACGGGGTTTACAGCCACAAAAAAACCGTGTCGGCATTATTCAGCCGCGCTAAAGCCAAAGCCCCGCTGGCGAAAGACAATTACCGAAAAATACGTGTAGGCGATGAACTTGACGGCTGGAAACTGGCTGAAATAAACAACGACGGCGTGATGTTTAAACAAGGCGGCACTGAAAAGCAGCTGTTGCTACGAAAACCAAAATCAAAGGCAGTACTGCCCAATGCTGCACAGGCCGTTTCACCCTTTGCAGCCGCTGTTGCCGGTGCTAAAAAGCCAACGCCGCCAGTGCCATCGCCTTTCCCCACTATACCTGTTCCTAACCCGGCAACAGGGACGCCTGCAAACACATCCGAGGATGCGCAATAATGCCCCATGTAAAAAAAGTGACGACGGTTACCTGTTGGGTAATCGCAAGTTTAACGCTGTCAGGCTGTGAACTGCTCGGCCCCAGACCCGCAGCAAAATTACCGTTGCCGCCGATAAAAACCGAGCAAAACGATGTAGTTTATGAAGAGCTGCAAAACAAAGTGCCCACGACGGAGGTCGCCCGGGGCAAGAGTGAGATATTTCCCGGCAGCAGCCGCTTTGTGCCGGAGACAACAACCCAGCACAGGCGCACCAAAGGCAGCGGCGAAGGGGCGTACAGCCTCAATTTCGACGAAGCCGATTTGGGCGAAGTGGCCAAAGTGGTGTTGAGCGACATTCTTGGCCAAAATTATGTGCTCAGCCCCAAAGTCACCGGCAAAGTCACCCTGCAAACAACCGACCCATTGACCAAAGACGAGCTGATTCCCACCTTGGAAATGTTGCTGCGGATGAATAATGCGGTGCTGATTAAAGATGCCAGCATTTACCACATCGAACCTGCCAGCGAAGCCCTGTACAGCTCCAGCTTTTCCGCGCCTGGCGCGGCAGGCAGGACGGGCTATCAACTGCGGGTTATCCCGATTAAAAACGTCGCGGTGCAGGACATTGTCGAAGTCATCAAACCGCTGGTACAGGAAAAAACCATACTCACCGTCGATGGCGCACGCAATATCATGGTGGTTTCGGGAACGCCGGACGAATTGGCGCGGGTCATGGATATGGTCGGCACCTTTGACATTGACATACTGAAAGGCCGCTCTTTCGGCCTGTTTCCTTTAGCCCATGTCGATCCTGAGACCATCATCAAAGAATTGGAAGAAGTGTTCAATAAAAAAGCCAAAACCGAAGATGCCGGTTTTTTCCGCTTCATCCCCATTGAACGCCTGAATGCGATTATGGCGATCAGCCATCAGGCACACTATTTGCGGGACATTGAAAGCTGGGTGATCAGACTGGATCGCGCCAACACAGCGACCGGCGGCGGCGTTAATGTGTATAAGGCCCAGCATGTCGATGCAGTGCAACTGGCCGATACCTTAAACAGCATTTTTTCCGGCACCGCCCGAAAAGATAAATCGGCACAGGTCGCGCCCGGACAAAAAGCGGCGGAAATAACCACCAAAAAACAACCCGACACCAAGACATCAACCACAACTGCCTCGGCGGCAGGGACAGGCAACGCTAACGTGTCCAACATCGGTGAAGTCAGGATTATCGCCGACGAGGCCAACAACTCGGTCATTATCGTCGCCACCGCGCAGGAGTACGACATCATCCGTCCGGTAATCAATCAGCTGGACGTGATGCCGCTGCAGGTGCTGGTTGATGCGACCATCGTTTCGGTTAATTTGACCGACAATTTAAAGTACGGCATACAATGGTATTTAAGCCATAACAACATGGGCAGCAATGCCGTGAACAGCGGCCAGGATGGCGTCAGCTTGACCAGCATCGCCACCGGCGTTGCCACCGGAGGTTTCGGCTATCAGTTTTTGAGCAATTCCGGCGACATCCGTGCGGTGTTGTCGGCCGAAGCTAAGGACAATAATATCAACGTCATTTCTTCGCCGTCGCTGATGGTATTAAACAACCAGGAAGCGTCGATACAGGTCGGCGATGAAGTGCCGCTAAGGACATCCGAATCGTCTACGCCGATCGCTGGCGGAACCAGCGCCGTCCTGACCCAGACCAGCGCCATCCAGCAACGGAAAACCGGTGTTAAGCTAACCGTCAAGCCACGGGTCAACGCCAACGGCCTGGTGATTATGGACATTCAGCAAAGCGTCGAGCGCGCCGTGCCATCGACCTCCAGCACCATCGACTCGCCCACCATTCAGGCCCGAGAAATCAACAGTTCTGTTGCGGTACAAAGCGGCGAAACCATTGTCTTGGGCGGTTTGATTGATGAAAATAACGATGTCAGCAATACCGGGATTCCCTGGTTAAAAGACATTCCGGTACTAGGCGCATTATTCAGCACCACCGGTATCAACAAAGGCAGGACTGAATTGGTGGTGCTGATTACGCCGCGCGTAGTAAAAACAAGGCAGGATGCCCGATTGATTTCCGATGAATTCAAACGTAAATTGACCGGCATTTATGAGGATGTGCCTGTGGTTATCGAAAACTAAGGTGATCTGCACGAGAAATAGAACCCGCTGAGAACCATCCATCTTTGTCTCGTTCCAAAGTCCGCGCTTTGTGCCTTTGTGTGAGAAAAAAGCATGCCGGCAAATGCTGGGCAAACGATACAGCTGTTTGTTCACCCTACCGGACTGATGACGCAACGAGGGCGACGCCCACGTCGCGATTAGCCGCGTCAAAACAGACCTTCCGGGTTTTAAAAACCTGGAAGGTCTAACTTGCCGCTGACAAAACAAACTTGAAATAAGACAACAATGGACACTTATCAACATATCCTACTGGCATTGGATTATTCCGCGCAAGGCGGCTTGCTTGCCCAAAGAGCCAAGGATTTAGCCGAAAAATACCAGGCTAAATTGAGTATTGTTCATGTATTGGACAACATCCCCATGCCCGATACCGGCTACGGCACAGTGATTCCATTGGCGCAAGACTCAGGTTATGGCTTGCTGGAAGCTGAAAAAACCAAGTTGATGCAGGTTGGCAATCAACTGGGTGTGGCGCAGGCTGACCGCTGGATGATTTGGGGCTCGCCTAAGCAGGAAATTGTGCAGCTGGCCGAACGGGAGCAAGTCGATTTAATCGTGGTCGGCTCTCATGGCCGACATGGCTTGTCGCTGTTATTGGGGTCAACGGCCAACAGTGTGCTGCATTACGCCCGATGTGATGTGATGGCGATTCGATTACTGAACGCTTAGCGCTTAGATGCTATAATTTTGCCATCGGCCTGACCTAAACACTTTAGCACTATTACCCAAGGAATGTAGCATGCCAAACACTATCTCTTTCGCGTCAAGCATCAGAGCAAAATTAATTCTGATGGTGGCCATTCCAGCGATTGCTTTGCTTTATTTTGCCGGTTCTGGGGTTTTCGAAAGGCGGGCAACCTCAAAAGAGATGGTCGAGCTGGAAGCGTTGGTTGATGTGTCCGTCAAAATTGGCGCTTTGGCACATGAAATGCAAAAAGAGCGTGGTATGAGCGCTTCTTTCCTGGGTAGCGGAGGGATTAGGTTTGCTGCCGAATTACCGGTGCAGCGCACAAAAACCGATCAAGCGCTGGAGATGTTCCAGGCCACTGCCAGCCGTTTCGACCTCAGCAGTTACACCCCTGAACTTAAAAAAATGCTGGATGCCGCCCAAACTGAACTGGGAAAACTAAGTACGCAACGCGCCAGCATCAGTGCTCTCGGCATCAACGGCACACAATCAAGCGCTTATTACTCTAAAACCATCGGCTCCCTTCTTGCTGTGCCTGCCCAAGTTTCCATACTCAGTAGCCACAGTGAAATATCGCGCATGGCGTCTACCTATTCAAGCCTGCTCAAAGCTAAAGAACATACAGGGATAGAGCGGGCTTTATTGACGGCGGCATTTGTCGCAGACCAATTGACCCCCGACAGCCAAAGCCGTTTCTTGACCAATATGTCAGCCCAAGATGTTTACAACCAGCAGTTTTTTACCTACGCGCAAGATAGCCAGAAGGCGTTTTACAACGCCAAGATAGTGGGTTCTTCGGTTGACGAAGTAGCGCGGATAAAGAAAATCGTCATCGACAAAGGTGTTGAACCTGGGCTGGGCATTGATCCGGTGTATTGGTTCAACATGATCACCGACAAAATTGATCTGCTTAAAGAAGTTGAGGATAAACTCGCCGCTGACCTGCTTAATGAAGCCGGTCTGCTGAAAAATAACGCCCAAAACATGGCACTGTTCTTCATTGCCTTGCTTGTGCTCGCGGTATTGATGACGTTTGTATTGACCCTTATGATCAGCCGTGGCGTTTTACAGTCCATTCATTCGCTGCAACAAATCGCCGCAGCCATCGCCGACGGCGACCTAAGCTCCAGCATCGACCTGACCCAAAAAGATGAGCTGGGCGAATTGTTCCGCTCTATGAGCGCCATGCAACAGCAGTTGCTAAACCGCATATCGAAAGATAAATGGGAGCATGATAAATCTGTGCGCCTTAAAACGGCCCTGGATGCCATTACCTCTAACGTCATGGTGGCTGATAACGACTGCAATATCCTTTATTTAAACCCGGCCCTATTGGCTATGATGAAACACGCCGAGGCCGACATCCGTAAGGTTATGCCCAAGTTCGATGCCAGTAAATTACAAGGCTCGAATATGGATCTTTTTCATAAAAACCCGGCGCATCAACGCCAAATGATGGCTAATTTAAGCTCAACATTCCGCAGTGAGATCCACGTTGGCGGACGCACTTTGTATTTCATCGCCAATCCCATCCGTGACGAACACGGACAACGTATCGGTTCGGTGGTGGAATGGAAAGACCGTACTGAAGAAGTCGCGATTGAGCAGGAAGTTGCCAGAGTTGTCAGCGGTGCCGCCTTGGGCGATTTCAACCAACGGGTTAGTGAAAAAGATAAAGAAGGTTTCTTTTTACAATTGGCGCAGGGCGTTAACGAACTGATGGAAGTCAGTTCTGTCGGTTTGAATGAAGTGGTGCGTGTGTTAGGCGCCTTGTCCCGAGGCGACCTGACTGAAACTATCACCAGCAATTATTCAGGGACTTTCGGCCAGCTTAAGGATGATTCCAATTCTACTGTAGAAAAATTGAAGGACATTGTCGGCCAAATCAAGGAAGCCTCCGAAACCATTAATACGGCGGCCAAAGAAATTGCCGCCGGTAACAATGACCTGTCGCACCGCACCGAAGAACAGGCAGCCAGCCTGGAAGAAACGGCGGCCAGCATGGAGCAGCTGACTTCGACGGTGCAGGCGAACAGCCAAAATGCCAAACATGCCAACCGGCTTGCGGTCGGTGCAACCGATATTGCTGGCAAGGGCGTTCAAGTCGTGGGCAGGGTTGTGTCGACCATGGAAGGCATCAATGAATCATCACGCAAAGTGGTCGACATCATTTCAGTGATTGACGGCATCGCTTTCCAAACCAACATTCTCGCGCTGAATGCGGCAGTGGAAGCCGCGCGCGCCGGTGAACAAGGCCGGGGTTTTGCGGTGGTGGCGGTCGAGGTGCGCAACCTTGCCCAGCGTGCGGCGGCGGCGGCGGCGGAAATTAAAGGGCTGATTGGCGATTCGGTGGAAAAGGTTGAGGACGGCACCAAACTGGTTGCCCAGGCCGGAAAAACCATGGAAGAAATTGTCAGTGCCATTCGCGGCGTAACGGCAATCATGTCTGAGATCAGCGCCGCATCGATGGAACAAACCTCGGGCATAGAGCAGGTCAACCAAGCTATCGGGCAGATGGACGATGTCACCCAGCAAAACGCGGCGTTGGTTGAACAAGCCGCAGCGGCTGCTGAGTCGCTGGAAGAGCAAACGCAAAATCTGGCGGAGACTGTGGCGCATTTTAAACTGGATGCTAGCGCCCATGGTTTTGCCGGATTTGCTAATACAGCACCCGTTCAAGCGGGCAAAAAAAGTGCGTCTGTTAAACGCGAATCTTATGCTAATAGGTCTGTGTCAAATGCCGGGGATATGGATTTAGATAAGGCGCTGGATAAACATTCCGAGTGGAAAGTTAGGCTACGGACTGCCATAACCCAGCGCGAAAACATGGATGCCGTCACTATTTCAAGGGACGATTGCTGTGATTTCGGCAAATGGCTACACGGGGATGTCAGATTCCAGCTGGGGCAGAAAGCAAGCTATGCGGAGTGCGTGTCCAAACATGCGGCCTTCCATACTGAAGCTGGTAAAATCGCCACCCTGATCAATGGCAAAAAATTCAGCGAGGCGGAGGCTATGCTAGGTACTGGTTCGCCTTTTGTTTCTGCATCAAGTGCGGTCGGCGTGGCGATTATGCGTTTGAAAAAAGATATTGGCTCATCATCATCTGCCAGTGTTGCAGCGGCACCGGCTAAACCAAAGCCGCAAATGGCGGCAGTAAGCAATGACGAATGGGAAGAATTTTAATCCTATCTAAGGGCGGATTCACCACGAAGGATACGAGATGTCTCTTTGTGGTGAGTAAAAATATCCCTAAATAATTGTCCACAAAAGCCACGAAAAAACACGAAATTTTCGTGCCTTTCGTGGACTCTGTTTTTCTATAGCCCATCAGCATCAGGGCATTATTCCTCGGCAACCACCTTTTTTAGCGCCAGCTTGGCCTGATCCCACAAGCGATCCAATTCAGCCAGTTCACAATCTTTAAGATCCAATCCAGCCGCTTCAACCTGGTGTTCTATGTACTGAAAGCGCCGGGAGAATTTTTTGGTGCTTTCTTTTAGCGCGATTTCGGCATTGACATTTAAATGCCGCGCCAGATTAACGGCCACCAGCAATAAATCGCCGATTTCTTCCTGAATATGCGCCTGATCTCCGGATTGCCACGCTTCCCTGACTTCCTCCAGTTCTTCCATCACCTTATCAAACACCGGCGGCACATCCGGCCAATCGAAGCCGTAATTTGCCGCACGATCCTGTATTTTTTCGCATTCGAGCAATGCCGGAAGGTTGCGCGCTACGCCGGATAACACGCTGTCTGCTTCTGCTGTTTTGTTTTTTTTCTGGCGCTCGTTGGCTTTTTCTTGCTCCCAGGCTTGATGGCGCTGCGCATCGGTAGTAAAAACCGCATCGGCAAAAACATGGGGATGGCGGCGGGTTAGCTTGTCGCAAATGCCTTCGGACACCTGTTCAAAATTGAACAGACCCCGTTCATCGGCGATTTGGGCATGGAACACCACCTGCAATAATAAGTCGCCTAATTCCGAGCGCAAATCATCCAGGTCATTGCGCTCGATGGCATCAACGACTTCATAGGCTTCTTCAATCAAATACGGGATCAGGCTGCTGAAGTTTTGTTTAACGTCCCAAGCGCAGCCGGTTTCGGGATGGCGCAGGCGCGCCATAATGTCTAAGAGGTTTTGAGTGTTTTTTAGCATGTTTCAATCCACACACGGCTTGCACTTCCCCGCATACGCCGGGATCGCACAATGACAAAGGTTATTATGTTTGGCGGTTTCGTATAAGTAGGCAAGCCTATTTCTTTTAACCTTTACATTGGACGCCAATAGCTTTAGCTATTGACGCTAAAACAGCTAAAGCTGTTTTACTCCCAACTTAGGCCATTTCCTGAAAAAGAAATACCAAAAATTGTCCACGCTTAGCACGAAAAAACACGAAATTTTCGTGTTAAGCGTGGACTTGATTTTTTACAGGCCATGATCATCCAGGAATGTTATTTCTCGGAAATCGCCTTACCCAAATCGCTGTTGAAATCAAAGCGCAGAGCCGAAATTTTCGCGGTAACGTTGCTTGAAGCTATCCATATCGAATGAATGGTTTTGGGTGCCGTTGTGTTCGATTTTAATGGCGCCCATTAATGAAGCCACCCGGCCGGTCGTTTCCCAATCCAAGTCATTCATCAGACCGTATAACAGCCCGGCGCGGTAGGCATCGCCGCAGCCGGTCGGATCAATGAGGTCTTTTGGTTTTGCGGCTGGGATAGTGATGCATTGGCCTTGGCTATAAATTTGCGACCCTTGTGCGCCCAAGGTAATAATCAGTGCCTCAACCCGCCCGGCCAGTTGCTCCAACGACAAGCCGGTGCGCTCTTGCATCAACTCCGATTCGTAATCATTCAAGGTCAACCAGGTTGCTTGGTCTACCAGTTTAAGCAGTTCTTCGCCATTAAACATCGGCATACCTTGGCCGGGGTCGAAAATAAACGGTATCTCAAGTTCGGCAAATTGTTCCGCGTGTAATTGCATACCGTCCTTGCCGTCCGGCGAGACGATGCCGATACTGATGTTTCTGTCTGTCGGCACTGAATTCAAATGCGAGTCATTCATCGCGCCGGGATGGAACGCGGTGATTTGGTTAGCTTCCTCATCGGTGGTGATGTAGGCCTGGCCGGTGTAATGGTTGTCCAAAATCTGGATGAATTCGCTGGATAGCTGGTTTTGCGCCAACCATTGCGCATAAGGTTCAAAGTCATGGCCGACCGTTGCCATGATTAACGGTTCTTCATTGAGTAATTTCAGGTTGTAGGCAATATTACCGGCACAACCGCCGTATTCGCGGCGCATGACCGGCACCAGGAAGGACACGTTCAGGATATGGATTTTTTCCGGCAAAATGTGATGTTTGAATTTGTCATGGAAAACCATGATGGTGTCGTAAGCCATAGACCCACAAATTAATGCGCTCATTTTATTATATTCCTCTTATCGCCAGGGATGGTGTGTATGCCGCAAGCCTGTCAGGAACAGGCGCGGCGATTGCCAGGGATGGTGTGTATGCCGCAAGACTGCCGGGAGCAGTCGCGGCTAAAGTAAAATTAGTGCCCACGTGACAGCGGCCCAGACCAGCGACATCATGACAGCCGCAGAGCCAATATCTTTGGCGCGACCTGATAATTCGTGATGTTCAAGCCCTACCCTATCGACCACTGCTTCTACCGCTGAATTCAATAATTCAACCAGCATGACCAAAACGATACTGCCGATCAACAGCAATTTTTCAAGGGTGGTTTGCCCCAGCCAGAGGGCTAACGGGGTTGTGACTATAAACAGGAGCACTTCCTGTCTGAACGCTTCTTCATGCATCCAGGTTGCTTTAAAACCGGCAGCAGAAAAAAAGCAGGCGTTTATCAGGCGTTTAACGCCTTTTGCATTTTGATGGGCCATTGTTGATGTTTAAAGTTTAAGGTTAAGATTTTTATCGCGTGCTTTCGTCTGATCCCTAGTCAATCATCTGTTGATAAGCGTCGGCATCCATTAAGGCATCCAACTCAGACAGGTCATCCGCCTTGATGCAAAACAGCCAGGTGCTGTAAGCATCATCATTAACCTGTTCCGGTTCATCGATTAAGGCTTCGTTAATGGCGACTATTTCCCCGCTGACCGGGCTAAACAAATCGGATGCGGTTTTGACCGACTCAACAACAGCGCAATGTTCTTGCGCGGCAACTTTGCGTCCTAGTTCGGGCAATTCAATAAAAACCAAATCGCCCAATTCTGCCTGGGCAAAATCGGTGATGCCGACCCGAATGATATTGTTGTCTTCCAGCAGTGCCCATTCGTGGGTTTTAGCGTATTTTAGGTTATCCGGTATCTCGCTCATAATGCTCTCTTAATAGTGATAGTTGCTTGTTTTTTTCGGCAGCGGCTCCCTGCGTTGCCTAAGTGCCTGCGTCAGGTGTCCAACCTTTTGCATTTATGCAGTCGAAGGATAGCGCGCAATTTTTTAAAAACAACAAAAAATGCACTTAACAGCGGAAATCTTATACCATGGACTGACCTACACATGCCTTTATTATCCCCATGAATGCCTTTTTAATCGCCTGTATTTTTATAATCAACATGACCCCGGTTTTCGCAGATGATGACGATGAGGCGGCCACCAAAGCCCCCGAGTCCGGCGTTGTTTTTATTTCGGCCAAAACACAGTCGGCGGCTGGATTGCAGACCGTGACGCTGGCGCCGACAAGCCGTTATGCTGAATTCACCGCTTACGGGAAAGCCCTCAGCATACAACCGCTACTGGAATTACGGCACCGGTATCTGGTTGCGCAAGCGGAACGCCGCAGCGCGGCGGCAAAGTTTGCCCAGGCCGGGCAGGACATTAAGCGGCAACAGGATTTGTACCGCGAAGGTGCGGCCTCAAAACGTAATTTACAGCTGCAACAGGCGCAATGGCAGGCCGATAAGGCGCGGGTTGAAACCAGCAGCGTTCAAGGCAAGGCCGTCATTGATGAGGCTCGGCTCAACTGGGGCGAAAAACTTGCCGGTTGGGCGTTAACGGCAGAATCAGGCCGCTTGGAGGCATTCTTATCCGGTGCGCAGAGCTTGTTACAAATTACCCTGCCCGCCGACAAGCAACTGCCAGGCGACATTGACAGCATTGCTGTCGACGTGTCCGGCAACCGCAGCAGCGCAATTAAAGCCCAGTTGATTTCAGCAGCGCCGCAAACAGACCCTATTGCGCAAGGCGAAAGCTATTTTTTTCAGGCTGATGCCAAACACATCAGGAGCGGGATGCGCGTAGTCGCATGGATACCGGAGCGGGGCGAAAACCAGTCTGGCGTCGTTATTCCGAAGACTGCTTTAATTTGGTATCTGGATCAAGCTTTTGTTTATGTCAAAATCGCGGCAGAACAATTCAGCCGCCGCGCTATTGGCTCATTTTCAGCGACCACCGGCGGTTATTTCGTTGCGCAAGGTATCCATGAGGGGGAGCACGTCGTTATTACCGGTGGTCAAATGCTGTTATCGGAAGAGTTAAAGGGACAAATCCCGGATGAAAATGATTAACGGCTAAGCGTGAGCAAGGGATCGCCCTCGCACTCACGCGGTTGCCATTAACTTTTTCCCGGCAACATACCGACCGAACCAGGTTTGATACGTTTGCAAGTCACCACCATATCTTCCAAATGGCATTGGCTTTTGCCTTGGTTAGCGCCGCTGCAAGGTGTGCAGGCCGCTTTGCCTTCATCCTTGACCGCTTCCACATGCCAACCGTAACCTTGCGACTGGCAAAATGTTTTGCTGTAGCGTTTGATATTGTAGGCTTTTGAGGCGGTCGCCATGGCGTTGGATTCTGCCTCGCACGCCGCCGAAGGCAGTGTGTTAGCCATCAGGTCACGGTAAATGTATTCTGTCGCCATCGTTGTTCCGGAAAAAAAAGCCAACGCCATTCCCAAGCATACCCAATTAAGTTTCATAGTTCTCTCCTGATTATTATATTAAGTGATGTGTAATGGGGGTGACACTCAATCCAAGACACGGATATTCATGAGTTTGGTTTCTTCTTCCAATTGCTGCTTGATCGGCGCAAATTTTTCGTTTTCACTTTGTTTGACCATGCCAATAGTGACTAACAAGGCAATCACTGTACCGGCAACATACAACCAGAATTTGTCTTTTGTTTGTTCTTCTTCGTTCATGTTTTTTACACCTTTTATTTTGATGGTTAATAACGCCACTCCGTTGATATACGGCATATCAACATTGGCACTGATTTCCCCGCCTCTGAGGTTTGCCTCTTCCGGGCCTAACTACCCACCTTAGATATTTTGAGCAGTCAACAGCCTTAAGTACCGGATAGGCCTGTGTGTTGGCGGATGTCTGGTGCATAAAATATTTTCTTTATTTCAGTATAGTAGCGGATCAATACTATAAAAGAAGCCTGAGAAGGCTGTCAACTAAATATCGATTCGATACAAATAACGTCAGGGTTTGGCTTAGGGAGGTGCCCAACGGCAGTAAAAATAGAGCGTCAAAGGTTGCGGATTAGGCGAGGCGGTATAACGGCGGATACCGTGCCGTTTTCTCACAGCACAGCACAGCTCCCCTCATTGACGGCGAATTAAATAGCGTGACAGACAGTGGGTCGACCGCTAATATTCCAAGTTATTTCGTAATTAGGCTCGAGCTTATGTTGCCCCTTTCCAACTATATGATGAAGCAGCTTGTTTTTATTACGACCGCTTTTGCGGGTTTTATAGCACAGGCGAATGACAGTGTAACTTTCGATCCTATGCTGGTTGAAGGTGTCGCGCCCCCCGGCAATGGCCTGATGAACCCGCAGGATGTGCCGCGCTCACACAGCGTCATTTCCCGACCGGCCATTGAACAAAAAAACACCCAGAATAATCCGTATCAGGCGATGGATTTGCTGCCGGGCGTCAATACCTACAGCTACGATGCTTCCGGCCTGTTTGGCGGCGGTCTGCGCATGCGCGGTTTCAACAGCGATCAAATCGGCGTTACCCTGGATGGCGCGCCGATTAACGATGCCGGTAATTACGCGGTTTATCCGTCTGAATTAATGGACATGGAGAATCTGGAAGAGATTTCCGTCACTCAGGGTTCGGGTGACATCGATGCGCCAATGGTCGGCGCAACCGGCGGTTCGATTGGCTTTACCACATCCGACCCCAGCGACCAGTTACGCTTTCGGGTGCAGCAAAGTTACGGCGCTTATAATGCATACAAAACCTTTTTGCGCGCCGATACCGGCTATTTGGCTGACAACCGTTTCAAAGCCTTTGTTTCGGTGTCCAAAGCCGAGGCCGACAAATGGAAAGGCTATGGCGGCGCCGACCGCGAGCATATTGATTTTAAAGGCGTATTAAATCTAACACCCGGCAGTAGCATTACTGGCGGCTTGATGTTTAACCAAATGCTTAACCACAATTTGCGCACATTGACCCAGGCTGAAATACAAACACTCGGCCGTGATGCCGATTTTGGCGGCCACGCCCCGCAAAAGCTGGCCGGGGTCAATGGCAGCGCACAAATTGAAAAGATACCGGGCGACCTTTATTACAACCTTAACCTCAATCCATACCGCAATTATCTGGCTACACTGAAAGGCCGCTTCCAGTTGCATTCCAATTTGCAGCTGGATGTTGACCCTTATTACAACTACGGCTACGGCACTGGCGGCAACCAACTCAGGATGCTGGCGGAAAGCGATGACGCCAATAAATTCGGCGGCGGTATCCGGGACATCAATGGCGACGGCGATACGCTGGATACGCTGATGGTTTACAGCGGCGCAATCACTGAAACCCAGCGCCCCGGCGTTACTGCACGGCTACGCAGCCAGTTGGCGAACCATCGTTTAATGGCAGGCTATTGGTTTGAACACGCGCACCACCGGCGCACCCAACCGGCGGTCACGTTCGACGCCGCCGGCAATAGCGCCAACCCTTGGCTGGATAGCCGCCCAACCTACCTGCTGCGACAAAACGGCACGCCTTATCAGGGCCGCGATTTTTTGACCCTCAATACCTCGCATTCGTTTTTTGCCCAAGACGACATCAATTTTCTGGATGACAAACTCACTTTGTCACTGGGTTTGCGTTACACCCAAATCGAGCGCGATTTCACCAATTATGCCAGTGAAGGCGGTGCTGCCGAGTACAACATCAAACAAACTTACGCCAGACCGCTGCCGAGTGTGGGTGTCCGTTACCAGTTGACCGAGCGCCAGCAGGTGTTTGCCAATCGCGCCGAAAATTTCAAGGCACCGCCCGATTCGGTGCTGTATAACTTGATTCGCGGCGGCAAATTTAACGATCAGGGCGAATTGACCGGCTACACGCTAAAGCCAGTGAATGTTGATGAGGAAGTGGCAACCAACTGGGACTTAGGTTACCGCTATAACGGCAAAGATTTATCCTTTTCCGGGTCATTGTTTTACATCGATTACCGCAACCGCATTGCGTCGTCTTTCGACCCAATCAGCACCCTCAGTACCGACTACAACGTCGGCGATTCAACCACCCAAGGCGTCGAACTGGAATCCGCCTGGCGCTTTTTACCGAATTGGAGCGTGTACGGCTCTTTCACTTATACCCACAGCCGCATCGGGCAAAACCTGCAAACGGCCGCTGATACGACCGAAGCGACCGCAGGCAAAGCTTTTCCCGATGTGCCGAATTATATGGCGGGCGCGGCGCTGCAATACCGTAATGGCGGTTGGTCGGCCAATTTGTCGGCCAAATATACCGGCAAACGCTATGCAACATTGGTCAACGATGAGTCAATCGACGGTTATACGCTGGTCAGTTTTGACGCAGGCTACCGTTTGCCGTCGACCGGCTGGTTCCGCGACCCCACCGTGCGCCTCAATGTTTATAACTTGTTAGATCAGGATTACCTCAATTTGAATGCCAGTAGCGGCAGCTTTTTTACCGCCCGCGCCCAAGGCCCGGGCGGCCGTGCCCCGGCTTACTATGTCGGGGCGCCGCGCAGTTTCAGCGTGATGCTGTCCACCGATTTCTAACCAAACGGTTTCCGGGAAACAACATCGCTTGATGATAGTCTGTAAAAATAGAGTCCGCGAAAGCCACGAGATTTTCGTGTTTTTTTCCGTTCTATTTAGAAATCACTTTACCAAAACAGCCCGTAACCAACTGGAGGCATTTATTTTTGACCATACCGCAACCATTAAGCGTTGGCTGCTAACACTATTGCTGGCTGGGCTACCCATGGCTTATGCGGCGCCCCCATTGCAATTTGTGACGGTAAGCGATACGGCCACTGTCAACTCGGCTTTAATCTTGTTACAGGATTATCAGGGCTTTATTTGGGTCGGCACTAATTCCGGCCTGTACCGTTACGACGGTTACCAATCCAAGCATTTTCGGGCAGCACCCGATACGCCAGGCAACCTGCCTAACAATAACGTGACCGGTTTGTTTGAGGACGGGCAGCGGCGGTTGTGGGTGGCGACGCGCAGCGACTTAGCCTTGTTTGAACGCGAAAGCAACAGTTTTAAATTATACCAGCGGCCACTTGAGCAAGATGCTTTACAAGCCAGCCGCACCATTCAAAAAATAATTTCGGATGGCAACAGCGGGCTATGGCTGGGGACACGGGACGGCCTGCAACATTTTGAACCCAACACCGGGCAGTTCCGCAGTTATCGCCATAACCCGGCCCAGCCTGATAGCCTGGCCAATAATAATGTGCAGGCCTTGGCGTTGGATCGGCAAGGCGGCCTGTGGGTTTCGATGTGGCCTTCAGGGCTCGATTATCTGCCGGCAGGCAGTTCCGGGTTCCAACATCGCCAGCTCATGCCAAAAGGCAGCACGGCACTGGAACATAACATCAAGTCGTTGTTTATGGACAGTCGGCAACGTTTATGGCTGGGCACAGAGGACGGCGTATTCCAATGGCAACCCGGACAGGACAAAGCCCAGAAAAAGCCGTTGTTAATGTCAGCCAACACAACGGGTTCTCGGGTCAACCATTTTGCTGAAGACAGTGAGCAGACGGTTTGGGCAGCAAGCCTTGCCGGTTTGTTGCGTTGGGATGAAAGTCGGCAACAATTCGGCCTTTACCGGCATCAAACCGAAGATCTCCATAGTATTGTCGACAATCAAGTTTTGTCATTGCTACTGGACTGCACCGGCGGTTTTTGGGTCGGTACGAGAAACGGGGTCAGCCGCACTGATTTGTCTGTTGGCGGATTTGAACAGCTGATGCCCAGTATGTTGGACGGCGCAGACGGCACGGTTGAGAACTCAATACTGGCAATAGCGCCTGCCGACTCGGGACGGCAGTGGCTAAGCAGTTTTTCGGGGGTCATTTTGGCCGACTTGAAAAACCGCCAAATTATTAAATCGCTAACCGCCAAACAACTGTCTAGCGGTATTGTTTATAGCATATACCAACAGCCGGAAGGGTCATTATGGCTAGGCACCCAAAACGGTTTATTCCGCATAGCCCCCCAGACGCAGTATGTTGAAAAAATAACGTTGGGCGATGCCGCCAGTAATTTTGTCAACAAAATTGTCCCGAGCGCCCAGGGCACATTATGGTTAGGTACAGGCAACGGCTTGGTTGAATATGCCCCAAGCGCCGGTATTTTGCGCAAGTTCCAACACGACCCGCAGGATACGAACAGTCTTGCCGGCAACTCCGTCAATACGCTGATGGTTGACCGTGCCGGCAAAGTTTGGTTGGGGAGCGGCCAAATCATGGGCAACGGTCTAGCGGTGCTGGATCCCGCCACCGGGCAGATCCAACATTACCGTTTTGATGCTGATGATGCGGCCAGTTTGGCCAATAATTTTGTCACCGATATTCGGGAAGACCGTGCCGGTAACGTTTGGATCGCCACTTTCAGCGGCCTCAGTTTAGCCGTGCCCGTGGCAGACGGCAAATTGAGTTTCCATAATTATGATGGCCGTAACGGTTTAAGTTCAGGCAACGTAAGGGCCATCAGTTTTGATGCCGCAGGGCAGCCTTGGCTCAGTATGGCCGATGGCATCGCACACTTTGACCCGGCAACGTCGACGTTCAACAATTACACGACCGCCATCGAAAATGTTGCGGCCAGATATTCGGACAGCACGTCTTATGCCGATACCGAAGGCACGCTGTATTTCGGCTCTTACAAAGGCTTCACAGTGATCCATCCTGAACAGGTTCGGCAAAATCTGATGCCGCCAGCGGTGGCAATCACTGACATCAGCATACTTAACCAATCGCTTGCCGATAGCAACAATATCGACGGTGTTGACCTGCAGGGCAGTGTGACCGACCCCAAACACTTAACTTTGCCGTGGCGCTTGGGCGTGTTTTCGCTAAAATTTTCCGCCCTGCATTTTTCCGCCCCCAAACGCAACAGCTATGCCTATAAATTAGAAGGCTTTGATAACGAGTGGGTTAAAACGGATAGTGGCAACCGCATAGCGACCTACACCAACCTGAATCCCGGGCAGTATGTATTTCACGTTAAAGCCGCCAATAGCAACGGCATCTGGAATGAAACCGGCATCAGTCTACCCATCACCATCACGCCGTCGTTTTGGCAAACGCTGTGGTTTCGTCTTCTGGTCATAGGGCTGTTTGTAAGCTTGTTGCTGGCGGTTTATTTATGGCGTGTGCGCCAGCTCAAGTGGATTCAAGCCGAGCTTGAACAGCAAGTGGTCAAGCGCACCGAAGAGCTTCAGGACATGACTGATAAGGCGCAAGCGGCGGTGCAAATCAAAAGCGCGTTTTTGGCCAACATGAGCCATGAAATCCGCACCCCGATGAATGCCATTATCGGCATGACCTATTTGACCCTAAAAACCGATTTGACCCCAACACAGCGTAATTATCAGAATAAAATCAATACCTCGTCCAAATGGTTATTGAGCATAGTCAACAGCATTTTGGACTTTTCCAAACTTGAAGCCGGTAAGCTGACACTGGAGCAAACCGAATTCAAACTTGACTCTGTCATGCATTATTTGGCCGAGGTGACTATGCCGCTGCTCATCGGCAAGCCTTTCGTGTTGAATTTTGATGTTGATCCGGCGATACCCGGGCTGTTAATCGGCGACCCGTTAAGGTTGGGTCAAGTGTTGCTCAACTTATTGACCAATGCGATCAAATTTACCGCAACGGGGACGGTGACGGTGCGGGTCGAGCTGCTAACGGCTGATGCCGGACAAGCGTGTTTGCGTTTTAGCGTGACTGACACCGGTATCGGCTTGAGCGAAGCACAGCAAAGCCACTTGTTTGACGCCTTCACCCAAGCTGACGATTCCATCACCCGTAAATACGGCGGCACGGGTTTGGGCTTGTCTATCAGCAAAGAATTGGTCGGCGCAATGGGTGGCGTTATCGAGGTTGACAGCAGCCCCGGCCTTGGCAGCCGTTTTTATTTTTCCATCACCCTGGGCGTACAGCCGCTGAGCGAGTCCGGGCTGTCGTCCCCGCAAACGGTCAAACCGGCGCCTTATCCCGAGTTGGACAATCTATATCTGTTGTTTGTGGAGGATGACTTGGCGGTTCGGGAAATGATACCGGACATACTCGCTTATAAAGGCATCCGCGTCGATATCGCCGCCAATGGCGCGGAAGCGGTCGCCATGGTTAACGACAACGATTATGCAATGGTATTGATGGATTGCCAGATGCCGGTGATGGATGGTTTTAAAGCCACACGCGCCATCCGCAGCAATCCGCGCTTTGCCGACCTGCCGATTATTGCCATGACCGGTAATGCCATGCCTGAAGACCAACAGCGCTGCCTTGCCAGCGGCATGGACGATCATATTTGCAAGCCGATCGACTGGGATCAGTTTTTCTCGACCTTAGCGCGCTGGGCCAAACCTGTAGCGCTCGAGGTTCCTGCTGTAGCGGACAGCGGGCTTGAGGCCGATTCGGGTGAGCGTCCGTTGCAGCCGTTGCCAGTCGGTGTCACTGTCGACCGACAACTTGTCATCGACTTGAATCGGCTGCTTGCCAACCACGGCTTTATCAATGACGAATTGCTCTCTCGGTTTAAAGCGCTGTTCCCGCATGAACAGCTGGGCGATTACAACACACTGGTACAGTTTATTCTCGATACCGATTATGCGAACGCCAAAGCGGCACTGGACACCTTAATGGGACACGCTGATGACCAAGCGCCAGTTAAAGACCCACGCCCAATTATCCTGGTCGTCGATGATACGCGTGTCAACCAGGAAATACTGGCCATGCTGTTGGCTGAAGATTACCACGTTAAAGTCGCCGGAAATGGCCAACGGGCGCTGGCGATTGCGCAGCATTTCCCACATCCCGAACTGGTGTTGCTGGATGTGAGAATGCCGGACATGGACGGTTACGAAGTTTGTCGGCACTTGCAAGAAAACCCGTTGACCCGCGATATCCCGGTGATTTTTGTCACCGCCGCATTCGACCAAGAATCTGAAACTTACGGCCTACAGTTAGGTGCCGCCGATTACATCAGCAAGCCCATCAATCCTGAGATTGTCTTGCTGCGGGTGCATAACCAACTGTTGATCAAGCGGCACAAAGACGAGTTGAGGCATAGCGCCCACTATGACGCCCTGACCGGCATTCCCAACCGGATGTTGTTGGCTGACCGGATGAAACTGGCTATTGTCCAGACCCAGCGTGAGCAAAAGATGTTGGGTGTTTGCTATCTCGATCTTGATGGATTCAAACCGGTTAACGATGTCTGGGGACATCAAGTTGGCGATCAGGTGCTAATTGAAATTGCCCGGCGTATCAGTAATATTCTGCGTGAGGGGGATACTGTCGCCCGTATCGGCGGTGACGAGTTTGTGGTGTTGTTGCCGAACCTGAATCATCGGAAAGAGTGTGTGGCCACCGTTAAGCGGCTGCATGAAGTCATTGTCCTGCCGATTGACATTCAGGGCCAATCCCACCACCTCTCAGCCAGCATCGGCGTCAGCATCTGCCCTAATAATAGTGATGACGCGGATTTGCTGCTGGATTATGCCGACCAGGCCATGTATGTCGCCAAGCAATCGGGCAAAAACCGCTACCATTTTTATATGGATTAAAACAGAGGGGGTTCCGGGAAATAATGTCCCTTAATGGGAAGTTACTTAGACCTTCCAAGTGTTTAAAACCCCGAAGGTCTGCAGTTCGGCAGTTTTTTCGCCTAACATTAAGCCGAAAACTTAACCGTTCAAAGTATATAAATTGTCACGATCTTCAAACGTTTCGGCCGGGGTTACAAACCCCGGCCAGCTTCGGAAGTTAATCTTCCGCTCTTTTTACAACATTTTCGGCAAATGTAAAACCGAAAAGTCGACCGTTCGGAGTATATCCGGTATTGAAATTATCCATCAAAAATGGGGACACTGAGCCGTTTCAGTGCTTCTATCCTTAAAACTCCTCCCAATCGCCGTTAGCGACAGCCAACAATTGCGGCTTGTCCTTCACTGCGTGTTCATGACTGTGATGAGCATGATTATTTATTCTTCTGGTATCCCAAATGAGAGGTTGTTTATGTTCCCGATGATGGTGATGTGGCGAATGAAATTTCGGTGACCGCGCATCAACGTCTTCCAGGGCAAAAAGCCTGTTGCGGCTAGTGGGTTCGTTATCGGTTTTGAAGCTGTTTACCGTAATGGCTAGATTTTTCGCCTGCTCTTCCAGCGATTCGGCAGCAGCGGCCGCTTGTTCAACCAAGGCAGCATTTTGTTGGGTCATATCGTCCATTTGGCTGACGGCTTGATTGACCTGCTGGATACCGGCATTTTGTTCAACTGAGGCGGCTGTTATTTCCGACATCATGCCGGTAACACCCTGGATAGCAGCGAGAATGTCTTTCATGGTCTTGCCGGTCTGTGTAACCAATTGGCTCCCATCGTCAATTTGTTCTACCGAGTCTTCAATCAAGCTTTTGATTTCCTCGGCAGATTCGGCGGCTTTTTGCGCAAGTTTACGAACTTCGCTGGCCACGACCGCAAAGCCTTGTCCGTTTATACCGGCGTGGGCGGCTTGTATAGAGGCGTTGAAGGCGAGTACATTGGTTTGAAAGGCAATGTCGTCTATGACCAGGACAATCGCCTCGATTTTTTGTGAAGACGCTTTTATGTTTTTCATCGTATTAACAACCTGTTCCACTATCAGTCCGCCTTGACCGGCTATTTCAGAAGCACTTATTGCTAACTGGTTGGCCTGTTTGGCATTTTCGGTATTATGTTGCACGGTAGAGGTCAACTCTTGCATACTGGCGGCAGTTTGTTCCAGGCTGGCGGCTTGCTCTTCGGTGCGATACGACAAATCATTATTGCCGGCAGCGATTTCTCTAGCGCCGGTGTTAATGCAGTCGGTGGCGTCCTTGATTTGATGAACGATGTGCTTGAGCTTTTCGACCGTGGTATTGGAGCTATCTTTAAGTTGCCCAAAAGTACCTTGATAGTCATCACTAATAGTTTCGGTCAAATCGCCACAGGATAAAGCATCCAATACCCGCACCACTTCATTGAGACTGGTTTCGTTGGTGTGCAACAACTGATTTAGGCTTTCGCCCAACTCACGCAAGAAGCCCGTTTTGCCGCGTAAATCGAAACGTTTGGTAAAGTTGCCCATAATGGCGGCAGCTACAATTGTGGAGACCTCTTTTTCCACGGCAACTTCAGCGGTGCAATCCTGCCATTCAGCGACCGAACCCAAACGCTGTCCATTTTCATTGATGACCGGACTGGCCGTTACCACTAGGGTACGACCACCCACTTCCATTCGGGCTGTATAAGTGCCGGTTAAAGAGCTCAGTAGTTGCGTCTGATGCGCGGGATTTTTATGAAAATCCTCAATCTTACTGCCGACCAAATTGGCGGCTGAAAAATGCGGCAATTCTTTGCGAATATCTGCTTCGGCCTTGCTCAGCATAGCGCTGACCGAACTATTGAGATAAATAATCTTGCCATCGTTGTCGGCAATCATGACACCGGTACTGACGTTATCCAGTGCAATCTTGACGCGTAGGCTTTCATCGGTAATACGCTGGTTTTCGGCGACATCAAAACCAATTTTGGTCTGCATGACTTTAATGGCTTCCATAACCTTACCGACTTCATTATGGCGTTCTATATCAATGACTCTCTTGTAATTGCCCTGGGCAATTTGACCGAAATGAGCGATGGACGCTTCCAGCGGGCCAATAATGACGCGAATCAGAGTTCCCCCCAACCATAAAACCAGCGCAATGCCTGCCGCAATCAGGCCAATGGAAAACGTGCGCATCGTTTTATAATCGGACTGTGTTGTCCCAAACGCCTGTTTGGCGACATCAAGCTGCAACTGCATCAACTGCTGGATACTGTCTTCGAGAGGCGGATAAAGCTTATTGATTTTATCGGCCACAAGCCTGGCCTGTGTTATGTCATTGTCCCGCAATGCCACAATGATAGGCCTTAAGCCTTTCGCCACAAATGCAGTTCTGTTCTCGTCAAACTGATTCGCCAGCACTTTTTCTACACTGGTTAATTGCGTGGCACTATAGTCATCCCAAAGCCGGGTAATTTTCTCGATATTTTGCTCGACTTCAGTGGTATGGCTCAGAAGCTTTTCAGGTGCGGGGTTATCAAGGCTGGCAGCAATAGCCAACCGAGTAGACAGAAACAATTTTTGCATCGAGGCAATTTGGCTGATAGGCAAAGTACGCTCTTCATACACCGTGCGCAAACCTTCTTTGGCCTTGCTCATGCCAAGCAATCCTATGCCCCCGATAAGTAATAACAACACCGATAGCAGACCGATAATAGCGGTCAGACGGGACTTAATACTGAAATCTTTTAATAATAAGAATCCTAACAGACTGGCTTTAACCACTTTGCCATCCTTAATTTTCAGATTACCGGCTCGCCCTTCCCGAAATAGCTGGTAAGCCGCATCTGCCGCCTCAACTTGCTCACTTTCAGGCTTACTGCGCACAGACATATAACCCACCAGCTTATCGTTTTCATAAAGTGGCGTGGCATTAGCTAACACCCAGTAGTAATCGCCATTCTTGCAGCGATTTTTAACGATGCCGGTCCACGGACGACCGGCTTTCATTGATCGCCACAAATCGGCAAAGGCTTCGGGCGGCATGTCGGGATGGCGCACCACATTGTGCGATGCGCCAATCAGCTCTTCTCTGGAATAGCCGCTAATGCGAACAAAAGCATCATTAACGTAGGTGATCACGCCTTTGAGATCGGTATTAGAAACAATAGAGTCACTGTCAGTAAGAACATGTTCTACATCGGTTACTTGCGTATTAATTTTCATTGAGCGGTTCCCCGTTTGATGACTGGTCGCTTAAGCGCATGAAGGCACTTGAGGCAATACATCGGGCATATCCCCTTTGTTGATGTGAGGATATAGGGCTGTTATGACGTGAGTATGTCCTTATGATGACATTAATATTTCACCTAGCAACATGCCGGGTTACAGGACAGCATCGCTATTTCCCGGTTAAAAGAGATTTCGGATATGGCGAGAGATGAAGATGAGGATGATAAGCAGGAAGGGATTTAGGTTATTTTCTGATTAGGCTATTTCCTAAAAAAGCCATACCAAAAATTGTCCACGGCTTAGCACGCAAAAAACACGAAAAGTTCGTGGCTTTTGTGCTAAGCGTGGACTCTATTTTTTACAGGCCATTATCATCAAGGGATGTTATTTCCCGGAAATCGACTTAAAAATCCACCATCACCCCTAACCTGAATTCACGCCCCCGGCGGAAGCTGCGGGCTATTTTGTCGCCCTGCAATACATCGACGCTGTCATCCAACAGATTGCGGGCATTGAAGGTTAGCGACACATGATCCATGACTTTCTGCCGGTAAACAAAATCAACCTGATGCACCGGCTGGTCGTATTTGTCCGGTGCGCCCAAGGAACCGACTTCGGCGATACGTTTGCCGTAGGTGTTGTACAGCAGTGTGGCCAAAATACCGTTATCGGGGTTGTCGTAGCCGATCTGGGCATTGAACACATAAGGCGAGTGACCTTGTAAAGGACGGAAATTGGTGGTTTGCGCCACCATGTTTTCAGGCTTCAACTCGATTTCCGATTTAGTCCAGGTGTAGTTGGTGGAAACATAAAAGTTTTCCAGATCGGGATGGATAAAATCCAGATGCTTCATGATTTCAGCCTCAAAACCGTACACGGTGGCGGTTTTGGCATTCTGCAAAGTCAGTACGCCGCCGGGGCCGGGCAACAAGATCAGCTCTATCGGGTTGGCGATGTCTTTCCAGAAAGAGCCGAGCGTCAGGCTTTCATTGGAAGAAAAGTAATATTCCCAGCGCAGGTCGTAACTGGTGATTTGCGCCTGCTCCAAATTGGGGTTGCCCAATGTCTCGCGGTCGCTGGCAGGGTCCAAAAACGGCGCGGGCGACAATTCGCGAAAGTCCGGCCGTGAAATGGTTTCGGAATAACCGGCCCTCAGCTGTTGTTTGTCGGTGATCAGCCAGGTTGCCGAGGCTGAAGGCAACAGGTCTTTTTTAATCAGTTTCGATTCCTGCGGCGCGTTATTGGGGTTAAACATTTCAAAGGTGGACACCACCTGGTTGTTGTCTTCTAGCCTTAAACCGCCAGTCAGGCGCACGGTTTCGAACAGATTCAGGTCGCCTTGCCCGTAATAGGAAAACAAATCCTGGGATGCCTCGTAATTGTCGGTGGCACGGGTGGTCTCGCGCAATTGGAAGCCGTTGGCGCCGATGAATTTCGGGCTTAAAATCTGTTCCAGCGAACCCAGGCCCAACACCTCAGGCCGACGGGAATCAGGGCCTTGCGCGCCAAAACTGAACCGGCGTATTTCCGATTCCCGGGTGCGCGACTGGTCGATAAAGCCGCTTTGTAGCGTCAATTGGTAGTCGGGATGCAGATCCAGCGGCAGTTTGACATCCAGCCGGAAACTTTGGTCGTTATCGTCCAATTCGGAAAAGTTGACCTGGTTGCTGTCGGCACGGCGGGTAAAATAAAAATCGCCGCCGCCTCCGGGTATCTGATCGAAGCGGTACGAGCGCTCATAAGGCGCTTTCCGGCCTGCGGCCGAGCGCGTCCACAGCCAGTTGGTCTCCAAATTGGCCAAAGAATCCCAACGATGTTCGCCGCCGATTTGGCCGACCAACAGGCTGTTTTCCATGTATTGCAGCTGCGAGCGGCGGATCACGAAATCTTCCGATTCCGACCAGCCTTCGGTAATGCGCGCCTCGTCCAATGTTTGCCGCAACACCAGCGAATTGCCGTAAAAGCGGTGGTTGTCGGCGTAACGCGCTTCAAGCCCGAGATAGCCGCTAAGGTTGGTCTCGCGTTCGGTGAAGTTGACGTCGTTGTCGACCGTCATTTCCAATTCATTGCCGGTGGTTGGCGCATAGAAACGCTGTATTTCGTTTTGGGAATTCCAGCCGTCAGTCCAGCGCAGGGAATTGGTGTAACCGAAAGTAAAATCACCGGCATGAAAGGCGTCGCCAATACCGAAGCTGACGCGGCTGTCGGGGCCTATCGGCTTGTTGTTAATGTCCCAAACATTCGACAAGTCATTGCCCATGGTTTGCAGCTGATCGGTGGTAAAGCCTTTCGGATTGGTCGGCGCGAAAGGGCTGAGCTGGACGCCGCCCGCTGTCGCCGACGCTAAAGACCCCGGCATTTTTCGCGTGCCGTCGTCGATGCCGAACATATCGGTGCCGCCGCCCTGGTAACGCAAACCGTCGTCAAAGGTGGTGCCTTCGGTAATGCCAAGTTGATAGGACAATTGGGTAAAAAAATCATCCGGTACGGTTTTGGTGCGCAATTCGACGGTGCCACCGGCAAATTCGCCGGGTCTGTCAACCGAATAGGATTTTTGTATCATTACGCTGTCGATGACCGTGGTCGGGAACAAATCCAACGGCACCACGCGGCGGGTCGGGTCGGGGGACGGAATCGAGGCGCCGTTTAACAGGGTGCTGGAATAACGTTCGCCCAAGCCACGCACGTAAATGAATTTGCCGCCAATCAGGGTCAGGCCGGTCGTCCGCCTTAGCGCACCGGCGGCATCGCTGTCGCCGGAACGGCTGATCTGTTCGGCACCCAGGATATTGGCGACCGCCGAGGTGGTGCGCTGCTCTTCGACAATCGACGCCAAACTGCCCGCGACATGGGGCTCAAGCACGACATGCTCGGGCAATTCAAAACCGGCCGGGGTCAGTGCGAAGGTTTGTGTGACCGTATCGTCTTTGGCCACATTAATGCCGTCTTTGACTTGCGCGCTAAAATCGGGGTGCATGATGGAAAGGCTGTAGTCACCGGCGGGGACTTCAATGCTGAATGAACCGTCCTGCCCGCTACGCAGTTCGTTGGCAACGCCGCTGATAAATATTTTCGCCCCCGCCACCGGTTTTTTGCTGTCGGCGGAAATGACGGTGCCGCTGATAAAACCCTTGCCGTCAAGCTTGGGCTTTTCCGCGCTGGGAACCTGGACAAATGTCTGCTCTTCATTGGAGGTTTCTATGTCGACCGAAGGCTCACGGCCATCGGCGTAGGCGGTGATGATAACCTGGACGTCCTCACCTTCAATCAACGGCAATTCCAGGCTGACCAATTCCTGTTGGGCTTGTTTAAAGCGCAACAGGTGCTTGCCTGAGGGCAGCTTGATGACGGCATGGCCGTTGTTATCGGTAACCGCCTGATAACCGGTTCCGGCGTTTAATTCGATCTGCGGCAAGGGCTTGCCGTTCTCAAACAAATACACGGACACGTTGGCGTTATCATCGGCATAAGCCAGCGAAGACGCGCAAAAAGAAGCAAGCAGTGACGCCAATCGGTAACGGCGGTTCATGGAATTTCCTTGTTGGTTTGAGACCTCTCCCTTCAGGGAGATTCGTTTAACGTTGACAACGATCCTCACTCTGTCGATGGGTTGTCGTAAGACACGTCATTTGGCAGATGAGGTCGAATGTGGATTGAAACACATATCAGGTCGTTGCAATTTGTTTTGGATAGGGGCAGGCCGGTCAGTTTTGTCGGGTTGCCTTTTTCAGTACAAAAAGGGTGCATACAATCATCAAACCGCGCTGCATTTTAGCGGCTCTTCTTCGCACTCCTGCATCAGGCGGCGCAGCTCGACCGCACGCTTGAACAAACCGGATTCTTTGATTGGTTCAAGATGCAGCCGGGTTTTTTTGAAATCGCCGACCGAAAAAGCGGCATAAGCCAGCGCATAGCGGATATTTTCGTCATTCAATAGCCGGGCGCGGTTCAGCGCATTTTCCATGCCGATAATTTTTTCGTATTGCTGCAAGCCCAGCAAAATAGACAGCCGCTGTTTCAATTTAACGTCCTGTTGCGGTATCTGTGCATTTAACGCCAACGCCTTGTATAAACGGCCAGCGCGCCGGTAAAGCTCGGCCGCCTCGCTGACAAAAGCCGTATCGAAAACAGCGGCCTGCTCCATAATGGCCGCCGCCGCATTGACCATGCCTTGATCCAGATAGGTATGCGCCAGCACTTTGGCAATCGTGGCATGGGCGGGGTAATGCAAACGTGCGACCTCCAAAATCGACGCCGCGTCTGCATATTGATGACTCAGGCGCAAGGCATTGCCGATGGCGACATAATCTTCAGGTTTCGCCTGTGAACGGCGCAGGTACTCGCGGCCCATTTCGGCGCCCAGGCGGTACAGTTCCAATTCGATGGCGTAAAAGGTTTGCCGCCTGATAAAACGGAAATCGTTGGGGAACAGCTTGTCACCCTGATGCAAGGCTTGCCAGGCCGGTTCCTGTTGTTTGAGCAGCCAATGCGACTGGGCTTTCATCTCCAGCAATGTGGGGTAGCTTTTGATGTTATCGCCGGACAGCTTAATCGCCTTTAAGGTGTCTTCGTATTCTTCCAGACCGTAATGCGCCTGCGCCAGATAGACGAAAATGACCGGTTCGGTTTGACCCAACTCAATCGCCTTATGGAAATTGGTTTTAGCCCCGGCCAAATCGTGCAAACCCAATTGCGCCAGGCCGAGCACGGTGTGATAACGCATAAAATCGAAGTCTTTTTGTTCCAGGTCGATATTTTGCAATGTTTTTAACGCACGCTCATTGTTGCCGTCCTTAACCAGAATGGCCGCCAGCGTGAGGTAATCGGCTTCGGCTTCGTTGGTTTTTTTGGCCGCGTTTGCCAGTATCGGCACTAATAAAGCGCACAGCAAGAGCGCCGATATAAGCGTTTTCTTTAACATGGTGTTCACTCTAAGCTGAAACGAATATTTTGTTTGGCCCACACTTTTACCGGCGCGCCTTGATATTGCGCCGGGGAAAAGCGCCAGCTTTTGATGCCGACCATCGCCGCATCATCGAAAACACCGGCGGGCGACGATTCCAACACCTGCACCTTGTCCACCGAACCATCCACATCAATTAACAGCGACAGCAGCACAAAACCCTGGACACCGCGCTTTTTTGCCGATGCCGGATAAATAAAACGGCCACGGCTTTTCGGCTGCGGCGGCGTATCCACCGAATCTTCGGTCATTACCGAGGTTTCGGTTTTACCCAGCAAGCTGTCATCAATACCGGCCATATCGTTGCCAAAACCCAACAAACTCATATCGATGCCGGACAAGGACGAATCCAAACCGGACACCGGCGGCGCAGGCCGCGATGGCCGTGGGCGAGGTTTAGGCTTGGGCTTTTCGGCTTTTTTTTCCGGCTTGGGCTTTTCCTGCTTAACAACTTGCATTTCCGAGGGCGCTTGCTGCGGCGTTTTATCAAACTCGTTAAGGAAGCGGTTCATCAATAAAACAATGCCGAACACCACAACCGGCCCTAGCAACATACCTATGCCGCCGGTAACGTATTTGCCCCGGCTTGCAATTAACACGGATGAGGTCACGGGGCAGCTCCTAACCGGCTTCTTTTTGGGTGGCGACACCGACATTTTTAGCGCCCGCCAAACGTGCCTGGTCGACCACTTCGATTAATTTACCGGCAGGCACGCCTTCGTCGGTGACCACCAGAATACCGGCCTCAGCGGAGGCTTTAAGCAAATCGCGCAGCTTGCTTTGTATCAGCCAAACCCGGATCGGCTCACCGTCCAAATAGGTGTCGCCCGCTTTGTCGATGTACAGGCGCACCGCTTTGGTCGATGCCGTTGTTGCACTGGAGGCGCTGGGGCGGTCAAGCTCCAGTTTCATGTCCTTAACGAACGTGGTGGTCACCATAAAGAAGATCAACAGGATGAAAACAATGTCGATTAAAGGTGAAATGTCCAGGCCGCCGCTGGTGTCGGTTTTTTCGCGAAATCTCATAAGTCTCTTCAGGCAATGGTTTTTTTAATGCGCGGAAATGCACAACAAGTCTTTTATTTGCGCCAGTTCCGATTGGATGCGGCGTTGTTTGCGGTCTTGTACCGATTTAATTAATAATCCGGGAACCGCAACCACCAAGCCCATTTGGGTGGTGAACAGCGCTTGCGAAATGCCGCCCGCAATCCCGCCGGACTGGGTAAATAAGGCCATTTCGGCAAGCGAATCAAAGGTTTCAATCATCCCCGCCACCGTGCCCAACAAGCCCATTAACGGCGCAATCGCAACCACGGTGTTGATGATGGCGCCAAAACGGACAATTTCTTTTTCATACTGGTAAAACTCGCGGTCCAGATAACGGCGCAAATCGCTGACGCCCCGTTTTTTCAGTTGCACACCGAGTTGCGCGGCTTCTTCGACGATGTCGGCCGGTTTTTTATCCCAACCGGCCAAATTGCGTTGCATTAATTGCCGCGCAGTAAACTTGCCGCTGCGGCGCAAAACCCAACTGCGGTAACCTAAGCAATACCACATCAGCGCCGTCGCAAGTATCAGCGGCGGCATGATAAAGCCACCTGCATCAAAAAAGTTTTTCACTTCGTTCAATAAATCCGACATGGTTTTAGCCCCGTTCCAGTAAACAATAGCGGGCTTTAACTGTTGGCATAACTGACTTCGCCCGGCAGCACATCAGGTTCCGCCCATTTACGGACGGCCTCTATCTTGACCGGCGGGGCAGTCGGCTGTTCACCGTCAAGCAAGATGTTGCTGGCTTTTAATGCGGCTTCTTCCAAATCGCTTTTGATTGATTCGGCCCAGCTGTTTAACAGCGTGCCCAATAACACCGCCGGAATCGCCACAATCAAACCCAGTTGCGTGGTGACCAGGGCGATGGAAATGCCGCCGGACAACATCTTAGGGTCGCCGGTGCCGAATTCGGTGATGATATCGAAAGTTGAAATCATCCCGGTCACCGTGCCCAGCAATCCCAACAGCGGCGAGATCGAGGCAATGACTAAAATGGTTGAACCAAAACGGTTTAACGACGCGAATTCGTGCAGTAAGGCTTCGGAAATCACATCTTCCATGTGGTCGCGATGCACATTGGCATTTTCCAAGGTCGTGCTTAGCAAGCGGGCGAAAGGGCCGCGTTGTTTTTGGCAATAAGCCAGCGCCTGTTCATCCTGATCCTGCTCCAGCAAACTGAACACTTCGACACAGGTTTGTTTTGCATTGGCGCTGTTGAAATACAAAATTGCGCTGCGCACTGCCGCCAAAATTAGCGCCAAAGCGCCTAAGCAGACGATTACCCAGCCTACCAAGCCACCGGATTCGATTATGTCGATAATGGTTTTTTCGGCAGCAATATCAATCGCACGCTCTTTGTTTTCAAACAAAAATAGTTTCAGTAGCGGCGGATAATGCCCGTCCAGCATACCTTGCGCAACGCTGTCTGCAGTCTCCGGCCAGAGACGGAAACGGTTGTTGCCCGCCGGGATTAAAATGCCGCTGCCCTGGGCACTGACACCGTAAGCGGCGATGTTGCCGACAGTGACAATCTGCCCCTCAACTTCGGTGCCATCAAGCAGAAAAAACGTGTCCGGCGTTGTCCGCACCGTACCTAAGCTTTTCAATAATTCATGCGCTTCACTAAACAACAGGTTGATTTTGACTTCGTTAGCGCCCTCGGTAAAAGCGCTGTTTTTTTCTAACGAGCGGCCATAGTTTTTCAGCGTACCGTTGGCTTGCGAATAAGTCATTTCCAACAATTCGCTACGCTCATGCAAACTTTCGTCCTTATGTTCAGCCGTGGTCAATTGCGTCCTTAACTCATCCTCCCGGTTCGACAGCTGCAGGTTTTCCCGCTCCAATGCGCTGATGCGCTGGCTAAGCCCTTGTACTGATTGCTGGCTTTTGCTACGAAACTCGCCCAAACGGCTTTTAAGTTCGTTTCTTTGTTCACTTAGAAAAGCGAATTCACGTTTATAAGCCGCCTCCAGGGTTTCCGCATCGGACACCGCCGGTTTCGCTGCTGCAGGTTCGGCAGCTGGGGCTGGTTTTTGATCAGCAGTAACAGCTGCCGCTTGTTCTGTTTTTGTTTCGGCTTGGCTTAACGGGGCAAGCAATATCAGTGCAAGACAAACAATAACCGGGTGGCGTAAATGTTTCATCTTATAGCTCCAATGGGTTAGGCAGTTCGAAATAACCTTGGCGGATTTGTTTTTTCAACGACTCAAACAAGGTACTAATTTGTTGTTTAGAGGCAGGGTCGGTCATCTCGACAAATTGCCAAGCACCCTCTTTCTTTTGCGCCATACCGACTTGATTGTTGCTGGTCTGAAAATAGATAAACATGGAGCCGAGCTTGGCAATATCGGCCAATAGGCTTTTGCCGTCGAGTTCGATGGTCTGGCTATAAACGCCGTTTTCGCGAGTCAGGCGAATTTCATCCTCAATAAACGCCCAGATGCGGTTAGCTGCCCTTTTCGGATCAAGGCTGCCGTTTTCAAGCTGGCTTTTTAAACTATCCAGTTCGCTTAAACGCTCATCGACTTTAAACGGCAGGCTGCCTGCCACCACTTCACGCAAATTGCCCAGACTCGACAACACGACCGGCATCAACGCCTCGTCGCCGCTGAGTGCGGCCTGTTTGGATGCCTGCAATTTCTGCACGGCTTGCTCCAGCTTTTCCAAGCCCAGTTTTTGGCGGCGGTTTTCCACGCTCAAATCGGACATTTGCGAACCGAGCGAATCCATTTTACTTTTATGGTCTTGCTTTTCCATATCAAGCTGGCTCTGCAACTCTTCCACCTCGCTGCGTATTTGTATCAGTGATTGCGTCAAATTGCCCAGCGCTTCCCCGTAACTGAGCGGGGCAACCAAAAGCAAAGCGACCAATAAATAAGCGCTGCGTGCCCGTTGTTTAATCATCATTATCTGTACCATCAATATCCGTCAATTAGATCAAGGCAAGCCTTGAAGCCTTAAAAGTTGAATCCAGCGGGAATTGTAGGCGGGGAATATTGCAGTTAAATTACGGATTGATGACAGAAATGTGACACGTGCACAATAAGCGGGGCATGAAAATGAGCAGCGAAAAAAGAAATAAAACGCGGAACACACAGATCAGGCGGATTTACACGGATTTTTGGCTATCAACTTAACACGGGACAGACCTTCCAGGTTTTTAAAACCTGGAAGGTCTGCTTCGGCATGCTTGCCCCTCTTTAAATGGGAAGCCGTCATTTTTAACAGGCGCTGGGTCGCTATGAAAATGATAGGCTATGACCTAATCAAAGCGTGCGGTCGATTGCCTGTTGACTATTGCATCGGGTTATAATGCTACCCGTTTAGTTATAGCCGTCGGCATGCCCAATAAAGCTTTATTGCTGCGTACAAAAATACCTTGCGTATGCAGTAGCCTGTCAACTTAGACAATAGATTAGGAAAAAATCATGGGATTTAGATTCCGCAAGAGCATCAAAATTGCCCCCGGCTTAAAAATAAATCTCGGCAAAACAGGCGCAAGCCTTTCGGTTGGAGGACAGGGGGCGACCGTCAATGTAAGTAAGCGAGGGACTAGAACCACTTTGGGCATTCCTGGTACGGGGCTGTCTTATTCCAAAAAACAGCCAAGACCCTCCGCGACCCCGGTTAATCCCAATTCAGCACCGCCACGGAATAGCGCAGTGCTGAATGTCATCATCACAGTTTTTATGCTGTGGGTGGCGTATAAAATTTTCTCGTAGGGACTACACTCACATTAATTTCTGCCCCTAATGACGGCATGGCAACAAAACAACGCTTTCGCAACCAATACCGGCTCGAGATACGGGAAGATGACTCTTTGCCCATGCATGTGCATTTGGTCGGCGGTAATTTTGATGTATTAATTAACTTGCAAACACTGGCCACTGAAGGCACTTTTCCGTGCGGCTTGCGCGATGAAGTCATGGCTTGGGTTACGGCACACCGTGATGAATTGATTAAGGAATGGAACACATGGCATTAATGAAGCGCCCCCGTCTGTCAGCAATTGAACCTTTACCGAATTACCAGCTGAAAATGACCTTCATCAACGGGACTGTGCTCACCGTCGATAAAGGGGAGTCTGTTTTTGCCAAGCCGGGGCTTGCCCCGTTGCGCGACCCAACCGTTTTTGCCAAAGCTGAACTCGCGCACAACATGGGCTGGACGGTCGAATGGCCTGATTATGACATTCAAATCGGAGCGGATACGCTGTGGCTGGAGGCGATGTACCAAGCGGCCACCGATGAGAACACCCGCACCTTCCTGGCTTGGCGGCTGCGTAATGGGTTGTCATTGGCTGAAGCGGCACAGGCATTGGGCATGACGACACGCACCATCAGCGCATACGGCACCGGTGCCCGCCCAGTCCCGCACTACATTGCCTTAGCCTGCAAGGGTTGGGAAAGCGAAAACCGTTAACCGGCGGGCTGATACCTTTAAGCGATTTCCTAGAAATGACATCCTTTAATTATGGCCTGTAAAAAATAGGGCCCACGAAAATCACGAGATTTTCGTGTTTTTTCGTAGAAAATTTTTGCCATGCCCTGTTCAGGAAATGACCTAATTATCCGTTTCCGATAACATCATGTCGTTGCTGCCAAAACTGCCCGCGTTCTCAGAACCCAGTTTAATCATCAGGCGGACTTCATTTCTGGAATCGGCAGAATTAAGCGCGTCTTCGTAGCTGATGGTGCCGGCGGTGTATAAATCGTACAGCGATTGGTCAAAGGTCTGCATGCCTTGCTCGCGGGAATCTTTCATTAATTCCTTGAGCTTGTTAATCTCGCCTTTACGGATGTAATCTTTGGCCAGCGGCGTGTTAATCAAGATCTCAATCGCCGGATAACGGCCTTTGCCGTCTGCCCGTTTGATCAACTGCTGGGCGACAATGCCGCGCAAATTCAGCGACAAATCCATGAACAACTGGCTATGCATTTCATCCGGGAAAAAATGCAAAATCCGGTCGAGCGCCTGGTTGGCATTGTTGGCATGCAGCGTGGACAGGCACAAATGCCCGGTTTCGGCGAAAGTAATCGCATTCTGCATGGTTTCCCGTGACCTGATTTCGCCAATCAGTATCACGTCCGGCGCTTGGCGCAGGGTGTTTTTGAGCGCGACTTCGTAGGATTCGGTATCAACCCCGACTTCGCGTTGGGTGACGATACAGCCTAAATGCTGGTGCTCGAACTCCATCGGGTCTTCAATGGTGATGATATGGCCGCTGCTGTTTTGGTTGCGGTATTTGATCAAGGACGCCAGCGAGGTTGATTTACCGGTGCCGGTCGCGCCGACAAACAGCACCAGGCCGCGTTTTTCCATGATCAAGTTTTTTAATATCGGCGGCAAATGCAAGTCTTCCGAGTCCGGTATGTCGCTCTCAATGCGGCGCAACACCATGCCGGCAGAATCGCGCTGGGTGAAAGCGCTGACCCGGAAGCGCGCCAAATTGGTCACGCTGATGGCAAACTGGCACTCTTTGGTGTTTTCAAACTCGTCCCGCTGGCGCTGGTTCATAATACCCTGTATCAACATCAGCGCCTGTTCCGGGTTGAGCGGCGTTTTCGAGACCTCAACCAGTTTGCCGTCGACCTTGATCGTCGGTGCCCTGCCGGCGGTGATGAACAAATCGGAGGCTTTTTTTTGCACCATTAACGCCAGTAAGGCTTTAAAATCCATAACCGCGCCCCTAACGGAACATATCCTTGTTAACGGCCTTATCCATGGCCATTTTGGCGCTAATCATGCCTTTATCCACCAGTTCTTTCATATTTTGATCCAGCGTTTGCATACCATCCTTGCGTCCGGTTTGAATCGCAGAATACATTTGCGCGACCTTGGCTTCACGGATCAAGTTCCTGATTGCGGCGGTGCCGACCATGATTTCATGCGCGGCAACACGCCCGCCGCCGATTTTTTTCAGCAGGGTTTGCGAAATGACCGCCTGCAACGATTCCGACAACATCGCCCGGATCATGTCTTTTTCGGCGGCCGGAAAAACGTCGATGATACGGTCGATGGTTTTCGCCGCCGAGGTGGTATGCAAAGTGCCGAAGACAAGATGGCCGGTTTCCGCTGCGGTCATCGCCAGCCGTATGGTTTCCAAATCGCGCATTTCGCCGACCAGGATAATGTCGGGGTCTTCCCGCAGTGCCGAACGCAACGCTTCGGTAAAGCCGTGGGTGTCGCGATGGACTTCGCGTTGGTTAATCAATGACTTTTGGCTTTCGTGGACAAACTCGATAGGGTCTTCCACGGTCAGGATGTGCGCGTAATCGTTGCAATTGATGTGGTTAATCATCGCCGCCAGCGTAGTGGACTTGCCGGAACCGGTCGGCCCGGTCACCAGCACCAGGCCGCGCGGTTTTTGGCAGAGTTCCTCAAAAAACTTGGGCGCTTTTAAGTCTTCAAGGCTCATGATAACCGAGGGGATGGTTCTGAATACCGCCGCCGCGCCGCGTTCCTGATTAAACGCGTTGACCCGGAAGCGGGCAACACCGGGCAATTCAAAGGAGAAATCGGTTTCCAGAAATTCCTCATAATCGCGGCGTTGCTTGTCGTTCATAATGTCGTAAATCAACGCATGCACTTCCTTATGCTCCAGGGCGGGAATGTTGATGCGGCGAATATCGCCATCAACCCTGATCATAGGCGGCAATCCCGCCGATAAATGTAAATCCGATGCGTTGTTTTTAGCTGAGAAAGCCAGTAATTCGGCAATATCCATAACATCCTCTTAAAGAAAAAAGTAAAATTACCCTTATACCATAGCTCATGTTGTTGTTTTTTTGAATGGGCATGGTGTTAATTGTAGAGCGGCTTAGCATAATCCAACCCTTTCACGGCAGCGGGCAACCCATGAATTCCATCGCGCAAAGACTCAACCACATCCACGCACAAATCCGCACGGCCGAACGGGCCTACCAGCGCCAACCCGGCTCGGTGCTGTTATTGGCGGTCAGCAAAACCAAACCGGCCGAAGACATTGCTGCCGCTTATCAAGCCGGACAGCGCCATTTTGGCGAAAATTATTTGCAGGAAGCGTTGAAAAAACAACAGGAACTGGGCGCTTATGACATTAGCTGGCATTTTATCGGCCCAATCCAATCCAATAAAACCAAGGCACTCGCCACGCATTTTGCCTGGGTACACAGCGTCGACAGCTTAAAGATAGCCCAGCGCCTGAGCGCACAACGCCCGCCCGATTTGCCGCCGCTCAACATTTGTCTGCAAGTCAATATCAGCGAGGAAGCCAGCAAGTCCGGCATTAGTCTGGACGAGTTGCCGCAACTGTGCGGACAAGTCGCCACTCTGCCTAACTTAAAGCTGCGCGGTGTGATGGCCATTCCGGCGCCGCAGGACGATGTTGGGCAACAACGCCAGCCTTATAAAAAACTGTATCAGGCGGTAACTCAATTGGGACAAGCCGGGCTGGATACGTTCTCGTTCGGCATGACCGGGGATTTGGAGGCGGCGATAGCCGAAGGCTCGACTATCGTCAGAATCGGCACGGCGTTATTTGGCGGGCGCTAATTCAAATTATTCACCACGGAAATCACGAAGTTTTATTTTAGCCTTCGTTCCCCGTGCTTTTCATGGGCAAAACCAAGCTACTCGGAGATTGCGTCAATCCGGCTGACAATCTCGCTAGAAGCCAATTCCAAAGCCAATTTATATAATTCACACGCGTTATGGGTATCGCCTTGCGATACTAATAAATCGCCAAGCAATTGATAAGCCCGAACGGTCGGTTCAATGGATATGCTTTTGGACAAATAGCCTTCCGCTTTTTGTGCATCGGCACAGTTAAGGCTTAATTTGCCCAGAACGGTCAGCAACACCGCATCCCGAGGATGCTTGGACAGCCATTGTTCCGCTGTTTCAAGCTGCTTTGCGGCATCCGCCGCCTGGACATTGCCAAATAACACCACCAGCGTCTGGTTCCAGGCTACCGATAAGGTTTGCGCCAAATCGGCTTCCACCTTTGCGCCCACACCCGCATCAATCATGGCAGCAAAATAGATTGCCGAAACGCCCTTCATGCTTTTTATGTAAGGGGGCATTTCTGCCCACAGCCCTTCAATTTCATCGGCGCTGCCGCGTTCAGCCGCCTGTTTTAATAAGTTGCTGAACGCTTCGGTTTCCAACAGCTTTATCTCGGCCTCCATTAACACTTTATGGGTGTTCAACGATGGGAGCAGTTTGCGGATACCTTCCCAATCGTTGGCTTGCTGGTAAGCCTGATGCAATAACTTTAAAACGCTGGCGTGATTGGGGTCGATGGAATGCAGGCGCGTCAATGTCGCCAGCGCTTGTTCAAATTGTTTTTCCGATAAATGCAGCTCCGCCTGGGTCAGGCCTATGGCGACATCGGAACCCGGTGCCTGGTCGGCGGCGGTTTTCAGGTATTCGTCCCGTTTGTCAAAGGCACCACGCGATTGCGCGGCGCGTGCTGCGGTCAAATAGTGGATTAACGGTGCGCCGCTGTGCGAGGCATGTTTGATTAAAACCTTTTCAGCCCTTTCCCAGTTGCCTTCGGCAGAATCCACCAAACCTGCAATCAGTGCTTCTTGGGAGCGGTTGAAGTTGATGTTTTTACCGCGATTTTTGACTTGCCCCGGCAACCGGATCAGCCAACCTAACAGCCTAAAAAAGGCATAAAAAAGAAAAAAACTGATGATCAGGCTCACCGTAAAAACGATTAGCGATGTTTCCAAAGACCAATGCCCGATGCCTATTAGCACATAGCCGGGATTTTCAAACCCGCCCAGCCATTTATTGGCAAAAAAAGCGGCGGCAAGGGCAAGCAGCAGTGAGCCCAGAAAATACATTATATTTTTCATACTGTAGGCTCTTGGTTATTGTGCGGCAGGTGCTGTTTCAGCAGGTTTGGACTCAGCTGCGGATGTCGGCTGGGCGGGCTGTTCAACGGCAGACACCGGTTCGGCTGGCTTGTTGACAGGATCGGCCTTGGTTTTTTCATCCGGCTGTACGGCTTTGTCGGCTTCCAGCCTCAGCTTGCTAATATCCCTGAGCATTTTTAACGACAGACTAATGTCGGGGAACTGGTTACGGATCTTAATTGCATTAAACTTATCCAGTTCGGCAACAAAACTGCTGGTTTCGGCATTCTTGGCAAAGTTAAGTTCGACCCATTTCTTGGCATTTGTCAGGCTGAGTTGATAGAGCCGCTCATTTTGCTGGACTAGGGCGATTTTAACCATTTCCAGCTTTACCCTTAATTGTTCACGAATAAACTCGGCTTCTTCAATGGTTAATATTTCCTTGATCGGTTGTTCGGTGTGCCTGATGGTGACGATGTCTTCCAGTTGCCCTAAGGCGGAATCCAGCAGGTTATGCACTTCTTGGTCGCTCTGTTCCTGCGTATTTTTAGGCTGGGTCAGGCCTTTTCCGGTATAAGGCAAAAATAAGGTTAATTTATCAACTTGGTCTTGTAGCGATTGAATAGAGGCATAAATGCCGACAGTATCAGCCACAGTGACTGCACGGATTGCCGCAATATCTTTGGCAATTTGTTCGCGTATTTTAAATACCCCGGCATCGCCGCTTTCGCGCAAACGCTGATCTGCAGCTTCCAGTGCTTCGTGGGTGGTGTTGACGTCGCCGACCAAATGCAGGCGCTGGTTAGCAACACTCAACAAATATTCCGCATCGGCAATTAACCAGTCGCTACGGGTTTTGCCCAACTGTCGCTGCAACTGGGAAATTGCAGCGCTTAATTCATTGCGAGTGCTGTCCAGTTTTTCGCCATGCAGCTGCGAAAAATCGGCCAGTGTTTTGGTAAAGTGGGCGTCCTTTCCGGCAATATTGGCTTCCACGGTTGCCAGTTGCGATTGCATGGCGGCCAGCTGCGACTGGTAACCGCTAATTTGTTTTGACAGTTCGATCAGGTGCATGTCGCCTTTATTGACTTCGCCACCTAAATCAGCCTGCTCAGCCCGCAATTGCAGGAACAGATAATAACCGGCACCGACCACACCTATAATAAGCAGCATAATGACGCCAATCCAGAGCCCGGCACGCGATTTGTGGGCCTTGCTATTTTCGCTCACGCCCTGTTCTTGTTTTTCACTCAACTCCGCCACTCTATTCCCCTGTCACACACGTTATTACTGTCTCAAGAATTGCTGTATCGATAGGACTATCGGTCACGGCAATTCGATTAAACCCCATATCGAAAGCTTGTTGCCTGATTCTCTCGCTAACAACCACTAACGGTATTAGCGACAAGCGCTGATGATGTTCTTCGCCCAGCATTAAATTCAAATTTTGCAACGCCTCAGCACTGGTGACAGTGATGACATCCAACTGCTGTTGTGCGAGCAATTTGGCTACCGGGGAACTATCAATACGGGGAATTGTTCGTTTATATACTTCCAGATAGCTAACTTTTGCGCCCCGGCTGCGTAGCGTCGTCGCCAGCTGCTCACGCCCGCCTTCACCGCGAATGATCAAACAATGCTGGCCGTCGACCTGTTGCAAAGGCGGCATTGCCAGCAACGCTTCGCTGTTATAACCGTTTTCGGGCAGTACATCGACATTTAGTCCAGCCCGGTGCATGGCCTGTGCAGTTGCCTGCCCTACGGCGGCAAAATGCACAGTTTTAGCGTGGTCTATTTTGCCACCATTCGCCTTTAGCGCAAAATTTACTGCATTGGCACTGATAAAAATAAGCCATTGGTAATTATCCAGATTTGCCAACGTCTGCCTGATGCTGGCGACCTCATCCTGCGCCACAATCGCCAGCGTAGGAAAACGGATGGCGCTGCCGCCTTGCTGCTCAATAAGACCGGCCAGGTTTTCTGCCTGATGTGCCGGACGCGTCACTAAAACACGCACACCTGCCAACGCTTGGGTCAAAATCGATACTCCAGCCCTATATCGCCTAATCTCAAGCGTACAGCGTCTGCAATATTTTATCGGCACCTTGGGCTAACAAGTCTTCCGCAATCAGGATGCCGATGGCCTCAGCCTCATTTATACCGCCTGTCCGTTCCGCCCGATAAACCAAACTGCCGTCAGGACTGCCGACCAAGCCACGCATGAACAACTGCCCGCCATGCAACTCGGCAAAACCGGCAATCGGCACTTGGCAACCGCCATTCAGGCGCGCATTCATCGCCCGCTCTGCCGCCACACACAACCCGGTTTCATTATTGTGCAACTGCGCCAACATCCGGTTGAGCTCCAAATCGTCGCTGCGGCACTCTATGCCGATAGCACCTTGGCCCATCGCAGGCAAGCTGACCGCCGTCGCCAAGCATTCGGTAATACGTCCGGCCATGCCCAATCTTTTTAAACCGGCCGACGCCAGGATAATGGCATCGTATTCCCCGGCATCGAGCTTGGACAAACGGGTGTTGACATTGCCCCTTAACGACAATATTTCAGCATGGGGGTAGCGTTCTTTAATCTGGCATTGCCTGCGCAAGCTGGAGGTGCCGATACGGGCATTGGTGGGCAAATCCTGTAAGCCCGCATAATGTTTGGACACAAACGCATCAGTCGGATCTTCGCGGCTTAAAATGGCCGCCAAATGCAAGCCTTCAGGAAATTCCACCGGTACGTCTTTCATTGAATGCACGGCAATATCGGCGTCCCCCTCCAACATGCCTTGTTCCAGTTCCTTAACAAACAACCCCTTGCCGCCAATCTTGGCCAAAGGCGCATCAAGGATTTTATCGCCCTGCGTGGTCATTTTGACCAGCTCAGTCCGGCAGCCCGGAAATGCCGATGCCAAGCGTTCGGCGACATGCTCAGCCTGCCACAATGCTAAAGGGCTACGGCGTGTGGCAATACGGATAATTTTTTCGGACAAAACAACACCCTTCGTTTTCAGTGGTAAAGAGCGTTATTGTAACCGTGTAAGCTAATCAGGGCTAATTGAACTTACCCTTAAGCCTGCTCCTCCATGCTGCTTCGCAAATACGGCGATGTAGGCAAGGGCGTTAGCAGGAGCTGGGGCTTTAGTTGTATAATCCGGGATTTTCCAGCCACCCGCAAAAAACACCATGACCAACATTAATGCCGACAAACTGTCCAGCGCACGTTTCGCCCAAGCAACCGATGCCTTTGTCGAGGTATTTACCGCGTCCGTCGATTTCGACCAGCGCATGGCGCACCAGGATATTGAAGGCTCTGTTGCCCACGCCAAAATGCTGTGCGCTTGCGGCATTTTAACCGAGCAGGAACGCGAGGCCATTATTGTCGGCCTCGCCCAAATCGGTCAGGAAATCATTAACGGCGACTTTGTCTGGTCGGTCAAGCAGGAAGATGTGCACATGAACATCGAAGCCCGGCTAACTGATTTAATTGGTGTTGCCGGTAAAAAACTGCATACCGGCCGCTCGCGCAACGACCAAGTAGCAACTGACATTCGCCTGTATCTGCGTAGCGAAACCAAACAGATTTTGGCCCAGCTCACGCGCCTGCAAAGTGCCATTTTAAATTTGGCGGAACAACACGCCGACACCATTATGCCCGGGTTTACCCATCTGCAGGTCGCCCAACCCATTACTTTTGGACACCATTTAATGGCCTGGTTTGAAATGCTCAACCGAGACCGCGAACGGCTGCAAGATTGCTACAAGCGCATCAATATCATGCCATTAGGCGCTGCTGCATTAGCCGGCACCAGCTATCCGATAGACCGGCAGATGACCGCTGATTTGCTCGGTTTCAGCCGGCCTTCGGCCAATTCGCTGGACTCCGTCAGCGACCGCGATTTTGCCATTGAATTCACTGCGGCCGGCAGCCTGATCATGATGCACTTGTCGCGCTTTTCCGAAGAACTGATCTTATGGTCCAGCGCCCAGTTTGATTTTATCGAGATGCCCGACGCCTTTTGCACCGGCTCCTCAATCATGCCGCAAAAGAAAAATCCCGATGTGCCCGAACTGGTGCGCGGCAAATCAGGCCGCATCACCGGTCATTTGGTGTCGCTGCTGATGCTGATGAAAAGCCAGCCGCTGGCTTACAATAAAGACAACCAGGAAGACAAAGAACCTCTGTTCGATACCGCCGATACGCTGATTAATTGCCTGCGCGCCTATGCCGATATGGTGCCGCATATCGAAGCCAAAAAAGCCGCCATGTACAACGCGGCCAAACGCGGTTTTGCCACGGCAACGGATCTTGCCGATTACCTGGTGCGTAAAGGCATGGCCTTTCGCGACGCCCATGAAGCCGTAGGCTTGGCGGTGCGCTTAGGGCTGGAAAGCCAACGTGATTTATCAGAACTGTCACTGTCAGAGTTGCAGCATTTTTCAGCATTGATTAGCGATGACGTGTTTGCTTATTTAACATTGGAAGGCTCGGTCGCAGCACGCAAGCATATCGGCGGCACCGCACCCGATACGGTCAGGGCCGCAATTCAGAGCGCACGGCAAAACCTGCTCTCTGCCGCCAACGAACTATGATTTTGCCTTAAAAAACGCCTATCCAGCATAATGAAACAGCATACAGAGCCGCCTATCCATTTAGGCTCGCCCGGCGAAGATATTAGCGCTAAAGACCTGCAAACGATTAAGCGGCGCTTTAAGCGCTTGAACCAACTACGTGAACAGCGTGCCCAAGAGTTTCTGCAGCCTAGGCAGCGCGTCTTTCTGGATGTGTTGCCGCTGCTTTTTCACTGCAATTTTCCCATGTTGCCGGGATTTATTTCCAGCGTCACCCCCGCCGGCATACCCGAATACATGCCTAGCACCCAGACGCTCAATGCTGCCAGACAATTAGCAAAAAACTTCAGCTATACCCGCCCGGCTTTGCGCAGTTTCCCTATCGAGGGATTATTTTTAATGGGTAGTGTCGGCAGCATTGCCTTTTCCAAAATCAGCGATATGGACATTTGGCTCTGCCATCAATCTAATTTATCTGCCGATGCCATTAATGAGCTGCAAAAAAAAGCCACTGCAATAGAAAACTGGGCCACCTCATTAGGGCTGGAAGTACATTTTTTCTTGATGGACAGCAAACAGTTCCGGCTCGGTGAAAATGCCCCCATCTCCAAGGAAAGTAGCGGCCAAACCCAGCATTATCTGCTGCTTGAAGAATTCTATCGGACAGCCATTTATATTGCCGGGAAAAGTCCGTCATGGTGGCTGGTTCCGCCTCATGAAGAGCAGAACTACACACTTTATATCAAGCACCTAATCGACAACCTGTTCATTCCTGAGCACGAAGTTATCGATTTTGGCGGCTTTGATGCAGTGCCGGTTGAGGAGTTTACCAGCGCAACGCTTTGGCACCTTTACAAAGCGCTGCACTCGCCGCACAAGTCCTTATTAAAGCTGTTATTAATGGAATGCTACGCCAGCGAATACCCGCAAACCCAATGGCTGTGCCAGGACATAAAACAGGCGGTTTATCAGGGGGATTTTATGACCACCGACCTTGACCCGTATTTGCTCATTTATCAAAAAGTCGAACAATATCTGAAAAATACCTATAGCCATGACCGCTTAGCCTTGACCCGCGAATGCTTTTATTTAAAAGTGATGGGTTCATCCAACAACACCATGGACTCGCAGACCAGAGCTATTCGCGAAGCCTATCTGCAAGCTATCGCCAAGCAGTGCGATTGGCCTGAAAACACCATTGACAACCTTAACCGTCTACGACTTTGGGACATAAAAAAAGCCACCTCGGAACACGCCACTATTTTGAAGCAATTACTCCATTGCCACAAAATGATAATGGACTTCGCCCGGAAATATTTGTCACCCAGTTCGGAAGGTAGCAACGATATAAAATTAATCAGCAGAAAGCTATATTCATTCCTGGAAAAAAAACCGGGAAAAATTGAAATCATTACCACCCGCGCCGAAGTGTATGTAAAAGAAAATACGCTCTCTATCGTAGAAAACTGTTTTTCCAACGACAGTGATAGCGGCTGGGCCTTATACCTGAAAAATGTACAAATGAGTAACGCCGCCGACTTTACTCCTATACAAAAGTGCCGGTCATTAATCGAGGTTTTATGCTGGCTGGTCATCAATGGGCTTTACCACAGACAACTGCAACTTCAATTCAGCTCCTATTCGCTGAAAATGACCCATGAAGAGTTACATTTAACCTTGGTCGAAATTAATCTTTTTTTTACCCGGCACCTTAATTACGACCCGTCACTGGAAGCCTACGCAACACTGAACACGCAACTCAATTCCTTGATACTGGTCAATATGGGCAGTGTTGACGATGGCCTGTGCGTGATGGGCGAACGCTCTGATGCATTCAGTTACGGCATAAACCGCCAGTGTTTAATCGAAAGCGTCAGCCGAGTGTCGCTGTCCAGTTGGGGCGAAATTACAGCTAAAGAGGATAAAGGCATCACCGGCCTGTTCAAGTGTTTGACAGACATCATTAATAACAACAAAAAACCGCTATCCCTAAGCGACTTGAAGATTATTTGCCATACCCCGACCCGCGCCAAAGCCATTAGCTCGCGTATTGAAAGCGTATTTAACACACTGATTAAACTCTTTGCCAAGCCGCGCCCCAACCGTTCACCCCGTTATATTGTATTAGGCGGAACGTCGTTTTATATCTTCCAAGCCAATAACAAAATAATCAACTACAAAGAACTGGGCACAAAAAAATTGCTCCTGAATGAGCTGGCCACCCCCCAGCCACAGTTCAGTAGCATCCATTTTGATATCGCCGTCCTCGAAGATACGCCTATCCGTCTGATTTACTCGCTGAATAGGGCTCAAATCATTCAGCTTTTTTATTATGAAAGCAAAACCGATACCAGCGTCTACATTGTTGATGAAAAAGGTTCTTTGTACGTTCAGCAGCATAGAAAAACCACCCCTGAACATGTGTTAAAACAGTACTCGGTTTTTTTAGAATCCATCCTTAACCGTAGCCTTTTTGAAGTGCTGTTAAATATTGAATACTACGAAATCAAGAAAAACGCGGCTAATGTCTATTCTTATACACCGGTAGAGTTAAAAACAACCGCTTTAAACCAAGAATTAAGCCTGAGAATTACCGGGGAAAATACGAAAAACGGCATTATTTACACCATCTACTGCAACGAAAAGGAGTTCTCCTCGCTCGATCATGGCAACAAGATCTTTTATGTCGTTTATCAACACATACTGCAATTTCGCAACGGCAAGTCCAATTATCCGATACATATCAGCGATATAGATTTACCACTTTCTGCATTCGGCATCCCCAGCCCCGAACAGCTGCAATCTATCCATTATTTAAATTACAAACAAAAAATAGAAGACAAATTTAATGTTTAAGTGATTCTCTGAAAAAACATATAAACATTCATGCCGTCTTTTTTGCTGAATCTGAGCAAGAAGGTATATGAGTGCTAAGATTGCACTTCGGAATTGAATACGCCTGATTTATTTCAACCATAAAAAAACCAATTACATTTCTGCAATCGGGTTTGTGTACAAACTTGGCACTGCTTAACTTCAAATCCCTGAAATCAAAAAATACACCGCCGCAATAATTTCTGTCCGATAATGGGAAAAATCCCCTATTTCCTTGCCTAATACTTTCCGGTCAACGCCTGCCAGTTGCGAAGTTAAAGCCACAAATTCGTTATTTTCAATCTCAAGCATTGGACAAAGTTTAGTCATCGCCGCATTATCTATCGCCG
>JAUXXQ010000155.1 GCA_030684815.1 Methylobacter sp. | reverse complement strand
GGTCAACCAGAAATGGGAGGAACTTAAGATTTACGCAAACTTGGTAATTTGCAAGGGACATGAAGAGCCGTATGAGGCGAGAGTCTCACGTACGGTTCTGTGAGCGCCTGAGGGGGAAGTTCCCTCGGGCGACTCGACCAGGGCTTGAGTTTAAGTATTTCCTGCTCTAACCGGTCTATCTGTTTTTCCGCAAGTATTTCCAACAGTACATCGACCCGCGCTGTACGGTCTTCATCGTTAATCTTGGGCAATTGTGGCTTGAGTGAATCCATTCGCGTATTTTAACCGATTTCCAAGGTGTTACCTGTGACTAATGAGAAGTTACCAGTCGTTTTTGCAAGTAATTGATAATATTGAATCTATTTATCCACGAGTAGCGTAAAATCCCGCTGTTCAGGGTGGGGATGTAAGTGGCTCAGTTTCGTATTTCTCATCGTGTTAAATTGTTCCATCGTGCTAAAATCGACTCTTGCTACCAGAGGAGGCTATCGGTTCTCTCCATGACGGCAGTTTAACGTTTTAAAAAGACTTCAAATTCGCTTTCAGTGAGATAACCAGGCAACCAGTGTGGGGTCTTGAATAACCGCTTAAAAAGCGTCGGTCTGACGGGGTTAGTCTGTGAAGTGAACGGTGCAATAATGCCGTCAGCAGCAGAAACCAGTGGGCAGTAGCGATACAGTCCCACTCCTGATTCACATCAGGAATCCCCTTGATTTAGCTGGGGAGGATGTCAAAGGTTTGATTTTTGTCATGTACAGAGATCCAGTATAATGGATCGGTTTGATGCCCGTATTTCTAGCAAACTAATCCATCACGAGTGAGTTAATGAAAAAACTGTTGTTCCAATTTGATACCGACATGCACCCCTCAGTTTTCGATACCGTTGTCGCCTATGATGGCGGCGCCGATCATGTCATCGGGCATGGCGGATTAACACCGGAAAATATTACCGCTTTGGTAGAAGGCACCATATTTACCCGTGCGCCCAAGGATAAAAAAAATACCGCCATTTTTGTCGGCGGCAGTGATATGGTGGCAGGGCAAGCCTTATTTATTGCGGTGCAAAAACATTTTTTCCCCGGCTTTCAAGTGTCGGTGATGCTCGACAGCAACGGCAGCAACACTACCGCCGCCGCCGCTGTTGCCAAAATGGCCTCAAGCAGCACTTTGGCCGGTAAAAACGCCGTCGTGCTTGCCGGCACCGGCCCGGTCGGTCAGCGCGCCGCCGCCATGCTGGCGATGGAAGGCGCGGAAGTGTCCATCACCGGGCGCAAAATAGAGCGCGTCATTCATGCCTGCAACAATATGAAAGCACGTTTTGGTGTAGAACTGACTCCGGTTGAAGCGGTCGATAACGCGGCGCGCGCCAAAGCCATTGAACACGCCCACATCGTTTTCGCCACCGGCGCGGCCGGCATAGAACTGCTTAGCGCCGAACAATGGCAACACAACAGCCACATTGAAATGATGGCCGACGCCAACGCCACGCCGCCTCTCGGTATCGGCGGCACCGACGTGATGGACAAAGGCAATTTGCGCAGCGGCAAAATTATCTGGGGCGCTATCGGTTTCGGCTCGTTAAAATTGGCCTTGCACCGCGCCTGTATCGCCAAATTGTTTGAAGATAACAAACAGGTTTTTGATGCCGAAAACATCTTTGCGTTGGCCAAGGACATGGCCTGAACCGCCGTAACATTGGGCTATTGGAGCCTTGATGAGACAAGACGCCCTCAGCATTTTTCAGGCAGGCATAGCGGCTGCCGACCCGTATCGGGCAGTTAAGCGCCATCTTGAGCCAGCGCTGTTCGACGGTTATGCAAAAGTTCACCTGATCGCATTCGGCAAAGCCGCTTGCGCCATGGCACAAGCGGCGCAAGACATGATTCCGGCCGACAAGCTCGCGGGCAAAGGCATAGCCATTACCAATTATGAAAATGTAACTAACGTCGATAATGTTGATGTCATCGGCGCAGGGCATCCCTTGCCCGATGCCGCCGGATTGGAAGCGGCGCAACGGATTGCCGAACGGGTGCAACTGGCACAACAAAATGAACTGGTTTTAGTGTTGGTTAGTGGCGGCGGTTCGGCGCTCATTCCCTATCCTGCCGGCCAAATCAGCCTGCAGGAAAAAATAGCCACCACCGATTTGCTGCTGGCCTCAGGCGCGACCATTAACCAGATTAACTGTGTGCGCAAACATTTATCGCACCTCAAAGGCGGTGGTTTGGCTAAGCTTGCGGCTCCCGCCCATTTACACGCGTTCATTTTATCCGACGTATTAGGCGAAGCTTCCGCTCCTGCTCACGCCCCTCGCCTACGTCCTGTAGGCGACGATTTAAGCGCCATTGCCAGCGGCCCGACCATAGCCGACGATACGACTTACGCCGATGCAATTGGCGTTTTACAAGCCAAAGGCATTTGGCAGCAAGTGCCGGACACCGTCAGGCAACACCTGCAACAAGGCCAGCTGGGCGCTATCGCCGAAACGCCCAAGCCCGGCGACGACATTTTTAAAGCCACAGGACATACCTTGGTCGGCAGCAACACCATCAGCGTCAACGCAATGCTGGAAGCCGCCCGAAAATTAGGTTACGAAACAAATTTGTACAGCGAGCATTTAACCGGCGAGGCCAGAGCAGAAGCCGAAAAATGGCTTAGTTACGCCAAAGCGTTGCCCGTCAATAAGCCGCTAGCTTTACTGGCAGGCGGCGAAACCACGGTAACCTTAAACGGCAACGGGTGCGGCGGACGCAATCAGGAAATGGCGCTGGCGTTTGCGATTGCCGCTGAACAACAGGGCTTAAGCGGTGACTGGGTATTTCTAAGCGGCGGCACCGATGGCCGCGACGGCCCCACCGATGCGGCCGGCGGCATCGTTGATCCCAATACGCTAAAACGCATGAAGCAAGCGGGTATCAATCCAACTGAACTACTTAAAAATAACGATTCTTACAGCGCGTTAACAGCATCCGGCGACTTAGTAATGACCGGCGCAACCGGCACCAATGTCGCCGATTTGCAAATCTTGTTGATTCGGCCATAACTTTGAATAAAAAGGAACACGGATGACACGGATTTAACTGATAGGTACGGATAAAGCGGATTATTTTGGAATCTGCAACCTAAAAAATCCGTGTAAATCCGTCTAATCTGTACTATCCGCGTCCTATCAGATCGACTAAATACTATTAATCCAGGAGAGAGCACTATGTTTAAAAAATCAATGACTATCCAAGGTTTCGACGATGAATTGTTCCAGGCGCTTGAACAAGAACGTCAACGCCAGGAAGACCACATCGAACTGATCGCTTCCGAAAACTATTGCAGCCCACGCGTTATGGAAGCGCAAGGCTCGCAATTGACCAACAAGTACGCCGAAGGCTACCCCGGCAAGCGTTATTACGGCGGCTGCGAATTCGTCGATAAGGCCGAGCAATTGGCCATCGACCGTGCCAAAGAACTGTTCGGCGCCGATTATGCCAACGTGCAACCGCATTCGGGTTCGCAAGCCAACATGGCGGTGTTCATGGCCCTGATTCAACCGGGCGACACCATTTTAGGCTTGAGCCTTGCCGATGGCGGCCATTTAACCCACGGCGCAAAACCCAACTTTTCAGGCAAAATCTATAACGCCATCCAATACGGCCTGCACCCTGAAACCGGCGAAATCGATTATGCGCAAGTTGAAGCGCTGGCGCTGGAACACAAGCCCAAAGTCATCGTCGCCGGTTTTTCTGCCTACTCGCGTATCTGGGATTGGCAACGCTTCCGCGACATTGCAGACCTTGTGGGCGCTTATTTGTTTGTCGATATGGCGCATGTTGCAGGTCTTGTTGCCGCCGGTTTGTACCCCAATCCCGTGCCTATTGCCGACGTAGTCACCAGCACCACGCACAAATCCTTGCGCGGCCCGCGCGGCGGCTTGATTTTGTGCAAAAGCAACCCGGAACTGGAGAAAAAATTCGACTCCAATATCTTCCCCGGCATTCAGGGCGGCCCGTTAATGCATGTGATCGCGGCAAAAGCGGTTGCCTTTAAAGAAGCCATGCAACCTGAATTCCGCACTTATCAGCAACAAGTTATTAAAAACGCCCAAGCCATGGCTGCGGTGTTTATGAAACGCGGTTTCGACGTGGTTTCCGGCGGCACCGATGACCATTTAATGCTGGTTTCGTTGATTGCCAAGGGCATCACCGGCAAAGCGGCCGACGCAGCTTTAGGCAAAGCGCATATCACCGTCAACAAAAACGCCGTGCCGAACGACCCGCAATCGCCGTTTGTGACTAGCGGCATCCGTGTCGGCACGCCAGCACCCACCACGCGCGGTTTTAAAGAAGCGGAAGTGATTGATATTGCACACATGATGTGTGATGTGATGGAAAACATCGAAGACGAAAGTGTCATTGCCACCGTCCGCGACAAAGTCAGCAACCTGTGTGCGCGGTTCCCGGTTTATAGTTGAGTTGCCCCTTAAAGGCCACCTTATTTATGACAATCAGCGCTGAAATAATTGGCTATTTAGCCGCAACTCTTACTACCGCTTCGTTTGTGCCTCAGGCGATGTTGACGATTAAAACCAGGGATACGGAATCGCTTTCATTGGGCATGTACATTAGCTTTACGCTGGGTGTGCTGTGTTGGCTTATTTATGGCATTCATTTGGACGATAAGGCCATTATTTTTGCCAATGGCATTACGTTGTTGCTGGCCGCCTCAATACTTTTTTTTAAGGTTTACAATATGCTGTACAAGAAAAAAGACTGAATGCTGGCCGGTAAACATTTTAATTTGTTCGTAACTACTCAACGAAAAAAGAAATAGAACGCGGAAAATACAGATCAGGCGGATTTACATGGATTTTTTAAAATAGGCTGCGCTTTTAATCAGTGATTATCCGTTTTACTTGTGCCCCAGAGGGTATCAGTGCCATCCGCGTTCTAATTCATTATTTTTAACAACCACTGAGCAGTTACATTTGTTCAAAACCGGCGCAGTGCATTCGTGTTTTACCCGATGAGCGAAAAAACCCGTCTCTTTAGTGCGGGGATGTAAGCGACTCGCACGGCAACAGACTGAACCCCAAAATGGTTTAGCTTGTTGTTTAGTGCGACGCTTTTAGTTATGCTCAAAACCGCTACCAGGGGACGCTGTCGGCTCTCTCCATGACGGCAACTTAAGATTTAAAAGGCTTCAAATTCACTTTCAGCGATAACCAAGCAACAAGTGCGAGGTCTTGAATAACCGCTTAAAAAGTATAAAACAACCGTCGGGCTGACGGGGCTAGTCTGTGAAGTGAGCGATGCAACAATGTCGCCAGTAGCAGAAACCAGTGGGCAGTAGCGAGATACATACTCACTCCTGAGTAATCAGGTATCCCCGTGCTTTAGCTGGGGGAGGATGTCAATTGATGATGGAGACATCAACAAAACCATGCAAGCCGCGTTTGGATTTAACTGCCAGCCAGTCTTTCAGTTGCCTTAATTCTTCCGTTTCTTCCAGATCGTCCAGACTTTGTTTGTTTTTTAACAGCCGGAATGCCGCTGACAACACTTTGTAGCGTTCGCCGGTAATGCCTGCGCGCCTGAGTCCTACGGTATTCAATTTGTAATGGCGGGCAGGGCGGCCGCCTATCAGCATGAAAGGAATGACATCCATATTAAGTCCGGTGGTGCCTTGCACGATGGCATAAGAACCGATACGGCAAAACTGGTGGGCGACCACGGCACCGCCAATGAACACGTTATTGCCGACTTCAACATGGCCGCCAATGGCGACATTGTTGGCGAAGATGGTGTTGTTGCCGATGCTGCAATCATGTGCGACATGGCTGTTGTTCATGAAGAAACAGCCGGAGCCGATGCACGTTTCGGCGTTTTCTTTGGACGCCCGGTGCGCGGTAAAGCCCTCCCTAAATACGTTGTTGTCGCCGCAGATCAGCCAGGAAACCGTTTCGGCGTTAAAGCTGGTATCTTGCGGTAAGCCGCCCAAGACCGCATGGGGATGCAAAATATTGCCGCTGCCCATTTTGACATGGCCATGTACGACGGCATGGGCGCCTATCTGGCAATCAGCGCCTATTTCGGCACCGTTTTCTATCACGGCAAAAGGCCCTACTATCACGTTGTCGCCCAGCGATACATCAGGCGCTATGAATGCGGTTGGGTGAATGTTTTGGGTCATCTCGGCTATCCTCTTGGATGAAATTTTGAGTGTAAATCTTTGAGCCTTTCGCGGGCAATGTGGGTGTAGATTTGTGTGGTCGACAAGTCTGAATGCCCGAGCAATAATTGCACGACGCGTAAATCGGCGCCATGATTTAACAAATGGGTGGCGAAAGCGTGCCTTAAGGTGTGTGGTGACAGTTCTTTGTCGATGCCTGCTTTTTTGGCATGGCGTTTGATGATATGCCAAAAAGCCTGGCGGGTCATGCTGTCGCCGCGATTGGTGACAAACAGATAATCGCATTGGCGCTCGCCGAGAATGCTTTTTCTGGCTTGTATCATGTAGTTGCCCAGCCAGGCCATGGCTTCTTCGCCAACCGGTACTAGGCGCTCTTTGTTGCCTTTGCCGGTAATCCTGACCACGCCCTGCCTAAAGCTGATTTGTTCAAATTTTAAGTTGACCAGCTCCGAAACTCTAAGCCCGGTCGCGTAGAGCATTTCCAGCATGGTTCTGTCTCTGAATCCCAGTGTATTCGTCACTTCGGGCGCACTCAGCAATAACTCGACATCATGTTCCGATAGCGATGAGGGTAATGGTCGGCCAATATGTGGCGCTTCTATCAGGGCGGTCGGGTCAATTTTTATGCTGTTTTCGCGGATGTAATAACGGTAGAAACGGCGTAATGTGCTCAGGATGCGTGCGGAAGACCGGCTGCCTATGCCGTTTTCGTAGCGGCTGGCCAGGAAGCTCGATAAATCAGCGCCATCAACGTCCAGCATCGGTTTTTCTGCCAGCCATTTGGCGAAAATCCTTAAATCGCTGCCGTAGGCCGACAGTGTGTTTTCACTCAGGCCTTGTTCCGCCCACACTGCATCGAGAAATTGGTCGATCAAAACAGTTGCATTCATGTTTTATGCTGTGCTTCAAAGGCTAATAATTTATGTTTGACTGCGATTAAATCGCCGTCTGTTTTACCGCAATAGCCGCCCATACCGGATACGGAAACGACCCGGTGGCAGGGAATAAACAACGCATAAGGATTGTCCCGGCAAGCGTTGCCGACTGCTCTGGGCGATGAGCCGATGCTTTTGGCCAGGGCCGAATAGGTCATGGTTTCGCCAAAGGGTATTTGGCAAAGCGCAGCCCAAACCCGGTTTCTGTAGAGGCTGCCTTGTTTTAGCAGTTTGATGCGGAAAGGGGGGTCGGGATGTTGCCAATAGCGGTTTAATTCATGTTCAGTTGATGGCGGCTGGCAATCGCCCAGCTCCCAGTCTGTTTGGTAGATTACGCCCTGGCGGCTATGGACAGCAAACAGTCCGGCCGGGGTTTGCAGTCTTGCCACGTCCTCGGTGCCTTCGCACTTTTCCACCCACTCAATGATAAACGGCATTCAATCAAGCCCTGTAATGGTTGCTTATGCAACTGCTCAGCGATTGCTAAAAATGAAACTCAAGCGCTGATTAACCAGACACAAAAAAGGCAGCCCAAAGCTGCCTTTTTTGTGTCGTGAAAACAGCCGTATTAAAGTTTTTCTTTAATACGTGCCGCTTTACCGGTCAAGTCACGCAAGTAATACAACTTGGCGCGACGCACATCACCGCGACGCTTAACATTGATCTCGCTGATGATGGGGCTGTGCGTTTGAAATACACGCTCAACGCCGGTACCGTGAGAAATTTTTCTGACGGTGAAAGCCGAGTTTAAGCCGCGATTACGTTTAGCAATTACGATACCCTCAAAAGCCTGAATTCTTTCACGCTCGCCTTCTTTTACTTTAACTTGTACAACAACCGTGTCGCCCGGACCAAAGTCAGGAATCTGTTTCAGTTGTTCCGCTTCCAATTCATCAATAATATTGCTCATTACCACACCTTAATTTTTAAACCAACTCCACAATAAATTCTTTAAGCAAATGTTCCTGCTCTGCGCTCAAATTCTTTTTTTTTAACAAATCCGGCCGTTTCTGCCAAGTTCGTCCTAGTGCCTGTTTCATCCGCCAGCGTTTTATATCCGCATGATTGCCGCCTAATAAAACATCCGGCACCGTATGTCCGTCAATTTGTTCAGGACGGGTATAGTGCGGGCAATCAAGCAAACCATCGCTGTGCGAATCCTGCTGCGCTGAATTGTCATCACCGAGCACGCCGGGCAGTAACCGGGTCACTGCGTCAATGACGACCAATGCCGCCAATTCGCCGCCGCTGATGACATAGTCGCCGATAGACCATTCGTCATCGCAATCCAGCTCGACAAAGCGTTCATCAATGCCTTCATAACGCCCCGCGATTAAAATCAACTGCGAGGCGCTGCTGCAGGTTTCCGATAACAAAGCCTGCGTAATCGGCTTGCCTTGCGGGCTCAAATAAATCACTTTCGCGTTTCCAGAGCCCGCCTGCCTGGCATTGCTAACTGCATCATGCAGCGGCTGGTACTTCATCACCATGCCGGGGCCGCCACCGTAAGGGCGGTCATCAACTGTACGGTGTTTGTCGTGCGTGTAATCCCGTGGATTCCAGGTCGACAAACTGACAATGCTGCGTTCGATTGCCCTGCCGGTTACACCGCAACTTGCCGCTGTTGTTACCATGTCCGGAAACAAAGTGACTACGTCAAAGCGCATCAGCGTCATTAAAACTCGGGATCCCAGTCGACAATAATGATGCCGGCATTGAGGTCAATCGTTGTTATCGTTTGTCCTTGTAAAAACGGAATCACCCGTTCCCGTTCGCCCTGAACAATAATCACATCATTAGCGCCTGTTTCCAACAAGCTATCGACAACGCCTAATTGAATGCCATCAATGGTTTCAACTTTCAGGCCGATTAATTCAGACCAGTAATACTCGTTTTTTCCGGTTTTCGGTAATTGATCCTGGCGTATAAAAACATCCCAACCCATCAAGCTTGCCGCCCGATCCCTGTCATTAATGCCGTCGAGCTGGGCGACGATGGTCTTGCCCTGCAACTGGCCATCAACAACATTGAGTATTTTGCTTTCGTCGCCTTTTTTCAATAACCAAGGAGAATAAGTTAAAATATTTTCCCTTGGATCAGTAAAGGAAAATACCTTAACCCATCCTTTTATACCAAAAACGCCGGAAATTTTTCCAACGCTTATCTGCTGCTCAGTCAACTCGGCTTATGCCGCTGCTTTGCGAGCGTCTTTAATCAGCTTTACAACGCGCTCAGAAGGCTGTGCGCCATTGGATTTCCAATAATCAACACGTTCGCAGTCCAAACGCAACTTTTCTTCATTGCCACGTGCCAGCGGATTAAAAAAGCCAAGACGTTCAATATAACGACCGTCACGACCGCTTCTGCTATCGGTTACAACAACATGATAGAAAGGGCGATTTTTAGCGCCGCCTCTAGAAAGACGAATGGTTACCATCTAAGATCCTCAAAAAAATTAGTCATTGTTTGTTAATCGGACTATTTTACGCAATTTTTCATATAAGTAAAGAACAACACATTCATTCGCTTTAGGTATCGAACAAGCCGCCATCGTGCAAAAAATTACCGCCTCATGCCCATGCCGCGTACATTATTTTTTATGCCGCGCATCATGTTGGTCATGTTGCCGCCTTTGAAGCGCTTCATCATTTTTTGCATCATCAGAAACTGTTTCAAAATGCGGTTAACATCAGACAATTGTTGTCCGCAGCCGTCAGCAATACGCTGTTTCCGTCTGCCTTTAATTAAATCGGGGTAGCGCCTTTCTTTCATGGTCATGGAATTAATCACGCCAATCTGGCGCGATAATTCTTTATCATTAACCTTGTCTTTCATTTCCTGTGGGATGCTGCTCATGCCCGGTAACTTATCCAGCATCGAACCGACGCCACCCATTTCCAGCATTTGCTGCAACTGCTCGCGAAAATCCTCCAGATCGAATGATTTGCCTTTTTGCAGCTTTTTGACCAGTTTTTCGGCTTTTTCCTTATCGACTTTTTGCTCAATCTCTTCAATCAGACCGAGCACATCGCCCATGCCTAAAATACGCGAAGCAATACGGTCTGGGTAGAACGGTTCTAGCGCATCGGTCTTTTCGCCCATGCCAATAAACTTGATCGGCTTGCCGGTAATATGCCGTATTGACAGCGCCGCGCCGCCGCGCGCATCGCCGTCGGCTTTGGTCAGGATAATCCCGGTCAACGGCAAGGCATCATTAAAGGCTTTGGCGGTAATCGCCGCATCCTGCCCGGTCATGCTGTCGACCACAAACAAGGTTTCGACCGGATTGATTGCCGCATGCAGTTCCTTGATTTCGCCCATCATTTCATCATCGATATGCAAACGACCTGCGGTATCGATAATGATGACATCAAGAAATTTTCTTTTGGCTGCGTCAATCGCGTTTTTGGCAATATCGACCGGTTTTTGTGAAATGTCGCTGTCAAAAAATTCCAGCGAAAGCTCGCCTGCCAGCATCTGCAATTGCTTGATGGCGGCAGGGCGATAAACGTCAGCACTGACCACGCCGACTTTTTTCTTTTGGTTTTCTTTCAGCCAGCGACCCAGTTTAGCCACCGTGGTGGTTTTACCGGCGCCCTGCAAACCGGCCATTAAAATAACTGCCGGCGGCACCGCATTCAGGTTCAGCTTTTCGTTAGCTTCGCCCATCACCGAAATTAATTCGGCCTGGACCAGCTTGATTAGCGACTGGCCGGGCGAAAGACTGGCCTGAACTTCCTGACCTAATGCACCGGCTTTAATGCGTTCAATAAAGTCTGTAACAACCGGCAAAGCAACATCGGCCTCAAGCAAAGCCATGCGCACTTCGCGCAGCGTTTCTTTGACATTGTCTTCAGTCAAGCGCCCCTGACCCTTAATTTTTTTCAGCGTGCTACTTAATCGATCGGTTAAATTATCAAACATATCAGTGTCTTTATTAAATCGTAAGGAAACCACTCGCTAACACAAATGCGTTAGGACTATTTAGCCGGATATATTAACATAGCCATTGAAGCCTTTGCATTAAACTCAAGGCAATTTATACCCTACCGACAACAAGCCCACACCAGACTGCGGTGTTATCTATTGCTCGCAAACTAATAAAATAGCTAATGAACGCCATCCTCGCTACTCTGTCAATTTGTACCTATCTGGCCAGCACCCTGCTGATTATCCGGGACGCCCAGCACAACAAAAAGCAGCGCACACCGCTTTATCTGGCATGGCTAGCGGTGGCCGCGCACATTAGCTATGTTGCCGCCAATTTTCAACAGAACAATGGCTTTAATTTTAGTTTTATCAGCACCGCCACTTTGGTTTCATTAATTGTCGCCTTGTTGCTGCTGATGGCAACATTAAATAAGCCTGTCGAAAAGCTCGGCATCGTTATCTTTCCGATTGCCGCCATCATGCTGGCACTTGATCTGAATCTGCCTGAAAAAGAACACTTGCTGCAACACACCGGCAATTGGCAGATGAATGTCCATATATTGGCCTCAATTATTGCTTTCAGTCTGTTGAACATTGCAGCGTTGCAAGCTATTTTGCTGGCCATTCAAGACCAGCAGCTTAAAAGCCATCCGCCCAAACGCTTTATCCAGTCACTGCCGTCCTTGCAGGCAATGGAGGCGCTGTTATTTCAAATGCTCGGTACCGGGCTGTTTTTCCTGACTCTGTCCTTGATTAGCGGCTTTATTTTTATTGAGGATTTATTTGCCCAGCATCTGGCGCACAAGACCGTATTATCGATTATCGCCTGGATTATTTTTTCCAGTTTGCTGATAGGCAGATTACGTTACGGATGGCGCGGAAGAACTGCTGTTCGCTGGACTTTGACCGGCTTTGTCTTGCTGTTGCTGGCTTATTTTGGCAGCAAGCTGGTGTTGGAAATTATTTTACAGCGCTGAAAATTACTTTCGCTTGGCAAACAGCAGGCACACAGCCAACAAGGTTTCCCAAGCCTCGCCTGACTGCTGGCCTTTAACCTGCCGGTCTGCCTTTGCGCTTAAAGTCATTATCGTATTGAGATCGTTATCATTTAGCCGGTTCAGTACGTCACTGACTAATTGACGGCGCTTGTCCCAGATTTGGTTATTTTTGAATGCCAGCGCTCTATTTTGTCCTTGCGCCAATGCCTGCTTGATTTTGATGAAGACACGCGCTTCCCGAGTCAGCGCCCATAATACCACCGGAGCCGCCACGCCTTCGGCTTTCAGCGCTGACAATATCTTTAACAGACGATCAGTCCTCGCCTCCAGCGCAGCGTCCATTAACTTAAACACATCGAAGCGTGAGCTATCGGCCACCACATCGAAAATCTGCTGGTTGCTTAAGAAGCCTTCGCCGTATAACACATACAGCTTTTCGATTTCCTGAGCCGCCGCCAGCAGATTGCCTTCAATACGGGACGCCAGTATTTTGATGCCTTCAGTTTCGGCCTGCAATCCGCGCCGCTGCATCCGTTGTTGCAGCCAGCGTATTAAGTCGTGTCCGTCTAGCGGCCATACTTGAATCACGCAGCCCACTTTATCCAGTGCCTGAAACCACTGAGTTTTTAATGAGCTACTGGCCGTCTTGGCCGCAGTGATCAGCAATACAGTATCTTCCGGCAGGTGCCCGCAATAAGCGATTAAGGCCTTGGCGCCTTCAGTGCCCGGCGAACCGGTCGGCCATCTTAAATCGATGATTTTTTTATCGGCAAAAATGGACAAAGAGCTGGCCGATTCGGTCAATTCGTTCCATGAAAAATGGCTGTCCGCAACCAGCACCTCGCGGCTGCCGTAATCCGCTTTGCGTGCTGCCGCCCTGATAGCATCGGCGACTTCGCCTTGCTGCAAGGGCTCGTCGCCGCTAATAAAATAAACCGGCGCTAAGCCTTTTTGTAATGCCGCCGCCAGCTGATCGGGCTTAAGCCGCATGTTATTTCGCGCCCGCTTCCAACACCACCCTGGCGCGGTTCACAATAGTATGTACCGCCTGCTGATACATTTCGTTACGTATCATCGTTTCCTCATTATCTTTGGCGATCATAAACTGCTGGTCGTTGTAATAATCGCGTCTTATTTCAACCGGTTGCCGTTCCATCAGCAAAGCATCGCCGACATTGGCAAGTTCATAATCCAGGCGGTAATAAAGCTCAAATTCGTTGGTTTTGCCTCTGGAGCTCAGCGACAAAACGCGCCGGTTAAAATCTTCATCGAATATCTTGATAACAATGCCTGCGCCACTACGGGAGTCGACAAGCTGGCCGGAAGATGACGTCATCACCCGTTTGAATTGTTCACGCAGCTGCGGCGAGCCGCCTTCGACATAAACAGACTTCATATTTTCTGGCAATTGGAAAGCGCCGCGCAAATGATAGCCGCAAGAACCCACTAACAAAGCCATAACCAATATGGCTGCTTTTTTTGCTAACACACAATCTCCTCTAGTGATGATAAACTGGCTCAAGGTTCAAGTAGCCCTTGAGCCCGATTGATCTAAACGACGATATTAACCAATTTTTTCGGCACCACGATCACTTTTTTGACCGGCTGGCCGTCAATGAAACGCTGGACTTGTTCATCTGCCAGCGCCATTGCCTCTATTTCATCTTTAGATGCGCTTATCGACACCGACATCTTACCGCGCAATTTGCCGTTGACTTGCAGCACCAGTTCCAGCGTGTCCTGCTCCAAAGCCGTTTCGTCAACTTTCGGCCATGACGCGCCGACTACCGCTTGCTGATGCCCCAAATCCAGCCACAATTGATGGCAAATGTGCGGCACGATAGGCGACAGCATCAACACAATGGCTTCCAGTACTTCCTGCCGGATTGCCTTGCCGTTGTCGGATTCATCAGTGAATTTGGATAGTGTGTTGATCAGCTCCATATTCGAGGCGATGACCGTATTAAAAGTGAAACGTCTGCCGAAATCGTCGGTGGCTTTTTGAATCGCCAGATGCAGTTGACGGCGCACCGCTTGTTGCTCGGTAGTTAATGACTGTTTATCCAGCGGCTTAGTTGAACCACCGGCCTCATTATGAAGATAAGCCTGTTTCCACAACCGTTTCAAAAATCGGAACGCGCCTTCTACGCCACTGTCCGACCATTCTAAAGATTGCTCAGGCGGCGCGGCAAACATGATGAACAAGCGCACGGTATCGGCGCCGTATTGGTCAATCAGGCCTTGCGGGTCAACCGTGTTGCCTTTGGATTTGGACATTTTACTGCCATCTTTCAGCACCATGCCTTGGGTCAGCAGCTTCTTGAACGGCTCATCGCAGACTATTAGGCCTTCATCGCGCAGCAGTTTGGTATAAAAGCGCGCATACAACAAATGCAAAATCGCGTGTTCTATGCCACCGATATAATGGTCGACCGGCAGCCAGTATTTGGCGCTTTCATCAATCATCTTGTCCGGGTTGTTGCCGGCGAAACGCGCAAAATACCAGGACGATTCCATAAAGGTATCGAAGGTATCGGTTTCCCGGCGCGCCGCTTTACCGCATTTAGGGCAGGTGGTATGGGAGAAAGTCGGATGCGCAACCAGCGGCGATTGCGAACCGTCCAGCACCACGTCTCTGGGCAATTCCACCGGCAAGTCCTGTTCAGGAACCGGCACCGTACCGCAGTCGTCGCAATAAATCACCGGAATCGGCGCGCCCCAATAACGCTGACGGGAAACGCCCCAGTCGCGCAGTCTGAAATTGGTTTTGCGTTGGCCTTTTTGCTCTTTTTCCAGCGCTTCGGCAATCGCAGAAAATGCCTGTTCCGAGGTCAAGCCGTCAAATGCGCCGGAATTTTTCAATACGCCTTTTACGGTGTAAGCCTGCTCCGAACAATCATCTCCCTGACCGTCTTTAGCAAAAATCACTTGCTTAATCGCGATGCCATACTTAAGTGCAAACTCATAATCGCGCTGGTCGTGTGCCGGAACCGACATTACCGCGCCGGTGCCGTAGCCCATCAATACGAAATTGGCAATCCATACCGGAACCTGTTCTCTAGTAATCGGATGCAGCGCTTTGATGCCGGAATCGATGCCGCGTTTTTCCATGGTTTCCATCGCCGCTTCCGACGTTTCCATCATTTTGCAGTCATCGATAAAAGCGCGGATGTCGGCATTCGTTTCGGCAGCTTTTAGCGCCAACGGATGTTCCGCCGCTACCGCCAGATAAGTCACGCCCATCAAGGTATCGGGGCGCGTGGTATAAATGCTGACAGGTTCTGAACCGGGCACAGCAAAATCCATCTCCACACCTTCGGAACGGCCTATCCAATTGGCCTGCATGGTCTTGACCTGTTCCGGCCAACCGTCCAGCGTTTCCAGCGACGCAAGCAATTCATCGGCATAGGCGGTGATTTTCAAGAACCACTGGGCGATTTCCTTGCGCTCAACTTGAGTGTCGCAACGCCAGCAGCAGCCGTCGATGACCTGCTCATTGGCTAAAACCGTCATGTCATTCGGGCACCAGTTGACCGGCGCCGTTTTTTTATAAACCAAACCTTTTTCCAGCAGCTTTAGAAAAAACCATTGTTCCCACTTAAAATAAGACGGGTCGCAGGTGGCCAGTTCGCGGCTCCAGTCATAGCCGAACCCTAAGCGCTTGAGCTGGTCGCGCATATAGTCAATATTGCTGTAAGTCCAGTCGGCAGGATGCACGCCGCGCTCCATCGCCGCATTTTCTGCCGGCAAACCGAATGCATCCCAACCCATCGGTTGCATCACATTTTTGCCCAACATGCGCTGATAGCGGCTGATTACATCGCCGATGGTGTAATTGCGGACGTGTCCCATGTGCAGCTTGCCGCTGGGATACGGGAACATCGACAAGCAATAATACTTGTCCTGTGTAGAAGATTCCGACGCATTCGCCGCATCTGCTCCCGGCAGGTTTGCGGCATACACACCATCCCTGGCGATAAATACACCTGATTCATCCCAGGCGGCCTGTACTTCTTGCTCGATTGCCAGCGGCTTATAATTTTCTTGCATCCTTCTCGTCTTTTACCAGTCAAAAGCGTTAGAATACCGTACAGTTGCTTAAATCTAAAGCGCCATTTTCAGGAGCCTAAACCCTATGAATAAAAACAAACTTATCGCTGCCTATTCCGACTTTATGCGGCATCTTCATGAAACCATGGAAGACACGCTGCATTCTTTTGCCGAAGCGCTGGAAATATCCAAAGAAAAAACCGGCAAAGACAGCGATTTGACCCGCGACGAACTGGATAAAGTGTCGGGTTTTGTTAAACGCGATATTGAGCATGCGGCTCAAGGTTTATCCGCTCAGGAAGATAACGATTCATTATCGGAATGGTTTAAATTCGACATCGAATTGATTGAAAACTTCACCTTGGATGCTTTTTTAAGCCTGGCCGACAAGACCCGTCTGGAATTGGCAAGACTTGGACAAATAGCCGAAGCGCATACCTACCATAGCGGCGACATCACTGTGCCGGGCACGTTTACCTGTGACGATTGCGGCAAAGAAATCGCCTTTAAATCGCCCAGTGAAATTCCCGATTGCCCTAAATGCCACGGCAAAACTTTTATCCGCATTTGATATTGTTAGACCAAGCCTTATAATGCGATTTTCAACTATTTGATTTAACGGGGATAACATGCGCAGAGTCATTTTCAACCAGAAAGGCGGCGTCGGCAAATCGACTATTACCTGCAACTTGGCCGCCATCAGCGCAGTTGAAGGCAAGCGTACCTTAGTCATCGACCTCGATATTCAGGGCAATTCAACGCAATATTTGCTGGGTAGCAAGGTCAGTGACAGCGACAAAACCATTGCCCACTTCTTTAAGGATTGCCTCAGCTTGTCCCTGTTTGGCGGCGGCACAACCGGATCGGGTCTTGAAGGCGCCATTCACGAAACCCAGTTTCCCAACCTGTTTGTCATCCCATCGCATCCTGAGCTTGAACCTTTGCAAGGACGCTTGGAATCGCGGATGAAAATCTTTAAATTAAAAGAAGCGCTGGAAAAACTGGAAGGCTTCGATGAAATTTACATGGACACGCCGCCGATTCTGAATTTTTACAGCCAGTCCGCATTAATCGCCGCCGAAAAATGCCTGATTCCTTTCGATTGCGACACCTTCGCCAGAGAAGCTCTGTATTCACTGATGCAGGTCGTCGCCGAAGTTAAAGCCGACCATAATCAAGCGCTTGAGATTGAAGGTATCATCGTCAACCAGTATCAACGACAAGCTAACTTACCGCGTCAATTGGTTGAAGAACTGATTGCCGAAGGCCTGCCGGTACTGGCTGCAATGATCTCGCCTTCGGTTAAAGTCAGAGAATCACATTCTGAATCAAAACCGCTGGTACATTATGTGCCCAACCATAAGTTAAGCGACGAATACCGCGCCTTACATGCGGAAATTCATGGTAGTTAAACGAGTGTTCCCTCGCCCAGAAAGCTCTCCAATATATAACTTGCCATTGCTTTCACATTCCAGCACATAAATCATCGCACTCACATTTCAGCGTCATTATCGTTCAAGCGCTTCAGCTCATTATCGTTCCCACGTTCCAGCGTGGGAATGCATCCCGTACCGCTCCAGCGGTATGAATCACCCCGCATACAACATGAACAGCATTCTCAACATAATTAAAGCCTACCGACTGCCCATTTTATCCGGCATCTTCATCGGCACCAGCTACATCCCATTCCCGCCGTGGGCCTCTTTATTCTGCTTCATTCCATTATGGCTTTTTTGGAGCCGGCAAACCCGCTTAAAAGACGTGTTGCTGGGCGGTATGGTCACGGCGTTCGTGTTCACGCTGATCGGCTTTAATTGGGTCACTTACCTGCTGCATGAGTTTGCCCATCTGGATTGGCCGATAGCGGTCATCGGCATGATAGTTTACGGCTTGATTGCCCATTTGTTTGTACCGATAGCCGGTGTATTGTGGTTTTGGGGGCAGCAAAAATTCAACTGGTCAAAGCGGCTTTCGCTAGGATTAATGGCGTTGATCACCATCCTGTGCGAAGCCTACTCGCTGACCCTGTTCGACTGGAATTTCGGTTATTCGTGGTACGGTTCCAATATTCCGGTTTACCATTGGGCTGAAATCATCGGTTTTAGCGGCCTTAGCGCTGCCACATTGCTATGCAACCTGCCGCTTTACCACGCCTGGGAACAACGCAAACAAAACTCAGGGAAAATCATCTTAGCCGCCGTGGTGGCCGGCTTTGTGCTGCTGAATGTCGGCGGCTTATGGCTTAAAAACCGCTTGCCGCAACCCGATGCGTCGTTTAAAACGCTGATGATTCAGGCTTATATTGAAAACTCAGAAAAACTCGCCGCCGAATTAGGCAAAGGCTACGGCAATGAAATAGCCAGCCGCCATCTGACGCTGACCGATAACGCGCTCAAAGCTCATGAAAATGAAAAAATCGACTTCGCGTTGTGGCCAGAAACCGCATTCCCAGCCTTGCTGGGCGAGCAATTTAAAGCCGATGAATACCCCGTCGCGCTGGCGCAATTTTTGCGCGAGCGCCAACTGCCGCTGATTACCGGCGCTTACAGCATCGATGAAGCCACCCGCTTAATCACCAACTCCCTGTTTGTGTTAAATAAAGATGGCGACATCGTGCCGCCGCATTACAGCAAATCGATTTTGCTGGCGTTCGGCGAATACATCCCCGGCGAACAATGGTTCCCCGAAATCCGCAACTGGCTGCCACCTACCGGACATTTCGCCCGAGGCCACGGCCCGAGTGAATTACTGAACCTGAACGGCTATAAAATGGGCGCTCAAATCTGTTACGAAAGCCTGTTCCCGAAATTTTCGCGTTCACTGGCGCAGCTCGGCGCGCAGTTTATCGTCAATGTCACTAATGATTCCTGGTACGGCACTTGGCAGGAACCCTACCAGCACATGTACATGACCCTGGCGCGTGGCGTCGAATTTAGGCGTCCGGTGTTGCGTGTCACCAATACCGGCATTTCCACGGTCTCGCTGGCATCGGGAGAAATCTTGGAGCGTTCGCCGATACATCAGGCTTGGACAGGCTTATACGAAGTGCCTTACTTGAAAAATCCTCCCGCAACTTTTTACCAAAACTGGTTTTGGCTGGTGCCAAGTTTATTGTGGGGCGCGCTGGTTTTATTGCTGGGTATTGGCATCCTAAAACGAGCTGAAAAGTATGAAAATAGATAAGCACAGCAAAATTTATATTGCAGGCCATCAAGGTCTAGCAGGTAGCGCCATTGTGCGCGAACTGCAACGGCAAGGTTACGCCAATCTGGTGTGGCGCAGTCATGCCGAATTAGACCTGGAAGATGCGGCCGCCACCTTGCAGTTTTTTCAGCAACAACGCCCTGACATAGTGTTCCTGGCGGCGGCTAAAGTCGGCGGCATTCATGCCAACAACAGCTATCCGGTGGATTTTTTAATGAGCAACCTGCTGATTGAAACCAATGTCTGCCGTGCCGCTTACGCCGCTAATGTTAAGCGCCTGATATTTTTGGGCAGTTCCTGCATCTACCCGCGCGATTGTCCGCAACCGATCAAAGAAGACTATTTGCTTACCGGCGCGCTGGAGCCGACCAACCGCGCCTACGCGTTGGCCAAAATTGCCGGTATTGAAATGTGCTGGTCATACAACCGGCAATACGGCACCAGATGGCTGGCGGCAATGCCCACCAACCTTTACGGGCAGGGCGACAATTATGATCTGAATAACTCGCACGTGCTGCCCGCGTTGGTACGCAAAATACACGAAGCAAAAATGGCCGCTGCTGCCGAAGTGGTGCTGTGGGGAAGCGGTACGCCCAAACGCGAATTTTTGTATGTCGATGATTTGGCCAATGCCTTGGTGTTTTTGGCGGCGTTGGATGAGCCGCGTTATCACGCGCTGACTCAGGCCGAGCAATGTCCGTTAATTAATGTCGGCACCGGCGAAGACCTGACTATTCGTACGCTGGCGGACATGATTGCCGAGGTCATCGGCTATTCTGGACGTTTCGTACAGGACACGAGCAAACCTGACGGCACGCCGCGCAAGGTTCTGGATGTTTCCAGAATTCGCCAATTGGGCTGGGCGGCGCGCATGCCGCTAAAAACGGGTATTCAGCTAACCTATCAGGCGTTTGCGGATAGTTGGGCATAAGCTGATTTCTGCGAAAGAATGCCCCCTGATAATCTTGGGCTATAAAAAAACAAAGTCCACGAAAATCACGAAAGCCACGAAAATTTCGTGTTTTTTCGTGGCTTTCGTGGACAATTATTTAGAACTGTTCTTTTCAGGAAATAGCCTAAGCCGTTCTTTATGCCGTCGGCATTTTTTCCCTAAGTTTTAAAAAGCGCTGATAACGGGTCATCGAAATGTCGCCGTTTTCGGCGGCGGGACGCACCGCGCAGCCTTTATCAACCAGGTGGCGGCAGTTTTTAAACTGGCATTGCTCAATTAAGGGCTGGAATTCGCGGTAGCCGTAAGCTAGCTGCTGTTCCGATAGTCCCGCCAGACCGAAAATGGCCACGCCGGGGCTGTCGATCAAATCGCCGCCATCATTCAGGTGATACAGCGTTGCCGCCGTGGTGGTGTGGCGGCCATGTTTGGTAGTTTCCGAAATGGTGTTGGTTTTCAGTTCCTTATCGGGAATGATGGCGTTGGTCAACGAGGATTTACCGACGCCGGATTGTCCCGCCAAAATGCTGACCTGATCTTTTAACGCACGTTTCAGATCGTCCAATCCCGAGGCCCCGGTGGCACTGACCCGGTACAGTGCGTAGCCGAGCTGGGTGTAATCTTGCAGCTCTTTTTCAATGCCTGCCGATTGCGCCAGATCGGTTTTGTTCAGCACCAGCGCCGCGTCGATATTGCGGTTTTCGCAAATCGCCAGATATTGGTCGACCAGCAAAAAATCGCAATAAGGTTCAGTGGCAAAGACCACAAAAACGGTGTCGATGTTAGCGGCAACCGGGCGGATTTTGCCGTTTCTGGACGGGCGCATTAACAGCGAACGCCGGGGCAGGATTTCTTCTATGCGGCCTTGGTCAGGTGAAGATTGCGTCCATAACACCCGGTCGCCGACGGCGACGGTGTCAAGTTTGCGTAGCGTTTGGCATAACACAATTTTTTCGCCGTGTTCAACCGCAATACCCTGACCTAAATGGGAAATAACCAGGCCTTCCATTAACTCAGACACGTATTTGGCTTTCCAGGTTGGCGATACGAATGGCCGCAGGCGGGTGGCTGTAATGGAAGGCGGAATATAACGGGTCCGGCGTCAGGGTGTTGGCATTTTCTTCATACAGCTTGACCAGTGAGCTAATCAGTTTTTCGGCTTTAGCATGGTTTGAGGCGAAGTTATCGGCTTCAAATTCAAATTTGCGCTGAAAATAGGCGATGACAGGCTGGATGAAAAAGGTGAAGGCCGATGATACCAGCATAAACAGCAACAAGGCGGCGGCATGGGACGGCTGTGCGACGCCCAGCCCGTTATAGAACCATTGTTCGCCAATCAGCCAGCCTAACACTGCGAAACTGACCAAGGTCATTACGGCATTGGCAATCAGCATTTTAATCGTGTGTTTGCATTTGAAATGACCCAGTTCGTGCGCCAGTATCGCTTCCAGTTCTTCGTCATCTAGCGAGTTGATTAAGGTGTCGAAAAACACGATGCGTTTGTTGTTGCCAAGGCCGGTGAAATAAGCATTGCCGTGACCTGAGCGTTTGGAGCCGTCCATAATGAAAATGCCCTGGCTGCTAAAGCCGCAACGCGCCAGCAGGCCTTGAATCCGGTCTTTTAACGAACCTTCCTCCATCGGTGTGAATTTGTTGAATAAGGGCGCGATCATGGTAGGGTAAAGCCAGCTCATCAGCAGCGAAAAGCCGATCAATATGGCCCAGGCCCATAACCACCACAATGAGCCGATACTGTCCATGACCCACAAGATTAACGCCAGCAAGGGCAGGCCGATGGCGGCGACCAAAACCAGTTGCAGCAGTTGGTCTTTGATGAATTGCTCTGGGGTACTTTTGTTGAAGCCGTATTTTTCTTCAATGACAAAGGTCTGGTAAACGCTAGAGGGGATTTCAAACAACGTCATCACCAGAAAAACGCTGGCGACTGCGGCCAAACCGCCTATCAAAGGCGATTGCACTGTGGCTGTCCAAAATTCAAACGCCGCGTTAATGCCGCCGCCGACCGTCAATAATAACAACAGGACAAGACCGACGATGCTGTCGATATTGCCCAATTTGGCTTTTTCCAGCGTGTAGTCGGCGGCTTTTTGGTGCGCGTCTAAAGACACGGTGTTTTTAAAGGCGTCGGGCACCGTGTCACGATGTTTGGCGACGTAAGCGGCATGTCGTTTGGCCAGCCAAAACTGCACCGAAAAAGAAAGGGTTAGTGCGATTAAAAAGACGACGGTAAAGCTATTCATAAGCGGTATTGTTCAAAGTTTAAGAGTTAGACGTACACATGAGCCAATGCTACACTAACCGCCCTCTTCAATACAACGGAATCGATAAATGGCGCAGGATTCATCGCATTTAATCTGGATAGATCTTGAAATGACCGGGCTTAATCCCGACACCGATTTGATTATCGAGATTGCTACGATTGTTACCGATAAAGATTTGAATATTCTGGCTCAAGGCCCGGTTTTGGCTGTGCATCAACCTGATGCGGCGTTAGCGGCAATGGATGGCTGGAACCAGCAGCACCACGGACAATCCGGCTTGATCGAACGGGTCAAGGCATCGACTATTGACGATGCGGAAGCCGAACGGCAAACGCTGGCGTTTATCAAACAATGGATTCCCGAAAATGCCTCTCCACTGTGCGGCAACAGCATCGGTCAGGATAGGCGTTTTTTATACCGCTATATGCCAGCGCTGGAAGCCTATTTTCACTACCGCAATATTGATGTCTCCACGCTGAAAGAATTGGCCGCGAGATGGGCGCCTGAAGTCAAAGAAGGCTTTAAAAAGGCATCCTCGCATCAGGCCTTGAACGACATTGTCGAATCTATCGAAGAGCTGCGTTATTACCGCGAGTACTTCATTAAATTTTAGATTATGGTAATTGCTCAGCGAAAATAGAAATAGAACACGGATAAGGCGATTTCCGAGAAATAACATTCCTTGATAATCATGGTCTGTAAAAAATAGAGTCCACGCTTAACACGAAAGCCACGAAATTTTCGTGTTTTTTCGTGCTAAGCGCTAAGCGTGGACAATTTTTGGTATTTCTTTTTCAGGAAATAGCCTAAGACAAATTTACACAGATTTTTTTAGCATGTGCATCTATTTTAAATAGATGCCAAGTTCTTCCCACTGTCGGCACAGGGATGATTTAAGAAAAAAATGATGGCGATGGCTCTTACTGTTCCGACTTGTAGCGCAAGGTTAAGGGTGTACATGCATGGATTGACGCAAATCTATCGCTACAAGTCACGTTGATTAACCAATTCAATCACAATATGACGTTATGTTAGAAAGTATTATCTGGATTTTGTTGATGGGCTTTTTTGTTGGGCAAATTGCCCGACGACTTCGAGTTCCTGCACTGGTAGGTATGGCGTTGGTTGGCGTTGTGCTGGGCCCCCATGTGGGAAATGTGATTGCGCCAGAGGTTTTAGGCGCAGCAGATTCCCTGCGCATGATCGCCGTCATGGTGATTTTAATGAAGGCTGGTTTAGGGCTTGATCGGGAAAAGCTGGCTCAGCAAGGTACCGTAGCATTGCGATTGGGCTTTTTTCCTGGAGCTTGTGAGGCGATCGCCATTGCGTTTGCTTCGATGTGGCTGCTTCAGTTTGACTTTGCCACGGGGCTTTTGCTGGGTTGCATTATTGGTGCGGAATCTCCCGCCGTTATCGTGCCTGGGATGTTGCGCTTAAAGAGTCTAGGATGGGGAGTTAAGAAAGGGATTCCTGATGCCATATTAACCGGAAGTGCGCTGTCCGATGTCTTGCTGCTACTGGTCTTTAGTTTACTGGTGGCATTTTTGTCTCAAAGTGCTGCGGTGGGAATAACCTTGCCGGGTGGATTAACCCTAACCCCATTGCAATTGCTGCCGCTTCAAATCATTCTCCAAATTGGTTTAGGGGTCTTGCTGGGATGGTTTGCGGCTCGCCTGTTGGTCTCATTATTAGCCAAGCAAAACTGGACGCAAAATGCAGTGCAGGATGCGTTGGTTGCCGCAAGTTTTGCCCTGTTGCTGGTCGTCATGGCGGAAGATTTTCCTGTGTTTTCTGGTTATTTGGCGGTCATGATGACTGGCTTTTTCATGATTGAGATGGATGCGCCGTTAGCGCGACGATTACGCAGTGGCTTTGACAGTTTATGGGTGGTTGCTGAGATCATTCTCTTTGTGCTGTTGGGGGCTAGTATTCAGCTTGAAGTACTCGGTAATACCTTTCTGATTGGGTTAGCCGTACTGGCAATAGGTCTTTTGGCCGGGCGTTCCATTGGCTGGTATCTCTCAACTCTAGGCAGTAACTGGACGTGGAAAGAGCGGCTATTTTTGCTCCCTGGGAATTCCGCTAAGGCAACGGTGCAGGCAGCGATCGGTGCAATTCCTTTGGCCCTAGGCATAGACGGGGGTGAAACGATTCTTGCCATAGCAGCGCTCTCGATTTTGGTAACAGCCCCGCTTGGGGCTTGGTCGACCCCTTTATTGGCACCAAAACTTTTGGAGCGGGGTGAGGTTGACCCTACCAAAGTTTCGGTGTTGCGGCGGATTGTATTGCTGGCAGCCGTCGACACCTCTGCCTTGGCGACCCAAGTGCTGACCAAAGCGGCGGAGTTAGCCCGGCGCAGCGATGCCGAGGTGGTCGTACTTCATGTTATTCGGATAGATGATCCTGAAGGGAGTGAGCAACTCCGCCATCAGGCGACACGAATTCTGGCAGATATCCGTTATCGATTTGTCATAGCTAATGGTTCTGTGCCTGAGGAAATTATACGCAGCGCTCAAGATAATGATGCGGCGGAGATCGTCATCGGCAAACGCGGTCATCGTCCGCTGGATGAAGTATTGGTCGGGTCAGTGTCCCAAGCAGTGCTGGAAAGCAGTGCGATACCGGTTTTGGTCGTGGAGGATGAGCTAGCTTTAGCTCATAATTGGTCAACAAACTCTGAGCAATACAGAACAGATTGACAATCTATGTGGTCGAAGGTGATCGTGTACAGAGCAAACTGCTATACCGTGCCCTGAAGGCGGCACGGCAATCACGTATCGCTGGTATGTTTATTTAGAGAGTTTATTTATGAAAACAATTAAATTTACCTTTTGGCAAGACGATTCTTTTTTTGTTGGTTTTCTAAACGAATATCCTGATTATCAAACTCAGGGTATGACTAAACAAGAGCTTATCGAAAATTTGAAAGATTTGTTAAATGATATTGAGTCGGCCCAAATTCCTTATATTCGCAAAGTTGAAGAGCTGTTGGTTGCTTGAGTGAATAGACGCGATTTAATTAAGACTCTTGAAAAGATGGGCTGTGTTCTTGTTCGTAATGGCGGACGGCATGATTGGTACACTAATCCGCAAACCAAACAATCACAACCCGTACCACGACATAATGAAATCAACGAAAATTTGGCAAAATCCATAATCAAAAAGCTAAAAAACGTCTAGCCCAGCATTCCAGTAGGTACGCTATGCGTAGCGCTTTTCAACTGTCGCGGCAACCCGATAGATACGCTGTGCGTACCTTTCGGTGGTTAATGGTACGCACAGCGTGCCCTACATATTTTTAATTTAAAGGTAATTACGCAGTCATGTTAGACCCACGTTTATTCAGAACCGAGTTAGATTTTGTTAAGGAACAACTCAACCGGCGTTCATTCGATTTTAACCCCGACTATTATTCCGAGCTGGAAGCCCGGCGCAAAGGCATCCAGGTCAAGACCCAGGAATTGCAGAACGAACGCAACAGCCGTTCAAAAGCCATCGGCCAGGCTAAAGCCAAAGGCGAAGACGTGCAGCCGCTGCTGGATCAGGTTCAGCATTTGGGCGACGAACTAAAGGCTGCCGAAACCGAGTTGTCCGATATTCAGGCCAAAATGACTGAGTTAATGGAAGGCATCCCCAATTTGCTCGATGAATCGGTACCGAACGGCAAGAGCGAAGATGACAATCTGGAAATCAGCCGCTGGGGCGATATTCCGAGTTTCGATTTTGAGCCGAAAGACCACGTCGATTTAGGCGCAAAAATAGGCATGGATTTTGAGCTGGGCGCGAAAATCGCCAGCGCAAGGTTTGTGGTATTGAACGGCCCGCTGGCGCGCTTGCAACGTGCCATCATTCAGTTGATGCTCGACACCCATACGAGCGAACACGGCTACAATGAAACTTATGTGCCTTTTTTGGTCAATGCCGACAGCTTGCGCGGCACCGGCCAGTTGCCAAAATTTGAAGCGGATTTGTTCAAGGCCAGCGACGATCCGGCTTTATATTTGATTCCGACCGCCGAAGTGCCGGTCACCAACATCGTCAGGGACGTGATTATCGAAGCCAAAGACCTGCCGCTTAAGTTCGTTTGCCACAGCCCGTGTTTTCGCAGCGAGGCTGGCGCTTATGGCCGCGATGTCAGGGGTATGATTCGTCAGCATCAATTTGAAAAAGTCGAGATTGTACAAATCGTAAGACCTGAAGATTCGGCGGCGGCGCATGAAGAACTGACCAACCACGCTGAAGCTATTTTGAAAAAACTCAAGCTGCCTTACCGCCGAATGTTGTTATGTGCAGGCGACACCGGCTTTTCCTCAACTAAAACCTACGATCTGGAAGTGTGGCTGCCGGGACAAAACACTTACCGGGAAATCTCATCGTGCAGCAACTTTAAAGACTTTCAGGCGCGCCGCCTGCAAGCCCGTTGGCGCAACCCGGATACTGGCAAGCCCGAGTTGGTGCATACGCTCAATGGGTCTGGTCTGGCGGCGGGTAGAACCCTGATTGCGGTGATGGAAAATTATCAGGATGCCGAAGGGCGCATTCATATTCCTGAAGCGTTACGGCCTTACATGGGCGGCTTGGAACTTATCGGTTAGTTTGCTGCGTTTGAATCTACTGTAACTACTCAGCAAAAAAGAATAGAACTCGGATGGTACGGATTAAACGGATAATCACCGATAAAAGCACAGTATAAAAAATCTGTGTAAACCCGTCCCATCTGTGTCGCCTAAAGCGCCTACTGTTGGTGTCCGTGTTCCATTCAATTATTGGCTTCCCATTTAAAGCGGGACAAGCATGTCGAAGTAGACCTTCCAGGTTTTTCGACTGCCATGGATGGCGGAAGTGCTGGAGCAGTCGGGAGCGGCTCCAGTAAAAACCTAGAAGGTCTGTCCCGCGTTAAGTTGATAGCCCAATTATTTTTAGCATAGGGCGAGTAGTTACGGCTATTCTTTTCAGGAAATAGCCTTATTTAAATTGAGTGCTTCAAATCATCAGCTTTTAGCCATCCCCTTGAAACTTAAAAAATCGGGCGCATTGTCAATTTCACGGTCTGCGGTTATTTATTGTTCAACCGTTCGCGTATTATCAGCGTTTCATTAACCTCTATCGGGACATACCATGAAAAAAATTCTTTTGTTAACGGTTTTATTAACGGCCACTGCAGCGTTTGCCGATGAAGCCAAAAATGAATGGCAAAATACCACCTTATCCGATGCCACTATTAAGAAAATTCAAGACGGCGGCTATCAATATAAAAAGTGCGTCAGTGATGAAATGCAAAAGCCGGTTTATCGCGGGCAGGGCAGCCGTCAGGCAACCGAGGCCATCATAAAACAATGTGAAGCGGTGTTATCAAAGATGCGTGATATTTATTTGGCGGAAAAAGTGCCTGAAGTTGTCGCCGACCGCCATTTAAAACAGATGCGCATGCAAACCACCCGTAATGTGCTGCAAAGCATGATGTTTGACGAAGCCGCACGTAAGTCCGGCCAATAATAACTAAAAGAGTTTTGACATGAATACTTATGCAATTGATTTATCCTTAAAACCGACTACGTTCGATTTGTGGCATGTGTGTTTGGCGGGCACGGTCGCGCTGTTGTCGCTGCTGCTGATTGTGCTGTTGCTGACCATGGTGATTAGCCTGATGCGTTGCCGGAAAAAACCGGCCATTCAGCCTGCCGCACCGGCGCCTGAGCCGATTATTAAAGTCGTCGAGAAAATTGTCGAGGTTGAAAAAATCGTGCAGGCGCCGGCACCGGAGCCGGTGGTGTTAAAAGAGGCCACGCCGGATGCGGCTTTACAGTTGCTGGGCTTGCTGCAAAAAGAAGCGCGCTTTATCGATTTTATTAAAGAAGATATTGCCGCGTTCAGCGATGCCGATATTGGCGTGGCGGCGCGTGTCGTGCATGAAGGTTGCAAAAAAGCGCTTGATGAACATTTTACGCTGGCGACGGTGCGTAGCGAACACGAAGGCAGCAAAATTACCTTGCTGGCGGGTTTTGACGCGGCGGCCGTGCGCCTGACCGGCAACATCGTTGGCCAAGCGCCGTTCACCGGCACGTTGGTGCATAAGGGCTGGCAAGTGACCGGCATCAGATTGCCCAAACTGACTTCAGGGCATAATGCCGCAATTGTGGCACCAGCCGAGGTGGAATTATGAAAGATTTATTTGGTTTGCAATCAGCCAAGAAAGAAGAGGTGGCCGTAGTAGAGGAGCCGAAAGATCAACAGGAAGAAGCCCCGCAGGAAGCCCAGCCAGAGCAGACGGTTGCGGCTGAACCCGCGCAATCGGGCACACGCTTTTCGGTCGGCATCGATTTGGGCACCACGCATTGCGTGCTGTCTTACGCCGACCTTGACCATATCGATGATGACGGTTTTTCGCCGGAAGTGATGGCGATACCGCAACTGACTTCGCCCGGTTCGGTCGAGGACAAACAGCAATTGCCATCGTTTTTATACCAAGCGCATGAAGCGGAACTGGCGGCAGATTCGACGTCTTTACCCTGGACGGCAAAACCGGATTTTCTGGTCGGCGAAATCGCCCGCAATATGGGCAGTAAAACGCCGATACGCCTGGTTTCCAGCGCCAAAAGCTGGTTATGTCATGCCGGTGTCGATTGCAAAGCGCCTATTTTACCGGCTGAAGCGCCTGAAGAAGTCGAGCGCGTTTCGCCATTTCAGGCCACCACCGCTTATTTGCAACATCTGTGCGACGCCTGGAAAAGCCTCCACCCGAATGCGCCGTTAGCCGAACAGGACGTGGTCATTACTGTGCCGGCGTCATTCGATCCGGCGGCACGCGAATTGACCGTTGAAGCGGCGCGCGCTGTCGGTCTGGGGCAGGCCATTTTGCTGGAGGAACCGCAAGCGGCGCTATACAGCTGGATAGAAAAAAGCCACGGCGATTGGCGTAATGATGCCAAAGTCGGCGATATTATCCTGGTCATCGATGTCGGCGGCGGCACCACCGATTTGTCGTTGATTGCGGTCACCCAGCAAGACGGCAATCTCGAACTGACCCGCGTTGCGGTTGGCGAACATATTTTATTGGGCGGCGACAACATGGACTTGGCCTTGGCCTATACCGTCAAAGCCAAGCTGGAACAAGGCGGCAAGCGTTTGGAGCCGTGGCAGATTCAGGCACTGACCCACAGTTGCCGCGATGCCAAAGAAAAGCTGTTTACTAATAACGAGCTAGACACCATTCCGCTGGTGGTTGCGAGCCGGGGATCGTCGTTAATCGGCGGCACTTTGCGCAGCGAATTGACCCGCGAAGAAGTCAACCGCGTCTTGGTTGAAGGTTTCTTGCCGAAAGTGTCAGTCAGCGACAAACCGGTCAGCCGTCCGCGCACCGGCTTGAGAACCGCCGGTTTGCCGTATGCCCAGGATGCCGCCATTACCCGCCATTTGGCGGCGTTTTTGTCGAAACAGCAAGGCGCGACTGATGAGCTTGACGACATTAACCTGCCCGAACATGCGACTTTTTTGCATCCTTCGGCGGTGTTATTTAACGGTGGCGTGTTAAAAGCCGACGCCTTGTCCGAGCGTTTAATGGCGGCGTTAAATTCATGGTTGGGAGCCGAGCAAGCGCCCGATGCCCGCTTATTGGCTGGCGCCGATTTGGATTTGGCGGTTGCCCGTGGCGCTGCCTATTATGGCTATGTGCGTAAAGGCAAAGGTGTGCGCATTAAAGGCGGCACAGCTGCCTCTTATTATGTCGGCATAGAAAGCGCGATGCCCGCCGTACCCGGCATGGCGCCGGAAATCCAAGCCTTGTGCATTGCCCCGTTCGGCATGGAAGAAGGCACTCAGCAAGAATTGCCCGATGATGAATTTGGTCTGGTGATTGGCGAGCCGGTGCGCTTTCGTTTTTTCGCGTCCAATACCCGGCGTGAAGATAAAGTCGGCACCCGGCTGGATTATTGGACGGACGAAGAACTGGACGAACTGGACGAGATTGAAATTACCCTGCCGGAAGAAGGCCGCCGCCCCGGCGAAGTAGTGCCGGTGCATTTGTGCGCCGCCGTCACTGAAGTCGGTACACTGGAATTGCAGGCGGTATCGCAAAAAGATCAGGGCCGCTGGAAGATTGAGTTTGATGTCAGGGCAGGGGAGTAATCTCGTTCAACGCAGATTAATTTAAAACATATCACCACGAAGGCACGAAGGGTACGAAATTTTTAGGTGATTTCCGAGAAAGAATGCCCCAGATGATCTTGGTCTGTAGAAAACTAGAGTCCGCGCTTATCACGAAAGCCACGAAAATTTTGTTTTTTTCGTGGCTTTCGTGCCTTTCGTGGACAATTATTTAGGACTATTCTTTTCAGGAAATGGCCTTAGCTTGTTTTTCTTCGTGTCCTTCGTGGTGCAATATAAAATAATAGACATGAATCAAAAAAAACGCTTGATCATCGCGATGACCGGGGCGACCGGCGCGGTTTATGGCATCAGGATGCTGCAGGTTTTGCAGGCGCAGGAACAATGGGAAACGCATTTGGTGATTTCATCGGCAGGTTTGGTGAATTTAAAACATGAAATGGATATGACCCGGGCGCAATTAAAAACATTGGCCGATGTCACCCACGGCATTGATGACATTGCCGCGAGCATTTCCAGCGGCGGCTTCAAGACCGAAGGCATGATTATCGCGCCGTGTTCGATGAAAACCTTATCGGCGGTGGCGCACGGTTTTGGCGATAACCTGATTTCGCGTGCGGCCGATGTAGTGTTAAAAGAACGCCGCCGTTTGGTCGTCATGCCCCGCGAAACGCCGTTAAACCTGATACATATCCGCAATATGGCGAGCGTGACCGAAATGGGCGGCATCATGTTCCCGCCGATGCCTGCTTTTTACAGCAAATCGGATTCGGTGGCGGCGATGGTCGATGAAACTGTGGGCCGGGTTTTGGACATGTTTGGGGTCAATGTCGAGGGCTTGTACACGCCTTGGGAAGGTCTGTCGGAACAGCCTAAACCTTAATTATTTACACTGAGCGCAGGAAACTGTTTGTTATGAAGAAAAAAATACCCGTCAAATCTAAGCTTGAAAACGCCGACAGTGCTTCTGTTGCTGCGCAGGCGCTGGCTAAGCAAGAAGCCGGGCAATATAAGGAGGCCATTGAACTGTATAAGCAGTTGTTAAAACAGAGCGACAATAAGAATTGGCAACAGGCTTTGGCGTTCTGTTATTACCAGCGGGCGCTGTCGTTTGTAGACAAGGGCATGTTTAAAGAGGCAGTGGTGTTGTGGGAAAATTATGCGCAAAATGCCCAGCCGCCGTATCAAGGTTATGACTCTTATATCAGTTGGCTGTTGCAAACCAATAACATGGTCAAGGTTAAAAGCTGCTTAAGCCAGTTATCGGCGCAGCAGTTGGACGAACTTTACCCTGATCTTGCCAGCTTGTTGGGATTGCTGATTATTAGCGAAAAGCCAGAATTTGAGGCATTGCTGCCGAAAGAGTCGGTTTTCATAACGCATTTAGGTTTAGTCAGGTCGGCGTTAGCAGCTTATCAAAAGATCAGCCATGTGCCGATTATTGAGCAAGTCAAGGCGGCATTTGGGGCTCATCAACATGACCAAATGGAAGACATTGAGCAGGCTTTAAAACAACTGCCATTTCGCTCAGCGTTCCGGGATTTCCGCACCTTATTGAAGGCCGCGCTGATTTTGCCCAAATCGCCAGAACAGGCGCAAGCGCTGTTAGCAAAAATCCCCGCCAGTTCCCCGTATCAGCAAGCGGCCGCCTTATTGCTTGCAACGACATATAGCGGCGCGGCGCTGGTCAATGAGCTGCTGCAATACGACTATAAACAGCGGCACATTGTCGTTGACATCAAAAAATTCAGTAAAAAACAGGCGGAACTGCTGGAGCTGTTGGCTAAACAAAAAGGGCATTTATCCGACAAAATCAAGTTTAACTGCGCCATTCAATATCGTGAGCTGTTTGGATTGGAATCAACTAAGGCTTACTGCGCACTGGGGTTAGTCAAATACGAAGCCGGACAGCGTGATTTTACCAAGCACTTTGGCGTATTGGATGGGTTTGAGCCGCTCCGTTTGCAGGCATTAAATTGCGAACAGCAGCGTGATTATTATGGCGCTGAGTATTATTGGAAACAAGCCATTCCGTTGCTGAAAAAACAAGGTGAACCCGGTGCATTTAAGATTGCCTTGATTATGCGCCATATCGCCAAATATCAAGAGACGCCCAAAAAAGGCATGCAATGGCTGATAGATAGCTTGAATTATGACCCGACCGACCGCGACGTCTACTTAAGTATTCTTCAGCATTGCGACAATGAAGGGGGGCAAACTGATGTTCATAAGCATTGGCTGGAGCAAGGCCTTAAAAAATTTCCGCAGGATATTGATTTCTTGACGTTGGCGATTAAGGCGGCAACCGCCAGTAAAGCCTTTAAAAAGGCAACCCAATCTGCACAGGCGATATTGGCAATCGACCCGGTTAATACCTTTGCCAAACAGGTTTTATTTACCAGCCATTTGGCTCATGCGCGAAAACTGATTAAAACCAAAAAATTCCATCTGGTCGACAAGGAAATTCAGCAGGCGGAAAAGTTGCTGATCGGCAAACGCTATCAAATCCAGGCGCAACTGGTACGCGGTTTTTTTGTGATGCAGGCAGAAGATAAGCAACAAGGCTTGCAGCAAATCGTGAGCAGCGCACAAAGCATGGGTGAGGGCACGGTATGCACACATTTTTGCGTGATCATGGAAGCCTTGCTGCTGGGTTTGACGCTACCGTCTATTATCAAAGAATTGCCGCCGCTGGAAAAAAAGCATCTATTGACGGCTCAGGAAATAAGCCGCTTGGTTCAGCTGATTTTGCAATACCAAGGCGATGCGCAGAGCAGTCAGGCAATCTTGCATAAGGCGCTGGAAAAAATAAAGTCGGCACTCAAACAATCGGTTAAACAGCAAAATTACGCAGAAGAGCTGATGTTGACACTGTGCGAATGTTTAGACAGCATCGGACATTTTGAATTGTTGCGCCATTGCGTGAAAATTGCGTTGCCCAAATGGCCTAAGCCGATTTGGGTGTTTTATAAGATTTACGCGGAAGTCGATGGAGAAGCCGAGCAATGCTCAAGTTTTAATATTTATCAGCTTGAAGAGCAGTTTAAAAAAACCAATCAATCCGATCAATCCGATCATCGTGCGGCGATGCTGATTAGTAAATTTATTAACAGCGCTTATCAAGCACAGCAAGCCTTTGGTGGCGGTTTTTTTGATGACGAATACGAGGATGAAGACGAAGACGATTTTGATATGTATGACAAATCGCCGATGGATTTATTCGGCCATTTACCTGCAGACCTGATCGAAAAATTGCAACGAAGAATAGAGGACTTTATGGGCAAAAACTCGCCCGAAAAATCAATGAAAATACTGGGTAAATTACTGCCACCCAATGTAGATGCCATTAATCTTTTTTTAAATCCGAACGCATTATTTGGCATTTTAATGTTACATGCCGCTAATGAATTGGGCATAGATATTGGGCTTACCGCCGAGAAAATCCTTAAGGAGTGCGGTTTTGAACCGAGTGCGAAAACGCCGCCTTTTCCATTTTTTTAATCAAGGTTAATGCTGATGAAAACTCCTTACACCCTTCTCGATGTTGACGAACTGGCAACCGATGTCGAGATCAAACAGGCTTATTTGCAAAAAGTTAAGCAGTTTCCGCCGGATCATTATCATGAGCAATTCCAGCAGATACAGCTGGCTTATGAGACCATTAAAGACCTGGGCTGCCGTACCCGCTATGCGTTGTTTACACTGCCGGAAGCCGATTTTGATAGCCTGCTCGACCATGCTTTTAGTGCAGGGCCTTTGCCATCAGTCAGCGCCGGGCAATTTAATAAATTATTGTGCGCCAGCATTGATGATGAAACATGCATCATCGCCGCGCCTGAATGGATAAAGGCCTGACAATGAGTGATACAAAAAAACGCTTGCTGGAAGAGTTCCAAAGCTATTTGGAACAGACCGATCTGGAGCAGGCGCACGGCGAGGCGCCACCGGATTTGGTGACTTTGCTTGGCGAAATGGCCGGTTTAAAAGCCGAAGTCAAAGCCGAGTCGCGGCATTTTAAAACCACGCTAGATACGCTAGGCGAGGCACTCAGCGCCATTCAGTCGGATAACAAAGCGCTTAGCGATGTGCTCGCCGGGCATCAGGTACAGTTACAACAACAGCGTGATGAAATTTTGCGCGCTGTATTGTTGGAACTGGTCGATATTTATGACCGCTTGAGCGTAGGTTTTGGCGTATTGCAAAGCTATCATCCGGTGTCCTCGCTGTTTAACCATTCTAAAAAACAGGACGTCGATTTTATCGACGCCTTTAAGCAAGGCCAATCCATGACCCTACGGCGTTTTGAGCAACTGTTGCAGCGGCATCGTGTGGTGCCGATAGACTGTGCCGGCAAAATGCTCGACCCGCATACCATGACGGCGGTTGAAATCGCCCATGATGCCAAACTCGATAACGGCATCGTCATTGAGGAACTGCGCAAAGGTTTTCTGTTCGGCGATCAGGTGCTGCGCCTAGCCGAAGTCAAAGTCAATAAACTAATAACGTAATTACTCAGTGAAAAAAATAGAACACGGAAAGAACAGATCAGACGGATAATCACTGATAATTGATGTTCAATTTATTATGGCTATAGTCGCGATTAGCGTTCATCAACAGATTTGGATAACCGGTAATAGTTCTTAATAATTGCAGAACCTGATTTATCAGGATTCTTTAAACTCAAGAATTAAAAACTTGAACATTGAGTGATAAAGCACTGGTAAGTAGGTAAGCCTATTTCTTTTAACATTTACATTGGAGTCCAATAGCTTTAGCTATTGGCGGTAAAACAGCTAAAGCTGTTTTACTCCCAACTTGTTTGTTAAGAAACTTTTGAATGACT